>CAZTBA010000413.1:0-5376 GCA_964611725.1 uncultured bacterium
ATCCACGGGACATCTGTGCCAGAAAATGTTGTGGTTGCCAAAACCTCATTCGACGGATCAACATGCATGTAGTACTGCTCTGAAGTCAACTTAAAATCAGAGATTCCGGCAGTGATGGGATCTTTGTGATCGATAATATTGACTTCGTAGTCAACTATGCCCCCGGGGTGAGCCACCCACTGGCCACCGACCATGAACTGGTATCCGGTATTATTACGGAAGGAATCACCCATCCCGCCATGCCATCCGGCCATTCCGACCCCACTTTCCAGCGCCTCCAGCAGTCCCTTCTGCTGCTCCCCGGTGAGCGTTCCCATCGTCCACGCCTGCACCACGAGGCTGAGGGATTTCATCTTGTCCTCATCGAGGTAGGAATCGAGCGTGTTGGAAATCTCCACGTCGTAGCCCTCTTCCTCCAGAATCGGGGCGAAGACATCCACACACTGTTTGGGCTCATGGCCTTCCCAACCACCCCATACGAACAAAGCTGATTTCACCTGCTCCCTCCTTTTTTGGCTTGTAGATTTTCTCAATCTACAATTTTTCCAGCAACGCATCTATAGAAGCAATATCCACCTCCGAAAGCACCCAGTCTCCAGCGGCGGCAGTTTCCTCAATCTGAGAAGGATGTCTTGCACCCACGATGGCTGAAGTTACCTCGGAGCGTCTTAGAACCCATGCTATGGCTAACTGAGCTACGGTCCTTCCGCTCTTTTCGGCAATTTTCCGCAGTTCCTCAACCAGTTCGAGGTTGGCGCTCAACTTAGGTTCCCTGAAGAGGGGATCGCGGCGTCGATGGTCATCTTCGGGCAGATTCAGGGCACGCTCTCTGTTAAACTTTCCCGTAAGTATTCCCTTCTGCATGGGGCTGTACGCGATGACACCGATATCATTCTCCGCGCAATAGCTCAGCAGCTCATCCTCGACATCCCGCCTGAGCATACTGTAGGGCGGCTGAAGCGACGCCACCGGATGGATAGGCTGTATACGCTTGAGCTGCTCGACGTTGAAATTGGATACCCCGGCATAGCGGACTTTGCCCTCTTTCACCAGATCGGCTACTGTACCCCAGGCTTCCTCAATGTCCTCTTCAGGATTCGGCCAGTGGATCTGGTAGAGATCAATGACATCTAACTTGAGCTTTTTCAGACTTGATTCGATTTCGGAAAGTATACGTTCCCTCTTCAGGAGGCCGTATAGATTCCCATCTTTATTCCAGGCACGGCCACACTTGGTAGCAATTATGGGTTTATCGCTTAATCCCTCTATAGCCTTCCCCACAACCTCCTCGGAATGGCCAAGTCCGTAAACCGCAGCGGTATCTATCCAGTTGATCCCGATTTCGATGGCACGTTGTATGGTAGATATCGAATCCCTGTCATCCTGCGGACCCCAGGCATATTGCCAGCCACTGCCACCAATCGCCCACGTGCCGAGTCCAACGGTCGTCAGTTTAAGGTCAGTCCAACCCAATTTCTTCGTTCTCATAAGCGTTCTTCCTTTATTTGGTATCCCTGATAGACCATTTCAGTACATAAAAATTTCCTGATATTTCCCCCACAGGATTCATACAATCTTCGGATTAAAACATATAGATAAAGGGATAGAATCGCAAGGGTAAAATGGAGAGCTTACAAATTGCAAAGAGCTTTCAAACTTTCCCGCTGATTTAAGCGAAATGCCATGCTCAGCCTGGGTCATATATGGTCGCCGTTCCTAAATGTCCAGTGTCATCCCATCCTCTGTGACGATCACTCTTTCACCTATAATATCCCGCGCCTTCTGAGCTTCACGTTCGGGATCGGTAAGGATCGCCCTGCCGTGATGGATAAACGCCAGTTGGCCAAAATGTTTTCCACTATTTTTCAGATAGTTAGAGATATTCTCCACTTTATGATGACCGGTTTCCATGAGGAGCAAATCGGAATCATCGAGCATGGGATCGAGTTCCCTGATATCTGCCACATCACCTGAAAATACCACACTCCTATCGCCAGCCTCTATGCGAAAAGAATACGATTCCCAATCTTTGTCATCTGCCGGTTCACCAAGGTGGAGGTTATGTAGTGCGATTACGCGGAGGGTGGAGTCATCATAGATGATCCCATCACTATAGCTTTGCACATCCAGGTCGAAGTCGATCTTGAAACCTCCTTCAGTCCCAGCGAGTATATGATGGATACCCTCCCAAACATGCAGATTGGGAATGAATAGCTTAACGCTCCTGCCGGATAGGCTACGAGTTTTGTCCCTGGCCCTTCCGTTGAGCTTTCTCATGTTCCAGAGGAGGTTCGCCAACCCCCCAACGTGGTCCATATGGGTATGTGTTATGAAAATGGCCCGAACCGAGAGAAGGTCGATACCTGCCAGATGGGCGGTATGAGAACACCCCTCCCCTGCATCAAACCAGTAAACGCCTCCGCCGTGCTCAATAGCGAAAGAAACATGCCTGCGCCCGGGCATCGGTTCCGTGCCACTGCACGTGCCCAGAAACGTAATTTTCATGAAACTTCCTTCTCCCAGAAATGGGTTCCCGCTAACCTTCCACGGTCCATGGCACATCCGTACGCAGGCAATAGAGAGTTGCATCCTTAGCGGCGACCAGCAGATCCGGTGACGGGGTGTGATTATCCAGCACAACCGGAGCGCCGAAAGGAACTCCGGCTTCGGGGAAGTTTATCACATTAGGCTGAGTTAACGGAAAAGTGTGTAGCACCTTCAAATTCTCAGCCAGGAGGTGTACCACGCAACCTTCGGTACCGATCGCATAGAACTGTTGACCCTTAACCGTGATCGGTACAGGGGGATGAAGTGGTTCGGCAGTCAGTGAAGCCTCGCCAAGCAGCTTGCCGTCCCGTGAAACGGTAAGGAGCCGCCCATCCGCGGTGCCGACAACCAGCGTGTCATCCTCGCCCAAGCTGACTGCAGACCGAACTGCGCTCCCCAGTTTAAGGGTCCAGCGATCCCCGCCATCCATATCCAGTGCCTTGAGGTGCCCCGACTCGTCACCCACCACAACACCACGCTCGTCTACATAGGGCTTTCCGTGTATGCTATGAGGACTCAAGGGAAACCGCACGAGCATAGATAGACCGGTAAAACGGTTCTTCGACGACAGGGATTTCACCGCATCCTGCGCGGGCGGACGCTCCCAGATCACCTGGCCATCCTTATCCAGGGCGTATATCCCCCCCAGCAGTGTAGCGACGATTGCTACCGGGTCACCCTGCCATACCGCCGTGGACACCTCGGCGAACACCCCATAGTCGAGGGACCTTGTCCAGCGGACCGACCCATCCGGGTTCCAGGCGTAGAGGACGCCATCCAGAGCTCCGGCAAGGATCAGTTGCCGGTCCGGGAGATCCCACAGGACCGGAGAGGCCCCGATCTCGTGTCCCGCCCGTGCGGTCCATCGCACGGTGCCATCGGT
This sequence comes from uncultured bacterium, assembly GCA_964611725.1. Classification (GTDB taxonomy): domain Bacteria; phylum Latescibacterota; class CAZTBA01; order CAZTBA01; family CAZTBA01; genus CAZTBA01. Next base: position 3,431 of record CAZTBA010000413.1, read on the forward strand.
TCGCAGCGTATAGAGCCGGGAATCGGTGGCTCCGAACAGGACGCTCTGATCCCGGGTCCCCTCCAGTTCTGCTATCACCGGTGACGAATAGTTGTGGGACCACTTGACATACGGTATCTCGAGCGTCCAAATCTCCTGACCTGACTTATCCAGACAGATAACGTAACTCTGTGCAGGTATGATTACAATCCGGTGTTCGCCATTCTCTCTGAAAAGCGCAGGGCGCGTGCAGACCGGATGGGTCGTCTCGTATACCCAGCGCAGGGCGGGAGATAGGAGAGTGTGCACGGAGGCCGTATAGGACCGGATGCTTTCAGGTGCGATGTGGCTATCGGAATCGCCCAGCGTGGATTCTACTTCATTGGCGACGGCATCCACCGCAGCGACCTCAGCCTCCAGTCTGGCGCGATCGGCTCCAACACCGGTTATGCGCCAGCGGCGGTAGCGGAACTGGGTGCGGGTTAGAGCCCGGAACGTTTCGGCATAAAGCCGCAGGCGTGTGAAACCATCGTCCAGGCGCGTGCGATCCTCCGGCTTCAGATCAAGTGCCACCCGGTCGAGGGTGGCCCGTGCTCGCCTCCAAAGCGACAATGCCTCAGCTTTCTCGTGAGCCACCTGGACAAAGGTCTCCTCGCTCGGACGCAGTATGTCTTCGATGTCCGCCCGCAGCGTCTGATCCCACTGGGAGAGGAAACTGTACTCGAAGCTAAAGCTATGGGCTCTGCTGGTCCAGAAGGGGGGAACGTGGGATGATGTGTTCATGAAGTAGAGCCCGCGCACGAAGTAGAGTTTCTGTATGATATCATTGGTCAAAATCAGTGCCTCCGCCACGCCATCCCCTCCCTCACTCCCGTAACGTTCACGGCACCAGGCATGGACCAGGGCATCGGGATCAGAGTCAGGATCACGTATCAGCTCAGTGAAATAATGGAGCCCGATTTCATTGATGTTATCAATGATCGTTCCGTGTCCCCAGTCCAGTCGGACGATTGCGCCCACGCACCCCGAGTTCCGTGCATGGCGCAGACGTTTCTGCAGGTAACGGGCAGATACCCAGGGTAGACGTCCCGCCCCCGCGTACTGCCCACAGAAGTCGAACTCCATGATCTGCGGATGGGGATGCACCGCGCCTATGAAGGGATTGTGGGGATAGCGCTGGTACCAATCTCCCCAGGCTTCCTTCGACATCACCCCGATCCCCTGTGGAACCTGATTCAGCGCGTCGAGCATGTGCAACAGGTTTTCCGCAACCCACGTGAAGGTGCGCACCCACAGCTTCCTATCATATTCCCGGCAGACATCCCAGATAGTGTGGATCACACGGGCGAGCCTCTCCGCCTTGGTCTCGCTGCTAACCACCTGATGATCGTGTAGAACGGAATAGGCCGTCTCAGTAACTGTCAGGATAATGCCACCGAGGTCGGGGTGGGATTCAAATTCCGCCCGGTAGCGGTCGGCCATCCAGTCCCACAGTCCCGGATTATCGAGGTCGGGTTTGCCATGACGAAGCAATGAGGGAGGCGGAAGCAAAGCCAGCTCATGTTGCCAGGGGCAGACATCGATCCCCAGATCACGCGCCCGTGCGAGCGTCTCATCCAGATTCTGCACCGGCAATCCGTCGTGAATCCGGCTGACCATTGTGACTCCGTATTCGGGGCTCATTTCAACAATCCTGCGGAAATGATCGGCAGAATTTCCGGCAAACTGCCACCCTATCACACTGCCCCATGTATGAGATTGTCCCTTCATTAGTACCCCTTTCCCCTGTACACTTGTAAGTCTTCAGCAAGTCAACCGGAGCTGAAAATCGTGGATTTTAGATTTTCACAATCTACAATCTCAGATTTACAGTTCATAAGCGGCTGATAGCTGGAATACCTGTCATAGCTTCAAAAAAACTATCGTTGTAGAACTCACTCATAATATTGGTCTATAATAAGATAGAA
>CAZTBA010000414.1:0-5321 GCA_964611725.1 uncultured bacterium
ATCTTGGACACATACCTTTCCAGTACATTCCTCTCACCCCTCGGGACAAGCACGAGATCCATATCGAGCCTCTTCATGTAATCATCGGTCATCTCGAGAAAAGCGTCCAGTATCTCATCCGGATCGCCCGCCTTTCTCCCGTATCCTACACTATTCCAGACCTCAGTTATATCTATCTCCCCCCTCTTATGTCTCATGAGATCCTCGTAGCTCGAACCAGTCGGGTCCATCAGGCCGATTCCCGAGGCAGCGCAGTAAATGCAATCCGTGGGAGTAGCGGTCTCATAAAAATAGGCAAATATGTCGGGGGCAAGGTCCAGGGCCAACATGCTGAAAGCCCAGCCAATGGGCACTTCCCCCTGGAAAGGACTGTGCCACATACGAAATTCATCATTATCAACCCCTTCGGGCTGATAAAGGAATTGTTCGAGCATCATACCGAGGTTATCGCCCTCGGTTATCGTGATAGAGACATAGCCCTTCGCCGTATCGAGTTCAGGTGGATCGATATCTTTCCGTTTGAACTTCGAGGGATCTACCGCAATGCCCGAATGGACCGTGAGGTTCGGGGTTTTATTCATGGTAGGAAAGAACTTACCCCACTCGGATATAAGTGATATCCACTGTGTTTCGGGATAACATGTCCCCATCCCCGACTCGCCGATAACGGGTCGATTCGGGGGATAGGCTGCGAAGATCTCCTCGACAAGGGATAGCATCTCGGGGGAGGGTTCCGCCTCGAGATGGAATGTGAAGATCTTGAAGGCGACGAGGTAATCGACCTGCCTTGCATGGTACCACTCAAGACCAGTCGGTTCTCCCGAGTCAAGCGGACCGATCCTTAGGTGACACACCATATCCTGCCTGCAGTCAGGGAAGAGATTATCGAACGCCCATCCGAAAGCCTCGTAATCGTTCCGCCACCTCCCCCTCAGATCCTCGATGATTGGAAGATCGACGGTCTCGGCCAGCCGTGGGGACAGTGCCACAGCATCCCTTATTCCGGACATCGTCACAGCAATCTCATAACTTGCCGGGCATCCTGGATCATATACGATGGCCCCGTATATCTCATCCCTGAACATATCCAGAAGCTCGAACGCATCGTTAACATATTCCGTAGCATAGCCGTAGCTTCTGACTATGTCGAGATGTGAGGGAACTTCTGTCGAGATAGCACGGGGACCCCGGTGGCCGTCATCGATATATATTCGGGGAAGTCTGCGGTTTACTACCCCCTGGAGTGTAGTGATCATAAGCTTCAGTTCATAGTCGAGCGGCTTTGACTCTGAGGAGCTCTGATCGCCCTGCAGGACGATCAGCTTATCGGCCGGAGGAGGAGATTTCGGAAACACGGACTCCAAAGCAGATGCCCCTGATGCAGTGGAAAAGGCCACTATCAATGAGATGCAAAGGAAGATGAGTTTCATATCAATTCCTCTCTCTTTTGCCCAGTAATCATTTGATCACACCTGGGGCCCCACCCCTTCGGGTCTCACCCAGCTCCCTATGCTCTCCAACAGGTAATTCTTAAGTTCCGCTATCTTAACCCTCACCTGCTCCATGGTATCCCTGTCTCTGACGGTCACCGTATCGTCCACCATCGTCTGTGAGTCCACCGTGACACTGAACGGTGTTCCCACCTCGTCCATCCTCCTGTAACGGCGGCCTACGGACCCTCCTTCGTCGTAAAAGACACTGAGGTAAGGTCTCAGTTCCTCCTCTATTTCAGTTGCCTTTTCAGGCATTCCATCCCTTTTGACAAGTGGAAAGATTCCGGCCTTTATAGGGGCAAGCTTCGGATGGAGCCTCAGGACGACCCTCTCCGGCTCTTCATCATAGGAATCGACCAGAAAGGCGAGGGTTGCCCTATCGGCACCGGCTGAAGGCTCTATGACATAGGGTATTATCCTTTCCCCCGACTTTTCATCAAAATAGGTAAGGGATTTTCCACTGAATTCCGAATGTTTCTTTAGGTCGTAATCGGTTCTGTTTGCTATCCCTTCCAGCTCGGATAATCCAAACGGGAATCCGTACTCTATGTCCGTGCAGGATTTCGCATAGTGTGCGAGCTCATCATCGCTGTGCTCACGGAGCTTCAATCTATCCGCCCTTATCCCAAGGTCAATATACCAGTTCAGCCGTTCATCTATCCAGTTTCTGTACCACTCATCGTCCGTCCCGGGGAAAACAAAGTACTCAAGCTCCATCTGCTCGAACTCGCGTGTCCGGAACGTGAAGTTACCCGGGGTTATCTCGTTTCTGAAGGCCTTACCTATCTGGGCTATACCGAACGGAAGCTTGAGCCGCATCGCGGACTGAACGTTGGTGAAGTTGGCGAATATACCCTGAGCGGTCTCGGGTCGGAGGTATACGATAGCAGATTCGTCCTCGACAGGACCCATGAAGGTCTTGAACATCAGGTTGAACTGTCTCGGAGAAGTAAGCTCACCCCCGCATTCAGGACATCTGTCACCTTCTATATCATCGCTCCTGAAGCGCAGTTTGCAGCTTTTACAGTCCACCATAGGATCGGAGAACCCTTCTACGTGCCCCGAAGCGACCCAGATCTTCGGATGCATAAGTATGCTCGCATCGAGCCCCACAACATCCTTGCGGCTCTGGACTACCGACCACCACCATTCCTTCTTAACGTTATTTTTCAGCTCGACCCCAAGCGGTCCGTAATCCCAACAGCTATTGAGCCCACCGTAGATCTCGCTCGATTGGAATATGAATCCCTTTCTCTTGCAGAGCGATACGAGCTTATCCATCAACTTTTCATCCACTTCTTTGGCCATCTTCCCTCCGTTTTTTGATAGACTCCAAACCTCCCGCAGATTCTGAACCTGCGAGAGATTCACTTACCCACAAATCCGAAATCTAACCCGCACCTATCTCCGACAATCTGATCTTATCAAGGAACTGCAGGGACTTAAGCTCCCTTTTGCCTTCCGTATGATATTCGAGGAACTTCCTGAGGGCATCCGAGATCTCACGCCGCAGCGAGGCAGTTGACCTCAGGTTTGATATCATCCTGAAAGATTTCGCTGTCTGAAGTTTCTCCAGAAACCTGGCCGCTCCCGGCCTCATTTCGAACGAAGCCGGGCTACTTGCGCCACATTTCTCACACAGGATCCCCCCCAGTGGCACGCTGAAGAAGGCCGTCTTCCCTCCTATACTACCCCCACATGATAGACATCCGGAAAGTTGCGGACTGTAGCCAAGCGCGCTGAGGAGTTTCAGCTCGAAGTATAAGAGATATTTCTCACCATCACGGGCCACATCCCTCTCCATCCCTCTAAACGCTGAAACTATCGCCATAAAGAGATCCCAGTTAGACTCTTCAGGTGGCATCAGAAGGTCTGTGAGCTCACAGATGGCACTCGAGTATACAAGCAGGTCGAAATCCACCTTCAGGTTGCCGAAAGGGGAGATTATGTCACACTGGCTCAGGGTATGGAGATCCCTGTTTTCCTTTTTGTAGAAAACGATAGAGGCATGCGTGATCGGCTCGAGGCTCGCCCCGAATTTGCTTCCAGGCTTTCTTGCACCTTTGGCCACGGCTTTTACCTTCCCGTACTGCCTAGTGTAAAATGTAACTATCTTACTTGTATCTCTCAGTGGCATACTTCTCAGTACAATAGCCTCAGCCTTACATATCGCCATAAGATCATCCCTCAAGCCATTTAAACATCAGTGAGGCGACTAGGAAGTAGATAATTATCCCGGTGATATCGTTTGACATTGTTACAAAAGGTCCCGTAGCTATAGCCGGGTCCGCCCCGATCCTCTGGAAGAGGAGCGGTACAACAGTCCCCATAGTAGCCGCCATTGCGATCGCTGTGAACATAGCCGTACCGACAACAACTCCCAGCATGGGGTTATTCTGCCAGGATGAAGCTATAGCTCCGACTGTGGTACCGCATATAATCCCCATAATAAAGGCCACTCTCACCTCCCTGAGGATCCTCTTCCAGAGTTTCTGGTAGGTAATTTCTCCTATGGCTATCCCCCTCACGGTGATCGATGCCGATTGCACACCCACATTTCCACCCATAGCCGTTATTATAGGGATGAAAAAGGCAAGGGAGAGAAGCCTTCCGAGAGTGTCCCTGAATGCCCCTATTATGGAGGCGGATGTAAGGCCGCCTATCAGGCTTATAGCTATCCATGGGAGCCTTATCGCGGCCACCCTGAGTGCCGATCGTTCCCCTATCTCCTCCTCACCCGTTCCGGCCATCTTCGATATATCCTCGGTCGCCTCCTCTTCGATAACATCGGCTATGTCATCGAAGGTCACTCGCCCGACAAGCCTTCCACCTTCATCGACGACGGGAATGGCGACAAAATCATACTTCCTGGCTATATTGGCAACTTCCTCCTGATCCATCGAGTCCGGAACCTTGACTACATCGATCTCCATTATATCCGAAACTTTCCTATCGGACCTCGTCACAAGAAGCCCTCGGAGGGGAAGGACGCCGACTAGAACATTGTTATCGTCAACGACATAAACGTAGAAGAAATCCTCGATTTTCTCGACAGCTCTCCTGATAACTGATATCGCTTCCTCCACAGTAGCTTCCCGGTTTACGACGACGAGATCGGTGGTCATCAAGCCACCAGCGGTATCCTCATCGTGCTGGAGGAGCTCTTTGACCTCCTCAGATTCCTTCTTACCTATACTGCTGAGGATACTGTCCCTCTTGGCTTCCGGAAGATCCATCACGAGGTCAGTGGCATCATCCGGGTCCATGCGGTTTATTATATCGGCAAGCTTCTTCTCACTGAGGCCTTCAAGAAGTCTGTCGAGGGTATGATCCTCCAGATCGGCGACAACACCCGCTGCTATATCCGGATGAAGGAGCCTGAAGGTGTCCGCCAGATATTCATCGTCAAGCCTCTCGATCACATCAGCCACATCTGCCGGATGCAGGGAATTCAGAAGCTCTTTGAGCTTATCCAACTGACCCTGATGGATAAGCTCGTCCGTGAGTTCGAAGTAATCTTTCTCATCGTACTCCAAAATAGTCCTCCGGGAAGACCTTGCTCCCTTATTCTATCTTCTTGGGGTAGGTAACCCTGAGTCCGAACCGCGATGCAGTGGGAGCGAAGACTCCACCTGAGAGTATGAATTTAAGGCCATCTTCAGGGCTCATATCGAGGGGTATCACATCATTCTCTGGCACGAATACCAGGAAACCCGAGGTCGGGTTTGGGGTCGTCGGGATAAACACTCCAACCACGTTTTCCTCTGTCTTCGCATGGACCTCAACCTTGCTGTATCTCACCGTAAATCCCACCGAATACAGCCCTTT
>CAZTBA010000415.1:0-5292 GCA_964611725.1 uncultured bacterium
ATAGGGCTGATGACCAACCTGGGGACCGTATTAATCGGATTCGTCCTCCCATTCTGGGTCGTGGTCGGAGGATTTGCCGCAGCCATGGTCTACACGATCTCCAATCCTATCCTATACAAGGTCGGCATCCTCCACAGTTGGAGGCCAGGGATGGACACGGTGACCACGGCCTTCGTGAACAGCGTGGACCTCTGGCTGAGCGTGGGGATCGGAACGGGACTCGCAGTGGCCGCAATCGGCCTGGTGAAAGCAGTGGTCTCGGCAAGGAGGGCATATTCGAGCTTAGGCAAGCGGGCCCCATCGTTCCGTCCCCCTCCGGGACGGGGCGACTTTCCGATCTGGCTCGGGATCGGTCTCTACGTTCTATCGACAACAGCCTACATCGTACTGTGCACCCGTCTGCTCAAGCAGGATGCATTCCCGATGCTTTTCCTGCTGATGTTCGGTTTTGTCCTTACACCACTTCTTTCCTACGTGGATGCGAGAATGATCGGCATCGCAGGTCAACAGATATCTTTCCCGATGATCCGGGAGGGAGCTTTTATCTTGAGCGGTTACAAAGGTGTTGACATATGGTTTGCCCCGATCCCCTACTATAACTACGGCGGCTTGGCCCAACTCTTTCGGCAGTTCGAGCTTACGGGAACTAAGTTCACGAGCATTATAAAGGCAGAGTTAGTGATGCTGCCCATCGGACTGATCAGCAGCATCTTATTCTGGTCGCTGATCTGGAGGTCGAGTGCCATTCCCTCGGCTGCTTTTCCGTACGCCCAGAAGTTTTGGCCACTGATCGTTCTTCAGCAATCCCTCTGGTACTCGGCGACCAGCGAGGGCAACCGGCTTTTCATAGAGGCTATAAAGCTGGGTGGTATCCTCGGGGGATTCGGATGCGGGTTGATCTCATACGGGATTCTGTCCTTCATAGGACTGCCGGTGATGTTGATTTATGGTTTCATCAGAGGACTGGGGACGCTTCCGCACGCCCTGATACCGGAGATGACCGGCGCGCTGATAGGGAGATATTTTTTCGAGAAGAAGTTCGGAACGAGAAAGTGGAGGCAGTACGCACCCGTCCTTGCGGCAGGTTTTGCCGCCGGTATGGGACTGATAGGGATGGGTTCTGTGGCCATCGCGCTCATATCGAAGTCGGTGGCACAGTTGCCGTACTGAAGCACTAAGCTATCAGCCTTCAGCGTTCTTGACTGACTGCTGAGAGCTGACCGCTGAGAGCTTATGTATTATTAATCAACAGGATGTACACTTCATTCCTTAACTTCACAACGATGAAACTGGAGCTATGAAACAGAACACTGGTCTGACCTGGCGGGCGGTGCTTATAGCGTTTGCCCTGACACTTGTAATATCTTTTTGGGTCGAATACAACAGCCTGACCTACAATGGTCCCGATTTGGTTGACCACGTCCCTCCCGCAGCGCCTGTGATTATGCTTGCGATCCTTGTGATGGCAAGAAAGCTTCCGGGGAAACTGGGGCTGGGCAGGGCTGAGATTGTGGTCATCTATTCCATGGTGGTGGTCTCCACATCTCTCACTTCCATAGGCCTCGTCCATAGGTTCCTCCCCGGACTGACAACGCCATTTTACCTATATTCTGCCTCGACGGACAGGTTCGCCGCGCTCCTCAAGTATATTCCCCGCTGGCTGGTTCCGGGGGATGAGAATTCCCAGGCGGTTGCCGGCTTTTTCGAGGGATCAAAATCCGGTATCCCCTGGGCGGCATGGATGATCCCACTGCTTATGTGGTCGCTCCTGCTCTTCGTAGTCTTCTTTATGATGCTATGCATCGTCAGTTGCCTTCACAGGCAGTGGCTGGACAAGGAGAATCTGAGCCTGCCCCTTATAGAGCTCCCGATGGAGATAATAGGCAAGGAAGGGGAGTCTCCCGGGGGAGCAAGCATTTTCAGGGACCGAATGATGTGGGTCGGATTCGCCATACCCGTTATTATATTCGGCATAAACGGTATTCATCATTATGTTCTCGGATTTCCCAGCATATCTTTGAGTCTAAATTTTCAGGACTTCCTCTTAGAGAAGCCACTGAGCGCAATGGCTCCCAGATCGTGGTCCTTCGTATTTTCCTTCTCGCCGCTGATGATCGGGATAGCCTACATCCTGTCCTCTGAGGTTTCTTTCAGCATCTGGTTCTTCTTCCTGCTGAGCAGGGTGCAGTATCTCATAGCAGAGATATTCGGTCTGTCCAATGTCACCGGAGTTACCCCTGGCATCGGGTTTGAGACAGGAGGGGAGTACTTCGCAGATGTGCGTTTCCCATTTCTATATGAGCAGAGCAGGGGCGCTTTGATAGCCATAGTAGTCTTTATAACCTGGACCGCACGCTCGCACATCAGGGACGTCCTGCGCAAAGCATTTCGAGGGGCACCGGATGTGGATGACTCCGGGGAACCTCTTTCTTACAGGATGAGCATTCTGGGTTTGATCGGTGGGATGGCCTTGTGCTGCTTGTGGGTCTATATGGCCGGTCTTCCCCTCATCTATGCACTTATATTTTTCAGCCTGTTTTTCATCTTCACCTTAGCTTTCGTGAGGATGCGGGTTGACGCCGGCATCCCCTATTATACGCGAATCCTTTTTCCATCCATAACGATGTATATAGTATTTGGCACTGGCGTATCCTTCTTTTCGCACAGTGATTTCATCATACTGACTTACCTGCAAATCCTCCCCTACTCATGCCTCTTCGCACTTATGGCCGTGCAGTTTGAGTCTTTCAGGATGTCTCGCCTGGTAGGTGTAAGTCCCAAACGGATGGCCCTTGCACTTATCCTGGCTTTCGTCCTGGGGCTTGGAGTTTCTTACCTGTCCTCTCTAAGTGTGCTCTATAAGTACGGTCTTGCCGCCGTCAGCGGAGGCATCGGCGAATCCGGCGCGGACGCTGCCCTGTTCGCAGGACGCACATTCCATCACTTCCCGTACTATATGTCATCGAAAGATGTCCCTACGGATTGGCTCAGGATCGCCTTCGGGGTAGCTGGCTTTGCCTTTACCTCGTTCCTTATGGTGATGAGGAGGCTCTATCTACACTGGCCATTCCATCCTCTCGGATACGCCTTTGGAACCGCGTTCGGGGACCCGATCTGGAGTGCCATGCTCATCGGGTGGGTGGTAAAGACGGTGGTGTTGAAATATGGCGGGGTTCAGCTTTACCGACGTGCCCGGCCGGTTTTTCTGGGAATGATGTTCGGACATCTGTTTATGAAGTTCTTCTGGGCGGTTGTGGCGCTGATAGATGGGGAGATGTCGGGCGGATTTACGATGCCGTTGTAGTCGCGATTGTATTTCAAGCTTTTCAGAGATACCTCATCGGGACATCTCTACATATTCACTATGTTCCAGTCCCTCGCACGTTGGCGAAAGTGTTCCCTCCCTACTTACGGGAGGGGTTATCATAACCATGTTGGCAGACTATCGGTCCTCCACAGGCCAAAAGAAGTTCCCTATCCGCCAGCGGAGCCTACAAGCAAAGCCACCACAGCCCAAAAAACGTTCATAGTCAAGTGTCCCAATGCCAGACCAAGAAACGCAGGAAACGCCATCTTGTAGAGCTGTACCCCGCCGTAATTCAACACCAGCGTCTTTATCCCCCAGCCCAGAAGCACTGAACCCCAGAGAGTAGAGCCAAAACCCGTGCCGATAACATATCCTATGGGGTGTAAAGGCCATTGGGAAAAGGCCCGCCGCATCACTGCCAGAAATACTGTAACGGCGAAGCCGACACCTTGAAATATAAGGCTCAACCAGCCAACCGGTGCCGATCCCCGGTTGGTGGCACCGACGAGAATATGGTGTACGTAGTGGCCGGTAAAGGCTGATCCGCCGGCATAGCCACTGTTGCTCTCCAGTGTTGCCATGCCCTGGGAGTAGATAGTGGTCAGGGACGTCCAGTAGGCAACTACCAAGCCTATTGCAAAACTCAGAAGAAGTGCCACTGTCATCCGCCGGGGCGGAACATATGTCATATGCCCCATCTTATAAGATTCAAACACAATAACCATAAGCATGGCAAATCCACCGCGGCAAAACATGTTGAGATGGGAGAGCACTACATAGTCAGACGCACCGTAGAGACGGGGACCTGCGCCCAAGACTATATAGATCAGTATGGCTACAGACGGCAGCGTATAGATGAATGGCACACCAGCTTCCGCACGCATCCGGGCAAAAACCAACGCAAAGACCAGGAACAAACAGAAGAAAGTAATGCCATACCATATGCTCAATCCGGCAATGCTGGTCCAGATCACACTTACTACCAGTCCTCCGATCACTCCCCAGAAGCTGAAACGATAGGATAAACCCTCCCGGGAATCGTCTACTCCCTTCGATTTTTTGCCCCTGAAGACCTTTGTGAGCAATTCTTTGATGTGAAACCGGGCAGTCCAGAGCGTAAAGAAGGCCAGAGCATAAAGACCACCCCGTGCCTGGCTCCTCAAAAATGGAAAGAGCTGATCGCTCCATTCCGCCCACAAGGTAGCCGGACTAACAGGAGTAATGTTGGACAATCCAAATATTTCGGATAACAGAAGCTGTACTCGACCTAAAAGAAAGAAGAACCACACACCGAAAGAGACCTCTAAGGGAAGCAGGTAGGATATGCCGATAATCAAAGGAGAAACTGAAAATATGAATGGACTAACAGGGGGACAGACGGCGCTCCATGGCTTTTCCACGAGAAAATTGCTTAGATTAAGATCCAGGCTTACAGGCTGGAAGACGGTCAGATAGTTCGTCAGTCCATTATACCCGAAAAGAATTGCAGATACAGCAAACCCAACCCATGTCAAACGATGCTGAAAAAATCCACCGATCCTGCCGAAACGACCCTCTGCGTCTATGATCTCAATGGGCAACTGGGCAATAGGAAAGTTAAGGTTCTCTTTCTCAATCCACTGGCGACGCAGCAGGTTCACCACACAGAGCATGGTGAAAAAGATCGCAGATATCAGCACTGACCAGAGCGCGAGAGGTATCAACCATCGGTCCCAGGGCACTCCTCCCTCCGAACCCGTATAGAACATCTCCACTGCAGGGGAATTCTCATTTCCAGGGCCAAACCATGCCGGAATATACTTGATGAATTGATAGAACCACATCCTCGGATTTGACCACAGGTAATAGGTTCCTACAAGCCCTGACAGGAAACGATGGACCAAACCGGTGCCGGAAAGCAAGCTTCCCACATAGACCATACAATAGGTAACTACTAACCATTGGTGCTAGTTGACAAGTAGCCAGAGGTTCGCCTATGTTGTTGG
>CAZTBA010000416.1:0-5273 GCA_964611725.1 uncultured bacterium
GATGTATTACATTGATAGACAAAGGCTTATAGGGATGTAGAAAAAATTCGACATGATGTAGAAATTTTTCTACATTAATCCTATCCCGCGCTTTCGAGACCAAGCTGTTTTATCTTGTAGGAGAGGGTTGATCGGTGAACTCCGAGCATTTCAGCAGCCCTGTTCCGATTCCCGCGGGTTTTCTTGAGAATCTTTCTTATATAGAACTTCTCAAACTCGTCCGTCGCGCTTTTGAGATCGGGTAGACCGTTGAAGCTGGGAAACTGAAGTTGATCCCTGCTTATTATATCTGAGGGGACGTCTTTGAGGGTTATGGTACTTTCGGAAGCCGTGACGATCATCCTTTCGATTACATTTTGGAGCTCCCGGATATTCCCCGGCCAGGGGTAGCTAACAAAGAGATCTATGACCTTTTGATCTATACTTTCTATGTTTTTCCTCGTCTCGCAACTGAACTTATCCAGGAAGTATCCTATAAGGGGAGGGATGTCCTCTTTCCTCTCCCTTAGAGAGGGCATATGGATCGGTATGACGTTAAGCCTGTAGTACAGGTCGCTTCGGAAGCTTCTGTTATCGCATGCTTTTCCCAGATCCATGTTCGTCGCCGAGATGATCCTAATATCGACAGGTATTACTCTATCGCTTCCCACCTTTTGTATGGTCCTATCCTGCAGAACCCTCAGAAGCTTCGACTGGCTCTCAAGCGGGAGTGTTCCTACCTCATCTAAGAAGATCGTCCCACCGTTTGCGATCTCGAATTTCCCCTTCTTAGTCCTATAAGCTGAGGTAAAAGCTCCCTTCTCATGTCCGAAAAGCTCGCTCTCGACAAGCTCTCTGGGTATAGCCGCACAGTTCACAATGGCAAAGGGGGCATCTTTTCTCCTGCTTCTCCTGTGTATTTCCTTGGCCAAGAGATCCTTTCCGGTACCGGTATCTCCGGTTATGAGCACGGTCGAGTCCTGAGGAGCGACCTTCTCGACTATGTCCATTATACTCCTCATGATTTCCGATCCAAATATGAGCTTTTCTCCATCTGACCTGAGCTTAACCTCTTCGCGGAGAAAGAGATTTTCACGTCTAATCTTCAGATTTTCGAGAGCTTTTTTTACGACTAAGAGCAGTTCATCCACCTTGTAGGGCTTTGTGATATAGTCGAATGCACCGAGCTTCATACACTCAACAGCGGTCTCGATCTCCTTTTTCACCGTAACCATTATCACATCGAGGTCGCTGTCGATCTCTTTTATCTTCCTAAGCGTCTCGATACCATCCATTTCTGGCATCATTATATCGAGGAGCACAAGATCGACTTCCCTGCGCCTGAGTTCCTTAAGGGCGTCTTGACCGCTGTGGACCGGTATAAGATCATAATCATCTTCAAGGGTAACAGAATAGGTTTCAAGGACGCTCGGTTCGTCATCGACCAGAAGTATAGTATTTCTCACGTGCAGATCTCCTGAGATATTTTTAGCGTGTTCGTCAGAAAATTACTCTTACATTCATTAAAAGCTTTTTATCCTGAGTTGCTGTCTATCACAGTCATGTCATTGAGAGGGTTGTCGACGACGCATTAAGAGACTGTTTCGTTTCCTTTGGCCACTCAGAATGACAATCGTCCTATGGATCGCAACTCAAGTTACTGCTTGCTCAAGCTTTGCGCTTCCACTTTCCCATCAGCCCTCAGTGGCAGAAAGATATCGAACGTAGTTCCTGTTCCAACGCTGCTCTTCACTGAGATTGACCCACCGTGATCCCTGACTATACCGTAACTTATGGCAAGTCCAAGCCCTGTACCTCTGGGTTTACTGGAGAAGAATGGATCGAATATCCTGTCTATGTCTTCTGCAGGTATCCCGCATCCCGTATCGGATACTGACACCTTTATCCAGTATCTAGGCTTAGCGCTTGACCCTTTCGATCTGAAAACCCTTCTCACAACATCGGTCGATATTTCGAGGCTCCCCCCGTCCGGCATAGAATCGATAGCGTTCTTCATAATATTGATAAAGACCTGAGTTACCTGGTCGGGATCGAGCTGAGCCAAAGGTATGGCTGAAAACTTCCACACCAATTCCACATCCTTTTCATGGAGCGCATTTCCCAGAAGTTCTGCGGAGCTTTCCAGCACTTCATTTACGTCGGTTGATCGGAGCAGAGGGTTCCTCACCCTGCCGAAATCGAGGAGATCGTTCACGAGGACTGAGAGCCTGTCAACCTGAGGAAGGACAGTCTTTACAAAACGGTCCCTGAAGCTCGTACTGTTGTATTTCCTCGGTAGCAGCTCTGTGAAGGCCCTGAAGGATGTGAGTGGAGTTTTTATCTCGTGCGCTATAGACGCAGCGGTTGACCCGAGTGCAGCCATCTTCTCGGCCTGTCTTACCTCCTTTTCCATCTCCTTGAGCTCAGTTACATCGGAGAACACCGCCAGAGCCCCTATAGGTTCTCCATCGCCGCTACGCAGAATCCTGGTACTGAAACGGAGCACGACCTTATATCCACCTACTCTGACAAGCTCTGCCTCTTCGTCGTATACATCCCCACCGGAGAGCGCCTCCATGATCGCCGATGTTAGTGTACTACAACCCGGAATCACGCCCTCGATCTGTTTTCCACTTGCTGAAGATTCGTCCACTCCGATTATCCTCTCAGCACTCTTGTTCAACGTGGCAACTTTTCCATCGATGTCGACCGTTATGACACCGCTGCTCATCGACTCGAGGATCCCCATATTGTAGTTCGTGAGCGTTGAAAGCTCCCCCACTTTCTGATTCAGCTCCACCCTCCTCTGGAGAAGCTGTTCCGCCATATGGTTGAATTCGGAGGCCAGCCTGCCGATCTCATCCTTCCTATCTATATCGACACGGTAGGAAAATTCACCCGATCCTATCCAACGGGTTGCCTCGACAAGCCTCTTCACGGGGCCAGCAACGACCTTAGAGAGGTACCAGGAGATAGCTATCGCGAGGACTATCCCCAGGATACCTATAAGGATTATCTGATTCCTGATTTTGGCTATCTCCCCGTATGTCCTCTTAAGCGAAAACCCGATCCTGGCAGAGGCAATCTTATGCTCGTCAAGTATCGTGACACGTATGGGCATCGACACGTCCCACATCGGCGAACCATCACGGTCGCGGAAGGCTTCAAAAAGCCCGATCTCCGACGCTGCTATCTTCTGGCTCAGACTGTCAGTGCAGACCTCCCCTCTTTTAATAGTTCTGCTATGAACTATCACACGCCCGTCATTATCAAAGATCATAGCGTAGGCCACATCCTCTTTTTCCACTATGCTGTCTATTATCTCCTGAAGCAGGAGGTAGTCATCCGAAAGGACTGCCTGAACGCTGCTGTGAACCAGGACAGAGGTAAGCCCTCTCGCCCTTTTCTCCACTTCACCCAGGACCGATCTCTCCTGAAATCGGGTAATGACAACTATCGATAGTATGCCAACCAGAACTGCGACGGCAGATATCGTAAGCGAGAACTTCGCTGTAAGCGAAAGGTCCTTGTAGAATCTAACGGTTCGCCTGATAGGCATCCCTGGCTCTCCTCTCCGGTTCGATGAAATTCGAGATAGTGACTTTGTCAAACCTCTGGACCCCAAAGGGACTGACTTTGAAATTTTGAACTCTTTTGTTTAACGCACAGATCTGCTTTATGTGGGCGATGAAAACGCAGGGAAGGTCGCGGATGATTATCCTCTGCGCTTCCCTATAAAGATCCCTACGCGTTTCTTCATCGAACGTACTCCTCGCATCCTCCAGGAGCCTGTCGACTTCAGCGTTCGAATAGCGGAAAAGATTCCCCTCACCCATTCCCTTAGAATGGAAGAGGGGGTAGAAGACATTGTCCAGGTCGCCGTTGTCAGAGATCCACCCATCTATGAACATATCTGTGGAAGGATCCTTCAAGGCCTCGTTGTACTCATCCCAGGAGGTAAAATAAGATATTTTTACATCAATTCCAACTTCTTTCAGATATCTCTGGACTGCCAGGGGAGCAATTCCTGCTCTTTCTAAAGATGAATAATGAATCAGAAGCTTAAGATTTAGCGCCTCACCATAGCCAATTTCGGATAGAAGCTTTTCAGCCATAGAGGAATTATAGCTAGGCTGTTCCAGTTCGGGACCACAATCCAAAAACTCCTGCGAAACCAAGCCCTTAGCTACAGAGGCAGTGCCATGAAAGGCTATGTTCACCAGTTTCCTCTTGTCTATACCAAGGGCTATAGCTTTCCTTAGCCTTGGATCTGAAAGGGCCTGAGACCGACAATTAAAACCAACGAAAACCAGGTACATCCCAGTCCTCGATGCTATGATCACATCCTGAGAGGAACGCAGTCTCTCCATATAGGTGGGGCTTATTGGTGTCAGGACATCTAATGAACCATCCAGAATATTTTCTATTCCTACCGAAGGTTCAGGAAGTATCTTATAAACAATTTTAGATATTACAGGAGCCCTGTCCCAGTAGATCTCATTCCTCTGTAGGATTATTTTGTCTTTCTCCCAACTCTCAAACTCAAAAGGCCCTGTCCCCACGGGGTTTTTCCCAAACTCGCTTCCATATGTCTCCAGGGCCGAAGGGCTGACTATGGAAGCACCGAGAGACATAGCCAAGCTTTTCAGGAAAGGCGCAAAAGGTCTTTTCAATCTGAACTGGACCGTGAGGCTGTCTACTATGCTTATGGAGTCTACCACTTCATACGATGATGCAAACAAGTTTGGGGGTTCCTCCGAGTAGAAGCTACTTTCGGCATCTATTTGCCTCTCGAAGGATATTTTCACAGCCTCAGCGTTTAGAGGTGTCCCATCATGAAAACTCACCCCAGGCCTTAGATAGAAGGTCACATCCATCATATCATCACTTATCTCCCATGATTTAGCCAAACACGGTTTGACCTCACCGTCTTCACTATCTATCCTGAGGAGCGTATCGTAGATGTTACAGATAACATTAGCCGAGGAGTATTCAACTGTTTTGGCCGGATCGAGGATCTGGGGGGGGTAGTGGGTCCCGATTATCAGCGTGCCATGCTTATCCTTGCTATCCCCTGTTATAACACCACATCCAGTTAGCGTCACGGCGAAACATAGTAGACCAATACCTATAAGGCCTTTTGAAATTGGAACTTTCCTATCCCACAAGATACTTTCCCCTTTGGAGTTATATCGCTATCGAATTCAAACAGAATGATAAAGAAATTTCCATGAATTCGCAAGAGAAAACCCCTGGGAGTCCAGCTCTCAGGGGTTTTCCACACACCTGCACCA
>CAZTBA010000417.1:0-5270 GCA_964611725.1 uncultured bacterium
GTCTCCTGAAGGTGCGCTTATGGCAACGCCATTCTCCACCCACTGTACCACCCCGGAGTTACTCACTCGCTGAGCGTAAATATCGCCAGAATCGCTGCGTTTATCGTCCCATATGATAATCGTTCCACCTGAACCATCGCTCGCCATATGCGGATACGGCCCGAAGTGTTCGCGCATTTGATCTCCTGAAGCTGTGCAGATAGCTACACCGGCCGTTGTCCACTGCACGTTACCAGAGCCATCCAAACGCTGAGCGTACATGTCATAGTCGATTCCACTACGATTGTCCTCCCATGCGATAATTGCACCTTCTGAACCATCGCTTTTCATAACAGGTTCTTGTTGGTCACCAGAGGCGATACAGATAGCAACACCGTTTGTCGGCCACTGTGCACTTCCGTTGGCATCCACCCTCTGGGCATAGATGTCCCAGCTACCATTACGAGAGTCCTGCCATGTGATAATGACTCCACCTGAGCCATCAACTACTATGGAGGTAAACATCTGATCTCCTGAAGCTGTGCAGACAGCAATACCATTTGTCGTCCATTGGACGTTACCAGAAGCATCTACACGTTGAGCGTATATATCATAGTCGGTGCCGTTGCGATAGTCCGCCCATGCGATAATTGCACCTCCTGAGCTATCGCTCGCTATAGCAGAATTATCCTGGACTCCCGAAGCTGTACAGATAGCAGTACCTTTTGTCGTAGCCGTCCATAAGACATTTCCTGAACCATCCACTCGTTGAGCATAGAAATCCATAGCTTCAGCTTGGTAAAGACGGTCACTTATTGTGATAATAGCTCCACCTAAACCGTCACTCACAATGTCGTCTATAACTTGCCATTTCAAAGCCGTGGTAATAGGCACATTTACCGATGGACTACCAGGCCACTTTGCCTTCGGTGTGAACTCCACGGAGTCGAGGTAAAATCCCTCACCCCAGTCTCCCGGGCTCACCGAAAGGTAGTTAGGTTCGATCTGAACAGGCAAAACCACGTCGAAGATTTCTGTCCCGTCTATTAAGACTCTGACCCTACCTCCCAAGTCTTCAATGATCACTCGGTGATTGCCTTGGAAAATCTCATCCACTTCGCCCAGTGTGGAATCCACCTCAGCCCGCCACAATCGTAGCCGAGTCTTCCCTTCAGGAGGTATTAGAGGGGAAGTATTGAACACCAGATCAAGCCACGTCCCGACAAGATCAAACCGCCACCACAAAGTATTGTTGTAGGAAGTCCCCGGTATATATAGATCAAACACATAGGTTCCTTCACCAAACTTTGTCGGTTTATATGCATACACACACCATGAAATATATTGACCCGGATCATGGCGCCACACGCCATTGTACGTACTCATTGAACCCGGCCCAAAGCCTGTTCCTGGGCTTTCAACTTCCTCCCAACCATCGGGTATCACTCCGTTCGGGTAGGAGTTGAAGTCATCGTAATATAGCGGAGCTGCTACTACTAAATTCGTTAGAAATAAGCCAACTATCAGAGCCAGCACCAAGATATACTGTTTGCCGATCATCTTTTGCCCCTTTCTCTCATGAACTTGTCTAAGGATTGGGTTGGTATACATATCAGCGAACTAATGCCATCCTCCGTACTTCTATAAGATCTGCTGTCTCCATCCTGACGAAATAGATCCCTGTCGCCACATCCCTCGCATCCCACACGATCGAGTGATAACCACATTTACAAGGTTATCGATCAGAACCGTCACCTACCATAGTGGCGTGCGCTTGCGTGTTTGAAGCTGTACATACAGGCACATTAACAGTCGGATCGCCAGGCCACGCTGCCACTGCCAGTTGAGGTATCCATAAACCGCCTATCACAGCCAGCACGGAAACACACTGTTTGCGGACCATTACCATCCTCCTTCGAAGCAGGGTTTCACTGAAACAACACCATAACTTGTCTCAACAATCCATAGGCAACACCTCCCTCGGAAAAGAAAAGGCCAAGCTAATCCGATAGATCCTTCGGTAGCTCGGCCATCTTGAGGTAATCGGCGTCCCGTGTAACCTACCACCCCTCCCTGTGTCGATCAATGAGGACCCGCCGCTTTGCGAAACGTTCTTTCGAGCGTCTTGCCTTTGTCCAGATCTTACTGAACCATTCATATATTCGTGAAAACAAAAAGGCCCACCAACCATTCACGTCGGTAGGCTACCCATTTTCGCTTGACATCCACCACCACCTTTGTAGCTTCAGTTTCTCAGAGAGTCTACGAAAAAGCAGGCACGCAACAGCAGTGGCCTCCAAATCCGCCTCAAATCCCGAGAGACCTGGGGTACCGCTCCATCACTATCACGCACAATGTATTATAGCGTCCTTATACTATCTTGTCAAGTCCTTTCTTAAAAATCCCCTTTTAGTTTTGAAATTTGAATTTACAGGAAACAGATCTCCATTCCTGAGAATTGCCAAGGCTGTTCGATTGGCTTCACTTTTTACGACAAATATATGTTGTCACCCCTATTTCGTCTGTGCCCGCATCTCCTGACGAGGATCAATCGACCACGGCGCCCTGGCGCCGAAGCTCATCGCGGACCGTGCGGGCCTCCAACTGTCGCGGAGTTCGCTTGCCGATCGCTGCGAGCGCGCCGGCGACACCGGCGGCGTGACCGACCACTCCCACGGTGCCGTGGTAGTGGATGAAACGACAAGCCGGCTTGCCCGTTACAAGCAACCCCTCGAGACCCTTCGGGAGCATGGCCGCATACGGAAGCATCCAGCCGTCGACAGGCTGTCCCTGCATGGGGTGCCCCATCACACGTATCAAGCGATCGTCGCGATCGGGGCCACCGTGCTGAATGTCATCCCAGGTCAAATCGTAGTCTGTGAACCCGCCGGGTTCCTTGGATATGCACAAAGCACGCGCGATGTGCGGGTGCACATCCTCTAAGCGCGCTTCCTCGAAGCCCGGCACATATTGCCTGAACATCTCGTGGGTCAGCCACTGCCGCCGGCGCAGGCCGAGGATGGCCTGCGACATGTGCAATGGGTCGTCCAGGCGGGAGTGGCGCCACTCGGGCGTCTGCAGCCAGTATGTGCCGCGGCCGTCACGGTCGTAGTAGAACACATTCTCGCCTGATTCAGAGCGACCGGTCCCCTCGTAGACCGAATTCTCACTGATGGCACGCGCCCGCACCGCCGCAAATCCAATAAACTGCAGTGGCACACCGCGAGCAACCAGGGCCAAAAGCGTGGCAGCGTCGCGAGTGTCGATCTTACCGTGCGCGACGCTTACGTCATCCGAATGCTCGGACACGAACCTGATCAGCCGATCAATGTCGATGCCACTGACGTGTGGATGTGTGCCGAGATAGATCTCGGGATATGGGAAGGGACGCCCTGCTGCCGCAGCTACAACGGCGGAAGGCGTAGTGTCAACAACGACCGATCCGGCTATCGCAAACGGCCCGTAGGCACCCTGAGCAATGGCACCGGTGACCCGCTCGCCTTCGAGCATCGCACCGCTGATCGGGCTTTCGAGCACCACCGTCACCCCTTCCTCCTGGCAGAGTGACTGAAGCACGTGGCGGAAGGCGCCGCGATCGAGCCAGGCGTGAGACTTCCACTCTGCACTCATGCCGATTGGGGCGAGAGCTGCGTCGTAGCCTTCGCGCTCAAGCACGGCGACATCCACTTTCGTCCAGGACGGATCGGCATCGCCAAGCTGTACGGTGCGCCGGATGATCTCCCAGGGCAGACCTTTGATGATCTGGCGTCCGGCATCTCCGAACACAGCGTCGAGACCGAAGGTGTAGATCTCCGCCGCCTGCCCACCGAGCAACCCATCGCGTTCCAGCACGGCGACCTTCGCACCTGCCCGTGCCGCCGCTACGGCCGCGCACACCCCGGCGAAGCCACCACCGGCCACCACCACATCGACCTCGAGCACGATCGGCACATCACGGGGCGCTATTCGATATAGCCTGTTAGTCACTGTCCTTCTCCTCTGAAGTTAGTATGCCGCTCGGCATGAACCACATGAGCCTTCGCACATTGCACCTGGCATGCTTCCGAGGGTGACCTGATCCAGAGAGAGGCGCAACCGCACCGCAAGGTTTCGTCTGTGCCGGGATCACAAGTCAGTCGTCAGACTGACAGCATAGGTCAACTCGTCACTAACTCCGTGCCATGCCCGGCACACACGTCACGCATGACCGACGGGGAATGGCCGCAGACCAAATCGGCACGGCTACTCCCCGCCTGTGTCCATGCTATCGTTCGGTCATATGTTACTTCCTCAAAACCAATGTTCCCGCCATCATGTCATGCAGTGCCTGTTTCCGGGACGTCCAGCCGGCCATTATGAACCCGATGCAGAGGATCAACCCGGAGATGATTTTGCCGAAGAATCTACCCGTCGCTTGACCGAAGGATATGCGTTCGCCATTGTCACGGGTCACGAACAGGCCAACGGCGAGCTTGCCGACGGTCGCACGAAGCGGAGAACATTCCATTCCCGCGAAGTACGCCCAACTCAAAAAGAAGGTTAATATCGCATTGTATATTTGCGCAATCATCTCAGGATCTAACTCACCCCCCAACTGGCGTCTGAACTGATTGAGAAAGGACCAGTAGAAGGAGTTCGCCACATAGGCCACAATCACCCCGTCGATCATGTACGCCGCCCATCTTCTCCAGAAGCCAGCGTATTGCATTTCTCCGTTGGTCATACCGCATCCTCCTTTCGTCTCGACCGAATCGAGCCGATGGGCCGTGCTTGCTTCCGGATGCCCCGCGTCTGGAGAATCGGGATAGGGTGGAAACTCACGATCCCGCTCCTCCCACACCAGCCGGGCATACGGATCGCGTATACCGGCGTTCCGATTCGGATGATTCTCTCGGATGTTCCTTTCTCGTCTGTCCGCTCGTTCCACGTGTCCGCCGTTCCGGTAGAGATAGACATGGACACGTCGCCCCGCATCTCTGGATCGAGCCTCCTCCGGACCCCATCCCACGTTGATACCCCTGCCCTTTTCCCTCCCTTCGGCCTCACCTACACCCGGCGCGGGGACCTCCACCCCGCAAGCCATGCACCATGCCCGACACACATGTTCGCGCCGTTCATATCTTCCCTCTCATATCGACCGTGGCGGCCAATTGTCGAAGGCCTCTTCGGATTCGTTCGGGCCGAGGGCGTCGTGCAGTTTGCGTGTCTCTAACGCCAGGTCGCTACACCACGACACGGTTTGCTCCAGGTCGGGCGTACCCGTCTCCCATGCATCCCATGCTTCGAACAGC
>CAZTBA010000418.1:0-2106 GCA_964611725.1 uncultured bacterium
CCTGATAAGAACAGGGGATGGCTTGAGGCTTACCTTATAAGGGCACGTGCCTTTAAACCCGAAAACCTCAAGCCTTTACCGAATTTCGAGGAGTGAAATCTCCCTTTGGGGCCGGCACAGGAAATTTGGGCCAGCCCCAAAATGTCCTTGACAAGGACAGGGAAAATACTTAGTATTAGTATAGTTTCCTTGCTGAAGTCTATTTATCCAATCCAGGAGAGGAGAGGTTGCATATGGTGGAAATGAAAGTTTTAGGGGTGCTCCTGGAACCGGTAACGAAAACCCCGATTGTTTATCTCGGCGACAAGGGGGAAGAGATAATTCTGCCGATCGGGATCGGTTTCTTCGAAGCCAATGCCATAGCCTTGAAGCTGACTAATGCCGAACCCCCGAGACCGCTGACCTGGGACCTTCTTAAGTCGATACTTGACAGCCTCGATGCCAGAGTCGAGAAGGTTCTGGTGCATGCTCTCAAGGATAACACTTACTACGCCCAGATAACCCTCGATGCAAGTGGCTTCATGCTCGAGGTAGACTCCAGGCCCAGTGACGCCATAGCCCTAGCCCTCCGCATGGGGGCGCCTATATATGCATCGGAGGACGTCCTCGCCGAAGCCGGTAAAAAGATAGACAAGAGTCAGATACTGAAAGATGAGGATTCCGAAGAAAACCAGATAGATTTTCAGCAGATCCATACAAAGGAGCTGGATGCCAAGGCTGAAATCGAAAAAGAGATAGGAGTCCTCAGGATCAGGCTGAAGAAGTTTGTCGAACAGGAAAAATACGAAGAGGCAGCCCAGATCAGAGATGAAATCAGTAAGCTTGAAGAGAAGAAAAGCATGGGGAACTAATCCTAATCCTACCTGCCACCCTCCCGCAAGCACATACCTACACACTACATCCTGAACCGAAAGTCCGTTTTGAAAGCCCTCTCACTCCAAGACAATACATCCGGACCCGACTCCGCCTCCGTATTTCCGCATTTACGGACCAATAGACAACGTTAGGAAAGCGCTTGACAAAACACTAATTCGGAGTAAATTTATACGTTGTCGTGTTTCCGTGACCCCATGAAGGGTTTCTCTATAAATTGTTTTGTGTATAGCTTTTAGGGACATGGGCCATATACGTATATATATAGTTGCGGCGATTATACTTACCTTTTCACTCCCACCAGTAGCTTGGGGCAGGATCCGTGGAGTACCGGTGCGACCAAACGCACGTTCCTTGGCTATGGGGGGAACCTACATAGCGAATACAGGCGACCTCGATATCATAAGCTACAATCCTGCGGTCTTAAGCGGATTCACGGAATTTGACCTTTCTCTTCTAGGTCTCTATCTAAGGACCAACGGTAAGCTGTGGGAAACATTGAGTTTTATTGCGGATAACCAGGACATGTTCGGGTTTTTTGAGGATCCCCGTCATATCCCTCACCCACCAGAGGCCGAAACGGAGAATTTCCTTAGAAGGTTGAACGAAATGGAAGGAGAGGTCACAGATATCGAAGTCTCTCCGATCATCGGCGGAGCATTCAGGCATATAGGGCTTTCCGTCTACAATGTCACCTGCACAGAGGTCTGGACGGATACATCTTCAGGGGGTGCAAGGGCTCTTGGGAGTTCCGCCTCGGATATCGTGGCAGCCGTAGGTTACGGCAGACGCCTTCCGGTAGACGGGTTAAGCCTTGGGGTGGCGCTAAAGTTCATAAGCAGGGGAGTGACTGGCACTGTCCAGATACCGTCAGCTTCCATGGAAAGCGAGGGTGATATACTCAAAGAGGTGCAGGAAAGGCTCCGGAGGACCGAGAACGGATTCTCAACGGACCTCGGGCTGAGCGCTGATACGGAAAGGATTTTGGTCTCTTTGGCATTAAGGGATCTGATATCAAGGATAGGCGACTCATCCCCCTATATGGACGCCAGACTTGGGATTTTGATATGGCCGATCTCTCCCCTTTATATCGTGGGAGAAATCGATGATCTCCTGAACTACAGCGGGAGTAAAGCTTCCGAAAGGCTCCACCTCGGGGCAGAGCTCAGCCAATCGACACTGAGGTTGAGGGCAGGGATAGATCGCGGAGACCCTTGCTTGGGGATCGGCATA
>CAZTBA010000418.1:2116-5262 GCA_964611725.1 uncultured bacterium
GCATAGAGTACAGAACCTTGGCCCTGAGGTTTACCTACCGTGAGGGCAATGGGAAAATAGACAGGATGTTTGAACTTCGGTTCGGCTGGTGATCCGGTCAGGCGATCAGCTTCCTGATATCAGAAAACCATTCATCCGAAAGTCGTTTCCCAGGACAGCTTTTGGGGGAATAAGCCCTGTGCGGCTGTACATTATCCGGATCTATATCGAAGCGCTTCACAAGCTCCTTGAGCAGGTTTAAAAGCGAGGCAAACTGCTCCGGGGTCGGATCGTAAATATCGAAATTCCCCATCATAGCCACCCCTATAGAGCAATGATTCATATCTTTGGTATGAGCCCCGTCAAGCTGCCTCATCCACCTGCCACCTTCGTATACCGTCCCATCCGCTTCAATTGTGAAGTGATATCCGAGACCCTCCTTCCAGCCCCTCACCTCGCGGTGGTAGACTGTTACCTCTGGGGTAAAATGCTTTGATATTAGGTTTCCCTCAGCATCCCGGACGTTTGGATCTTCAGTGTGATGCACAATTATGTGTGTCCACCTGGTCCTGAAAAGCTTCTTTATGTCCCCAACCCTGTGGTAATCAATAAACTCCACGTTAAACCTCAGAGCTTAAAGGAGTTCCGGATTGTTGCTGCAGACGGCGTATATGCCATCCATCATCCGTATCTCCTTTATAATTTCAGGGCGCTCTTCATGCCATAACACAATTCCAATTCCATTCTCAAGCGCCCTTTGTCTCAATCCTGGCGTCACAAGCGTGTGAGGCCCGGGATACCTCTCCCAGCAGAGGTGAACGAAGTCAGCACGGCTTTCAAGCGCAAGCTTCACCGGATCGGCGTCGGTCCGACCCGTAAGGAGTGAAGTTCTGATCTCAGGGGCCAGTTCCTTGGCCTCCAATATAAGGTGTGGATGAAAGGAACCGACTATCACATCGTCGGTGATCCCATGGCTCCTAATTATTCCCACCACGGCCTCCGGGGTTCCGTCTGCCTTGAGTTCTATGTAGAGACCGCACCTCCCCTTGATCCGTTCCACGACCTCATCGAGTGTCGGGACACCTTCTCCCCCATCGAGCTCGAACTCCTTTATGCGCTTAAGGGTCATACGGGAGACAGGCATCCCGCCGATCCTCCGGTCATGTATGACAACGACATGCCGGTCGGCACTCATATGGACGTCTAACTCCACCATATCGGCCCCGAGCTCTATTGCCTTCTCGAAAGCCCTTATCGTATTTTCGGGCTCATGTCCCGAAGCACCTCTATGCGCTATTTTGATATATATGGCCCTTCTCCTATCACTCCTCCGCGGGCGACGTTTCCGTAGCCTCATCGGGCATATCGAGTTTAACCCCGACGTGATCGCGTTTCGTATAGAAATTTAACCAGGAAGAAGTCTCGTACAGATCCCAATTCCGCGGCGCGATTACCCTCTTCAAATTGCCGAGTTCCCCCTTATATTTCGTGCGCCAATAGACCTTCTCCCAAACGCAATCCCTGTCCTCGAAAACCTCGCACTTCCCACCGGGTCGGCTTCCACCACAGGGACCATTCCTCATGGATTTCGGGCAGTTGGATTCGGGACAGAAGAAGTAGAGCTCAGGCAGCGCACAGTCACCACACTCCCTGCAATCGAAAAGAAGTTTCTTGCTTCCCCTCTCGAAGAAATAGAGGAAGCCTAAGAACTTCTTCCTCCCTTCACAGAACCTTGAGATCGCTCTCATAAACCTGTAGCCCAGGGTACCTTCTGTGAAATAAAGCTTATGGAGGAGATCCATCCCCCAGAAGACCCAGGAGAATATGGGCCGTTTCGTAGTGGATCTCAACTCAGGGCTAACTCCCTCCGCTGGAATTTCGAGCTTTTCCCCGCCCTCGAAAAGATAGAATGCTTTCTCCGGAGCAAAGTCGAAATCCCCGAAATACTCCCTCCAGTTCTCCCCTATCTCATTGGCCCTTTCGACAATCCCTCTCACATCATCGAATTTCAGGTTAAGCCCCTCTATGTGAGCTCCCCTGTACCCGAGGCCCTTGAGCATGGCAACCTGCCGGGCAGCCCTCTCAAGCCTCGCGCCCTTTCCTTTGTCCTCCGACTTCGCCTCTTCAGACAGCACATCTAAGAGACGATCGCTCACGAAACATCCGGGGACTTCTCCCCTGTTCATAAACCTTGCTGCTCCGGAGGTAAGCACGTAGACGCTGCCGAGCATCGGTATATCGAGCCCGAGGTGATCCCTGACATACCTGATTGCTTCCAGATATTTCCTCGAGTCGTATCCGAGCTGAGTCACTATATATTTGGCCCCGGCGCAGATCTTCTTCTCGAGTTTGTAATACTGCATAACGGAGGAACCCTCTGACCATTTGAACGGCGACATGACAGCCCCTACGAAGAAACCCGTCCCATCGAGCTTAGAGGTCTTCGTCCCTACCTGCACCTCAAGCCCTTCGTTCATTTTCCCCAGATAGTACACAGCCATAACCGAGTCGATATCGAAAGCTGGCTTCGATACCCCGAGATATCCGGAGGCAGGATAATCCCCGCTCATCACAAGCAGGTTGGTTATGCCACGTCTCCTCAGCGCATAGGCCCTCGATTCCATAAAGTTCCTGTTCATATCCTTGCAGGAAAAGTGCATTATAAGCTCAACACCCATCGAGGTTATCTCCCTGCCAAGTACATCAGGGCTCAGGGCCGGATTGCCCCCGGCATTATCGGTCAGGCTCAGTGCATGTATCAGGCTCGAATCCTTGGATTCCTCAGCGAATTTCAGAACTGCATCGACACCCTTCCCGCTGAATCCCCTTCCAGGAATAAGTTCGCAGGTTATTACAAATTCATTCCCTGAGGTCAAATTCTCCTTAAATCGGCTCATACCATCCTCCCCGCTTATCAGTGGAAATCCATCCAGTTTTCCCGAGGACAGCGATCCTCTCTGACAGATAACTATCCAGACAATTGGTGACAGGGGGCCTCTGACTTCATGAGGACCTATCCCATTCCACAAGTTAAATTGACAGACCAGAGCAAGAATGACAAAATAAATTAAACCCCATAAAACGTCATGTCAAGCAGAAAAAGTTGATGGCCTGGAACAGGGAATAGAGATGGTATCCCCCTATGTGAGTTAAAGGTATTTGGTAAG
>CAZTBA010000419.1:0-5241 GCA_964611725.1 uncultured bacterium
CCTCCCGCCATCACCCAAGAGTGTTGGAGCTACTCTGGAAGGATGCGGATCTGACCGGACGGGATCTGGTCCTGGAAGGTTTTTATGATCCGCATCCGAAAACCGGCGCTCTCTGCTACATCCGCCTTGAGCCCATCGACCGATTGCCGGTTGTATCGAAGCACGAAGTATCGTATCCCCTGGCAATGACGGAGGATGGATCCGGGATCTTCTCGTCTCAGCCACACCGGAGGCCCGAGGACCTGCTGGAGCAATACGAGCAGATACCTGATGGCACGGCACTCAAGATACTCCTCTGGTGTGCCGCCATAGGCGACCGCTGCAACTACCCTACGAAGGTCGGGGATATCGGGTCGAATCATAGCAAAGATTATCAGCGCTATGGCGGAACCATAAATGAGCGTAACATAGATCTCTGGATGGAGAAGGGGTGGGATAGCATAGAGCTGGCCCGGGATTACTGTCATAAGAGAGGTTGGGAGTTCCACATCAGCATACGCGTAGAGGCATTTTCCGGAAGCTATCCTTTTGACGATGGCAATACCAGGTTCTTCAACGATCACCCTGAATGGCACTGCCTGGACGCTCAAGGACAACATGTGACGCGCATGAGTTATGCAGAGCCCGGCGTACAGGAACACGTGCTGGCGTTGATCGACGAGTTTGTAGCCTATCGGCCGGAAGGGGTCAACCTTATCTTCGTTCGTGGCCTGCCGATGGTACTCTATGAACCGATTATGGTCGATGGATTTCGTGAGAAATATGGAGTAGATCCGCGCACGCTGAGCGAGTATGACACCCGTTGGCTGGACTACCAGTCCGAGGTTCTCACACCATTTCTACGCCGTGTGAAAGAAAGACTGAAGCCCGGAATGCGTCTCTCGGCTATCATACCAGGCAACAAGTTCGACCTGAGACGCTGGGGGTTGGACGTAGAAGGCTGGGTGCAGGAAGGGCTTGTCGACGATCTCTACCCGGTGGGCCAGCGGTTCTATGAGCACGATATCCATGGTGACGCCCCGGAGGCGCTCGACCTGGAATATTTCCAGTTCATGCCCGGTCGCGATAAGATCGGATTGATGCCCACTCTCTATTGTTGGGATACCTTCCGCAAGGATGTGTCGGGCTGGCTACAGGCCATGGGATCGTTCTTGAATCGTGGTGCTGACGGTTACTGTGTATGGGATGGTGCGCACCACTGGATCGATGAATTCAGCACTCTGGGGCTGAAAGAATCTCAGCCGGTCCGGTTGCCTAAGCCGGAACCGCGAAAATTTCTCATATACAGCGTAGGTGGTTTGCGGGTCGATCGCTATCATTGGGCGGAAGTACATTGATTCTGGTTAAGATCGCAGATTGTAAATTTTCCTGAATTTGCAGTTCATAAGGAGGAAATTCCATGTCTCCATCCCTTCCCTATCTTCATTTTCTCGGTACAGGAGTGAAAAAATTCGATGGCCAGGATGCTGAAATATGGTATCAGAAATACCGCCAATCCATGCATGACCGAGGACTTCAGTCAAGCCTCTTTGTATGGCCGGACATTGCTATAGACGTGTCTCACAGATTTTTCTGGGGCTTAGCCCAGGCACAGATACCTGCGGTGGACATACGACATGTGTTCATTACCCACAGCCATCAGGACCATTTCCAGCCCTCACGAATCGGTGCATTGGCCCTGTTGCGAGCCGAAGCCCTGGGCGAGAAGACGCAAGTTTATGCCAGTCCCACTACAATAGATCTACTTCTGAATGATGAACGTCCTGAAGGCTATGGCCCGGCATATTTCGACGGAAACCTGCAGGAGGAAGCGGTGGAGCATCTGGAGGTTCATCCCCTTTCACCAGGGGATACCGTTACGCTCGGAGATCTTGCCGTCACTGCGATCCCCTCAAGCCACCATACGGCCGCCAGCTTGACCGGTGAACAACCCCTTTACTACCTGTTTGAGTGGGCCAACAATACGACTATGGCCTATCTGGTTGACAGCTCACTTCTCTGGAAAGAAACCGTGAACTTGCTTAGCGGACATCACCTGGATATCCTCATCCACGAGTGCACGTACCTGCTCCGGGAGGATATCTCTCCCGAAAACTCGGGGCACTGCAGTTGGGTCATGGTCATGGAAAACCTGAAAACCCTGCGTCATAGGGGTATCATAGATGAACGGACACGTATATTCACCACACACATGCACTTGCCGGCGGGACCGGATTATCCTGAATTGGCGAAGGTTTTCGGAGCTGAGGAGGTAACTGCCGGATATGATGGCCTGATCGTGCCGGTAATGATCTAACAGACGGAATCTCTCTTGACAGAGTTTCTCAGTTTGTCTATCCCGTATGTATCCGGAAAACCATATGGCACCTTTCTCCCTAAAGTAAGGCAGAGGAGGACTGAACTATGATGAGGCATATGATACTCTATAAACGTGAGGGATATTACTCCAAGGTCAAGGGCCTTGAGTGGTTACCGGATGGGCGGCTGGCAGCACTTGTTTTCAGTAACCCTTTTGCAGCCCATTACGCAGGGGATGATTTGGACAGTTCAGTTGTCCTTGTCTCCGAAGACGAGGGGGAAAGCTGGGATCGCACCGGGGATGATCCGTCCGTGCCCTTTACATGGCCAGGCAAAAATGTGCGGGAGCGCTATGGCCGCTTCTGCGGCGTGATGCCGAACGGCACCTACCTTGCGGCGGGAACGGCTGCGAGTGAGATCTGGGAGGCAAGCCGCAAGGAAGAAGCAGAACGCCAGGGATTAAAGGTCATATCACATCCGGGTGGAGATACCGATCACATTGTAGTCTCATCTCTCATGATTTTCGTTCAGCGATCCAGAGACCGAGGTCAGACCTGGGAAAGGCAGGAATGGCGTGTCCCGGGGACGATGTGGATCGCGGCATATCCCTATTGGACTCGCCTTGCTGACGGCACGATTCTGATCCCGCTCTACGGAGGGGACAACAATGCCTCTCAGGGGCATGCCAGGAACTACATTTTACATCTGTCAGACAACGGAGAAACCGTCGAGCTGTTGGTGATGGCAAGCGATGTATCGGGTCTCATAGGTAGCGAGACCGCACTGCTCGAAGTAAGCCCGGGTCGGGTGCTGGCTATGACACGTCCGGACAGACTCCCCGGTGCGGACGGACGATTGATAGAGAGTTGGTCGGACGACGGGGGACGAACCTGGTCACACCCCCTTGTCACACCAATGTGGGGAAATCCTGCGGATCTCATCAAGCTTTCCGATGGAAGGATACTGTGCACTTACGGTTACAGACGTGATCCCATGGGTGCCCGTGCCTGCTTCAGTGAGGATGGTGGCAGGAGCTGGGATATAGAGAATGAAGTGGTCATCCGGGATGATGGTGGGACGATCTGTTCCCTCTGGTCACCTCCCCGTGCGGAGGGTGGAGCTGATGTGGGCTATCCGATTTCGTTAGAGCTTTCCGATGGACTGGTGTTGACGGTCTATTACATCACGTTGAAGGACGGTATAACCCATTCAGCAATAACGGTGTGGAGGCCATAAAAGGGTTCTGCAAGTCTTTTTCGGGGTTCTTTGCAGCTTGTCAAGGAGGAGTCTATGGCAGATAGTGTGCGTCTGGGAATAATTGGGGCGGGGGGCGAAGCAGGTTGGCACCGACGTCATTGGACGGCTATGAAGGAGGCGGGACTGGATTTGGGGGAAGTAACCGCAGTTTGCGACCTGCGCCGCGAGAGGGCAGAGTCACTGGCTGATTCCATATCTGATCAGACAGGAAGGCGACCTGACGTATTCGAAGACTATCGAAGGCTATTGGATGCACAGCTTGTGGATGCAGTGCATATTTGTACGGATCATCGCTCCCATCATTCGATTGCGTTGGACTGCCTGGACAACAGGATTCACTGCCTCATCGCCAAGCCCATGACTATTACGATCCGTGCGGCTCGCCGTGTGTTGGAGCGAGCTGAGGAAGTGGGATGCCTGGTAGGCGTGGCGGAGAATCACCGACGAGGCATGTCGAGACGGTCCGGCAAGTTTGCAATCGAGAGCGGCCTGATAGGCAAACCGGAGTTGCTCGTCCTTGTAGAGATTGAAACGGCGGGCGATAAAGCTATTGCTAACACTCCGTGGCGTCATATAAAACTTGAGGCTGGAGCTGGCTGGACATTCGATATGGGTGTGCACTATGGCGACCATTTCCGCTACTTTGTGGGGGAGGTCTCACGCGTGAGTGGACTGACGCCCAATTTTGGACGGCCGCGCTATCTCATCGATGCACTGGGAAACCGCTCAGCACCATTTGAGAGTACGGTGGAGGACTGCGGATTGGCCCTGCTGGAGTTTCAGTGCGGTGTCAGTGCGGTATGGGTCAACGGTCAAGTTGGCAAGGGCCAAAGGACCAATACCCCCTTTACACTGTATGGAGATGAAGGTTGCATTACATGGGATACGGTATTTCGCGGGGACGGTACCACCATTGATACTGAGACCTATTACAAAGCCCATGCCTCTGAAGAGCGCAAGCGCCGCGAATTTCCCGGCGGCCTGACGCATGAACATACCATAGAAGTTGCGGAGTTCCTCCAGGCGGTAAGGGGTGAAGCGACTTTTGAGACGGATGGTGAAAGCGGCCTGGCGGCAATGGCGATTGCATATGCTGTAATCGAAGCGGGCTATGCACGTACATGGATAGATGTAGCTGAAGTGGCGGCCGATCGCGTGAATGCCTATCAGCAGGAGATCAATGAGGATCTTGGGTTGTGACGTAGGAAGGACGGTCCATCGATCGTTCCTGTGGGAAACTCGGACATCTGAAGTGAAAGGAGTAAAGTGATGCGTATCGGATTTATGAGTGATCTTTCGGAAAAAGAGTTCCAGTTCGCGGCGGATCACGATATTCACTGTGTTGAGCGTATACTGGTCTCGGGTCGCATCGAGGAAAGACTACGAGCGGATCAACTGAGCGAGATACAGAAACATATGAGTCGCTATGATGTGGATCTCTCTATGCTTGCTTTATTTGGTCCCGATTATATCTCACCGGATCCGGAGATACGGGAGAATGCCGCCAAAGAAGCGAAAAAGGTGATCGATTTCTGCACAGAGCTCGGTGCACCTGTGATGGCAACAGGCGCGGGAGGTGAATACGATGACCGAGATCTGGAGATCAAATGCCAGATCGGCCTGGAAGTCCTGCCACCTCTGGTTGAATACGCCAAGAGCAAAGGTGTCCAGTTGGCGATATACAAC
>CAZTBA010000420.1:0-5233 GCA_964611725.1 uncultured bacterium
GTACATATCAGGGGGTATGTGGATCATTATAGATGGTTTTACAGGCATGACCGGTAATTACTTGTTCTTCTGGTAATCTTCCTTTCCATTTTGAGATTGTGAGGAGAAAACTATGGCGGCAGAGCGTACTGTGGCGGAGATAAAACTTGACGGCTGTCCCGAAGGACTGGTGCTTCGGCCATTGGAACCTAAGGGTGAAATATATGAGAAGTTCTTCTCAGGATGGGAGACTCCGTTAGCTCCGTGGGGCGGATTCTCCCTCGATTCCGGCCTGGCGGTGGTACAGGATGAAGGAGGCCCTGTCCTGGAGTGGACCTTTAAAGACCAGGAACGCGCGCTGGTAAAGGGGTCATCCGATTGGCGCGATTACCGGGTTGTGGCCTCCGTAAAACCGATAGATGCTGAGGCTCCGCCAAATACGGATCGAGCGGATCGCCGGGAGGCGCTCACTGGTATCGTCTTCCGTATACACACGTCCAGACATTACTATCACTTCGGAATCGAGGGACGCCGCCGCGCTGTGCTCTATCGCCGCTCGGATGACGAGTGGTTCGTTCTGTCCGAGCAGCCTGTTGAGCTCCCTCCGGGCTACGTGACCCTGCAGGTGGCACTCGACGGAGATGGTATCCGGTGCTTGTGTGAGGAACTGGGAGTCGAGTTTTTCAACACGGATACGATGTTTAAAGCGGGCAAAGCGGGGGTGCGTGGGATAGGCCGGGCGAGGGTTGCTTCGGTCCGGATCACGATGAATTCCGCTCAGGAAAAGAAGACTGAGCGCCGTCGCAGACTGCGGGAGACCGATGAGGGTATGCGTTCCCGCAGGATCCCTGATCCTGTCCTCATACGTACATTGGATCTGAAAGAGTTCGGTGGGAGGCTACAGTTCATAGATTTCGCTTCTCCGGACCGTTACGATATGTTGATCGCTGGTGATAAGCTGCGTGCCCTGACCTCGGAGGGAGAGAAGCTTTGGGAGATCCCTGAAACGGTTAATGGAATTGTGGGCTCAGCGGAACATACCGGAAGCGGGAGGCTCCTGTACGGATTTGTCGGCTCAAGGGGAACGGAATCGAGAAGAAACGTAACTGGCGGGGATATGACCACCGTGGTGGCAGATGAAATGTGTGTAGTCCAGGGGGCAACCGGCGAGATACTGGCACGCCGGAAACTTCCAGCCCTTGATGATGTCGTATACATCACGGCTTTTAGTTTGACCAGTGCCAACTTTGCTGGATCAGGTCCTTTCGATATAGTGCTGAGGGAATGGCGGAGTGATATGGGAGGTGGGGGAATCAACCTGTGGGTATACGATCGAGAGCTTAATCCCCTGTGGAAAGCCCGCGTTGATGTTCCGTATGGACATGCTCATGCGTTACAGTTTCACGATGTCAACGGGGATGGCAGGGATGAGTTCCTGGCCGGGGGAACCCTGTTCTCTTCGGAAGGCCATGTAATATGGAGGCATGATCTCGGACACGAGATGGCTGAAATTTCCGGTGCCCATCACTATGACGCTGCTGCCATAGGGAACTTCTCCGGAGATCCGACCACAGACCCTGTTGCCTTCCTGCTCGGAGGGAGCGCCGGGGTCTACGTGCTGGATGGGCGGACAGGCCGGACTCGGATGATACACCGGATAGGCCATGCGCAGGGAAAGAATATGGTGAAGGTGAGATCCGATATCCCGGGCGTGCAGGTGCTCGTGGCCTGCCGGTGGGGCAATATGGGAATTCTTAACCTCTTCTCCGGGAACGGAGATCGCCTTTGGACAATACAACCCGATTACATCGGCCAGGGTGCACTCCCTGTGGGGTGGGGTCGCCGCAGGGAACAGTTGATCTGGACGAACACCTCCCGGGAGGCAATGGCCTTTTACGATGGATACGGCCAACGGGTGAAGACTTTAACTGAAATTCAACGCATGGTGGGGGATCACATGCGCAGGGAGATCGGAGCGGGCGTTGTACGCCTTGGATCAGAGCCATCCGATTTGCTCGGCGTTACGGTCGAAGGAAGATTATACCTCTTTTCATCCGAGGAAAACTGAGACTGGCCGGTTCCGACATTTTCGGATCTCCGCCTCCCCATCCCCTCATAGATAAATCCCATGGCCTTGAGTCTGTTGGGGTCAAGAATGTTTCTTCCATCCAGGATAATGGGCCTTCGCATAAGGAACCTGATCTTTCTCAGTTCCAGGTACTTGAATTCGTCCCATTCGGTGAGGATCAGAAGGGCTTCTGCATCCTTGGTAACTCCATACGGATTATCGCAGATCTCTATTTCTACTTCCGGATCCTTGACCACAGGATCATATGCTTTTACCCTTGCTCCCTTTTCCAGGAGCTTATCTATTACCTTTAAGGCAGGGGATTCCCTCGTGTCATCGGTGTTGGGCTTGTAAGAGAGTCCCAGCACCCCAACGGTTTTGCCTCTCAAATCGCCCAAAAGGTTTGAAAGCTTTTTTACCATGTTTTCCTGCTGTTCAGCGTTTATCCTTTTTACTTCCTTGAGAAGCCGGAAGTCGTAGCCCAGAGCTTCTGCGATATAGATGAACGCAGATACATCCTTTGGGAAACAGGAGCCTCCGTAACCCACCCCCGCCTCTAAGAAGGCTTCCCCGATCCTCTTGTCCAGCCCTACCCCTTTGGCTACCTTGGTGACATCTGCCCCTGCCCTCTCACAGACATTGGCAATAGCATTGATAAAGGAGATCTTCATTGCCAGAAATGCGTTGGAAGAGTGCTTTATGAGCTCGGCACTGGCGATGTCGGTGATAAGGAGGGCGGCGTTGAGGGGGGAATACAATTTGACCAGCAGAGAGGCTGCCCTCTCTGAGTTAACCCCTATGACAACCCTGTCAGGATGCATGAAGTCATAGACAGCGGATCCTTCCCTGAGAAATTCAGGATTGGAGGCCACGTCAAAATCTACTCCCTCTTCAACGTTTTCCCTGATGATCTTTTCTATCCATTCTCCGGTCCGAACGGGGACAGTAGACTTTTCCACAACCAGCTTGTAATCCTTCAGGTTCTCAGCCACTTCCAGGGATACCTTCTCGATAGCAGATAGATCCGCTTTTCCTTCCGGTGTGGGAGGGGTGCCAACGATGATGAAGATTATCTCCGTATCTTTTATCCCTTCGGCGATGCTTTCGGTAAAGGAGATACGACCTTCTTGAAGGTGGGTATTAAGAAGGGCCTCCAACCCAGGCTCGTAGAAGGGGACTCTGCCTCTCTTAAGTGGATCAATTTTCTGCCTGTCGTTATCGACGAAAACGACGTTGTTGTCCAACTCAGCCAAGCAACATCCGGTAACCAGACCGACATGTCCCGCACCGATCACAGTGATATTCATCTCTCTGTCCTTTCGCTATTACTCAGTGATAAAATCTTGTCTGGCAAGGTCTTTTCAAAATGTGAACACAACTAAGAATGATAAGATACCATTATCAATCATAGTTTTAGCAATTTCCGTTCCAGTTGTGAAAATATGAGGAAATTTCTCGTAAGATCTTGTT
Source organism: uncultured bacterium (assembly GCA_964611725.1). Lineage (GTDB taxonomy): Bacteria > Latescibacterota > CAZTBA01 > CAZTBA01 > CAZTBA01 > CAZTBA01. Next base: position 3,518 of record CAZTBA010000420.1, read on the forward strand.
TAAGATAATTATAACCGTATAAAAGGCTAATTAGGGGGGAGAGTATAGCCATCTTGATGTTGAGAATCCGACAGATCAGTCGAAATAGTATGTCGAGAATTCAACACCTTACTGGTTTTTTCAAGGGATGATCTGCACTGTGTCGCGGGGCGACAGGCCATCCGGATCGTTCACCTTAGCACCGCTCGGCGCGGGGACCTGCCCCCGGAGCAGTGGATCCTCAGTGGCACGCATCCAGCGGTCCAGTCGCATACGCATCTCATCAAGTACCTCACTCATAGATGCATCACCAGCGAGGTTTTGCACCTCATTGGGATCGAAAACCAGATCATAGAGGTGCTCCCGGGGTACCTGGTGCTGCTGCCATCCATTGTCCATCCAGAGCTTCTTGCTCGGACTGTCATCACAGTTAGGCAGAACGGGACCTGTACGATCTCCGAACCGGCGGATGTACTTCCAGCGTTGCGTCCGGACGGCACGCTGCGGCTCATATGCGGCGTGGTAGGTCACTTCGGCGAATATCTCGTCGTTGATCTCTTCTGTCTTGCCACGGATGACCGGCATTATGGATCGTCCCTGCAACCAGGCAGGCGGATCGATTTCCAGCAGATCGCAGATCGTGGGGAAAAGATCTATATGCGATATGAGCGAGTTGCAGATCGTCCCTCCGGTAAAGCCTCCGGGGCCGCGCATGATAAGCATAACGCCGATGCCGTGGTCAGTTAGATTGCACTTCATGCCCGGGAAGGCTATCCCGTGATCGGTTGTGCAGATCACGAGCGTGTTCTCTGCCAGCCCGCTCGCCTCAAGGGCCTGGAGCACCATGTCGATGCCCCGATCAAAGATACGGGCGCTCGCTTTGAAGGTGGCCATGTCCCTCCGGGTCTCGGGCGTATCCGGAATCGGTGCGGGTGGCATACAGTACCGCTCGTCCTCCTCGGGCCCAGGTTCCGCGAACTCCCGATGTGTTTCGCCGAAGCCGACTGAGAGGAAGAAAGGCTGTTTCGGTGCTCCGTTCAGGAGCTCGGCTGCTGCCGGTGCGACATGTTCGACCCGGTTGCCACCGGTATCAACGATCCGGTTATAGCCGATTTCCCGTCCATCGGCTGCGACGTGCTGGATGCCACATAGGGTGGAACTATAGCCTGCCTGGCGAAGCGTATGCACGATGTGCTGCGTGTAGTCGTTGAGCCTGAAGCCCCGGTGTGCCAGACCGAGCATGCCGCTCGAATGTGCGCACTGCCCCGTCAGCAGGGCTGCACGGCTCGGCGAACAGGTGGGCGCAGCACAGAAGGCCCGCCGGAAGAGCATCCCCTGCCCGGCCAGTCGCTGGATGCTCGGGGTTGGGATTGCGTGACCATAGGGCTGGACGTAACGGCCTGTGTCATGGGAGTGGATGTAGAGGATATTCGGGCGTTTCATATTGGCTCCTTTCCAGTCGGATATTCCAACACCGCAACGTCTATTTCAGAATCTAACAATATAAAAACCAGCTAAGATCTGTCAAGGTTTTTGATTGGAAATAGATTAGATCTTGACTTTGGTAAGTTCATTAACCTATCTTCTGGCTCGAACGCAGTTTGCACTTTCGGAAGTTCGTGAGGTGTCAATAATGATAAAAGGAGTGGTGCTATGCCACGGGAACTGATTGCCCCCACTAACGGTCAGGTTGCCTTCAGAACCTATGATGAGCCGCCACTGGCCCCTCATCAGGTG
>CAZTBA010000421.1:0-5217 GCA_964611725.1 uncultured bacterium
ACCCAACGTCTGGGCAAGTTGCACGAAATCATCCGTCCCATCGAAGTCGAGGGCATTGCCGGGGACGGTGGCCGCGGTGGGGACAAAGATCGCCGTTAGGAGGAAGGAGATGGTGAGAGATAGCAGGATGCGCTTGGTCATTTTCTATGCCTCCTTTCTGTTCGGGAGAGCTTTGGTAAGAGTGTAGGATCTTCCAGGCCTTGCCGCACCTCAATTCCTGAACCCGGGCTTGCTCAAGTATCGAAACCAAAAAGCACTCCAGAACGGTTGTAGTACAATCGTCCAGGCTGTACTGTGTTCACCTGATGGACATGCTGTGGAGCGCTCTGAACGATGACCCGCAAAGGGGAAGATAACCAACTCCGCATTCCTCTGGAAACCTGGCATGACTCCAAGCTACTTCACACTGCGTGTTTGTTCGTAAAACTTAGCATCTGATACCCAATCTATTAAAGCAGATAGGCTAAGTCAACAACAATCTTTGGGTATATTCCAACAAAGGTACGTACACTCTCACAGGCTTTTCTCTAAGCTGCTTTTGAATCAGATAGTTGCGTTCTTTTGCTTCCTCCCAAAATCAGGGCATGTGTGAGACAAGAATTCTGGGAAGCTTAATTTCCGCCGTATCCCGCCTGGAGTGTCCGCGTTTTAGGTATACGGTTTTGGGAGGGTTACTATGCAAAACCTGGGGGCATAGGTTGGGAACAGGAGAGTCGTTTTGCTCAGGTGCTGTACTATGGCGTAGCCTTAGCCTGTTTTCAGCACCTCTCGGGATTTTATTGAAGTTTGATGTGTTTCAGGTAGAGTTCTGGATTAGGGAAACCCAATACCAGAATGAACTTATTTTGGAATGCGCTTACTGGGACGAGTTGTCTACAACAGCTTCCGTCTTTGAACCTCGTGTAGATGACGGTCAAGGTTTGGAATCGTTCCAGGATGCGTGCTGCGGTCATCTCGATATGGGCACGTTTAGCCAACATCTCCAGGATAGAGAAGACCAACAGCGCCAACATGCAGAGGAAAATCAGCGATTCGATCTGCTCTTGTTTGCGCAGGAAGATCGGACGAATGTGAAGGGATCCTTTGAGGGTCCGATTGCGTTTTTCACCCTGGTCCTGTGCTTTGAAATGCTCCAACATCTCTTCAGCAGAGAGTGGACGATTGGTGATCAGCAGATACCGACCGTACCCTCGTCCACATCGGCTTGACAAGAACAATACCGATTGATAATGGAGACCACCTTCAAGCGTTGGAAGAGGGGAACCAACACGGGAATCGCTCCCAACCAACGCGATAGCTGCTGCTCTATCCTGGAGCTAAACGCTATAGTTTGACTCATCGACAGCCTCCTTCCTGTACACGGGAATGACTTGTCAGGAGGCTTAAACATAGCTCAGAGGCTGTCCAAAAGCAAGCCCTTTAATAGAATCCCAAGGGGTGTTGAAAACAGGCTAAGAAGCTCATATAGGATGGGAACATGCCCTGCTGCCACGTCGGTTGAGGACATATTTCATACCGGGGGAGAGAATTCTACTGTGTAAAACGTAAATTGGTATTAGAGTAAGAGCATTTCGCTCCTGAAGAGGGCTATGTCATGAGAAAACGTAGTCCGGCCCTTGGTCAGAAGATGAGGGGAAACGCAAAAACTTTGCAGGGGCACAGTTTAAGAAATGGGTAAAACTCGCCTGAAAATCTTGACAAAAGGGAATAGTTATTTTATAATGCGTTCGGTGCAATTTGGAAAGTCACTCGAAGTGTGGAGAAACAGGTGAAAGAAACAAGAAAATAAGGAGAAACGAATGGAAACCTTTGAGATCGATGCTTATGCGCCGGCTCAGATGGCTACACGCGTAGAGAAGGCAGGGATCACTAAAGGCAATTTAGATTTCCTTTCGACATTTATCCTTGCCATGGTGGCCGGGGCCTTTATCGCTTTCGGAGCAGTCTTCTTCACTTACGTGATTCACGACTCCGTTCTGAGCGTAGGTTTAACGAAACTGCTGGGTGGACTGGTCTTCTGCCTTGGCCTGATATTAGTGATTGTTGCAGGAGCGGAGTTATTCACCGGGAACAGCCTTCTTGTGATGGCTTACGTCAGCCGAAAGATAACCTTGGAACAGCTCCTGCGCAATTGGGCCATCGTTTTCGTAGGCAACCTTGTTGGCGCGTTAGCTGTCGTGTTCCTGATCTTTCTGAGCGGCCAGTGGACTGCTGGGGAATCGGCCGTAGGTGTCAAGTCGCTCATGATCGCCAATGGGAAGGTAAACTTGACGCTGTGGCAGGCGCTATCGCGAGGAATTCTCTGCAATATACTGGTCTGTCTGGCTGTCTGGCTCTGTTTCAGTGGTCGATCCGTCACCGATAAGATCTTAGCCATTATATTCCCGATTACAGCCTTCGTCGCTCTGGGGTTTGAGCACTCCATTGCCAATATGTACTTCATCCCGGCAGGTCTACTTGTGAAACAGATTCCAGGGATGTTGGATGCGGCACAGGCTGCACTCGGCGGAGCACCGGACCTGTCTAAGCTGACGATATCCGGATTTCTCATACACAACCTCTTGCCCGTCACACTCGGGAACATTATCGGGGGAGGTTTCTTTGTCGGTGCCATATATTGGTTTGTTTACCTGAGACGCTCTGCGGCGGAGCCTATCCGACACCTTATGACAATTGGACCGGTTACGGTCGCTCCTGGTGTTTCTGTTGCAGAGGCTGTTGGGATTATGAAGCAGCATGCCTCAGGTAGTGTTCTTGTAGGCGAACCTGGCAGGGCTGTGGGCATAGTGAGCGAGGCGGACATTGTCCGTAAGGTTGTGGCAACCGGAGAGAGTCCGGATTCTGTGAGGGTCGATCAGATTATGAGCACTCCGTTGATCTCTGTAGATATCAAGACGCCTGTCTATGAGATCTATCGCACTATGGCAGACCGCCGCATCCGGCATTTGATCATCACTGAGGATGGACGACAGGTTGGTTTCGTGTCCGTGAAGGACTTGCTTAGAAAACCCATAATCTGAGTTCCATTTTGGCTGGAGAAGCCTTACGGGATAAATGAGGGAGTATCCAGATATGAGAAACTAACGGCCTTTATACCGGATGTCAAATCTGGCGACGAAGATCTGAACAGGCTTGGGCCGAGATTCAGGAACTACAGGAGGAAGAGCCTAAATGAAAAACAAAGAAGAAATGCTGAAAGTAATGAGGGAAAAGATACTGAAGATAATTTATGAGAAGGGAAATCTCGACAGCGAGATCAGAGATATGGATCTTAATGGGCTCAGGCGGCTTCATCAGATCCTTTATGAGGAGGCTATCGAAGCCGGCAAGGGAAAGTTTGGTGAAAATTTCTACATAGGTGTTCTAAGGAAAAAGATAGATAACACTTTCGAGCATATGGCAGAGAATATGTGCTTGCTGCCCATTGATTTCTGCAATAGGAGTGGCTGTGATTATTACGATCCAGACTGTGTAACCAGAAAAATAAAGGATCAGATAAACACAATTATAGCGGAGATCCTTAATCCGACCAGTATCGAAGATTTTGAGCAGGAAATAATCTCAAGACAATTAACCGAGTTGGAGGAAAGGATTAAGTAATACTTTAAGCATCTTTCGGGAAACATTTTTCTTGTTTTAGAGACGCCTCACCGAGGCATCTCTACAGATAAACACCTGAAAAGGCAATGGCAAATAAAGAATCGCAGGTGCCATGAGCAAAAACCCATCGACATAAATGCTCTGCAATAAGCCTTCAGCTTTTTGGGCTGACTGAGGAACGGCTTTTAAGCTATGTCCCTGGTATTATTTCTTAACTCGGCTCATGGGTTCACAGGAAGCCTTATGGTGAATTTCGTACCCTTGTTAAGTTCGGACTCGACGTTTATATACCCTCCATGTTCAGAGATGATTTTCTGTGTGACGGCAAGTCCAAGCCCCGTTCCCTTGGAGCCTTTCGTGCTGAAGAAGACTTTGAATATATTTCTTAGATTCTCCTCGTCAATACCATATCCGTTGTCAGAGACTGAGGTTTCGAGGTAATCATCTGTTTCGAGGGCATGGGTCGTGATCTTGATGATGCCTTTGGATTTGTCACATGCGTCGATGGCGTTCGATACAAGATTGAGGATACAACGATAGATACCTTTCGGATCTAAAATGACCTGTCCTATATCAGGTTGCAGATCTAATAAGATATCAGCGCCTTTTTGCTTTGCATTCTCGCTCATCAGTTCAGCGACATCTGTGCAAATCTTATTGATATCTGTCGGCTCACGTTGTAGCTCTTGCTGGCGGGCGTAAGTTAACATATCCAGCACCAGCTCTCTCATGAATTGAGCATTTCGCTTCATGATATCCCATCCCTTAGATATGCTTTCCAGATTTTCACGCTGAATTCCAAGGTTGAGGATATAAGTCCCGCCATCTATACCGTTCAGAATGTTTTTTATACAATGTGCTGCGCCTGCTATGCCCTGTCCCAAAGCGGAAAGTCGAGCCTGCCGTAAGTTCTCTTCATACAATCTTGCATTTTCAATTACTAATGCTGCCTGAGCTGCGAGAACCGTGAGCACCTTCTCATCATGCTCTGAAAATCTCTCGTGATTTCGTTTGTTGACTGATTCCACGACACCTATCAGCTTTTCCCGCCTTATCATTGGGACAGCTAAAATGGAGCGGGTCACAAACCCGGTTCGTTTGTCCGCCTGTTTGTAGAACCTGGGATCATTGTATACATCAGCTATATTCGCAGGTTTCATGTTAACAGCAGTCCACCCAACGACCCCCATCCCCAGCTTCATCCGTATGCACTTCAGCTTGCGTTCTACATCTCCTTCCCCTTTCTCTCCCATAGCAGTGTAAAAATATAATTCATCGCTGCCTTCGTCATAAAGGGCAAGAGAACAGGATTCTGCATCGGTCGCAGCTCTTGCTTCGCTGATGATTACCTGCAAAAGCCTATCCATATCGGACATCGATTCCATGAATTTTTCTATCCGATAGAGAGACTCAATTCCGGATTCCGGTCTATCCTCCATGTTCTTTTATCCTTCTCAGTTGCAGAACGTCTCAATTGGAGGTAGTGATTCCTAACAGTAGACTAATATGTGAGCTTCATATAACAATTGAGACAACGACTTCCTCTGAGTTTTATAAATATAATATGAGTGTGTAAGATTTCACAGGCGTGTTTAAGCGACTCTGGTATATGCAGTT
>CAZTBA010000422.1:0-5208 GCA_964611725.1 uncultured bacterium
ACCTCTAAAAGGAAAGGTCAAAACATATCTATTGTTAACTGCGTAACTCCTGTTACTAAGATAAGGCCAGGCGAGAGGGGAGGAGATGCTCTGTAAAGATTGCCTTCCTGATGATATGTCTGAATGGTTTAACGTTGTGATCCGATGAGTTGATCTCTACCATGTTGCCCTCGAGTGAATCCAGGGTCCGATGGAACTCGGTCTAAGGATCTCCGAAGCAAGCCTGTTCATCTGGTCTTTTATCTTCCTGGCCACGCAGTCCGGATCGTAATTATCGCAGTTCTTCCTGTTACAGAAATCAACAGGGTTCGGGCACATATTCTTCGTTGTGTGTTCGAAGGCATTGTCTATCTTTTTCTTCAGAATGTTAATATCAAAGTTATTCCCAAGCTTTTCCCTTCCAACTCTGACAGCTTCCTCGAAGAGGATCTGATGTACTTGCCTTAGTTCGACAAGGTTCATATTCCTGGTCTCTCTATCGAGACTCCTCTTTTCATTGACTATCTTCAGTATCGCCTCCCTCTTTCCACATATTGCCATGCAGGCCTCCCGAAACTGATGAGTTGAAAATCGAATGACTGAAAGCTACAGGCTCCTATAAGTGTACACAATCTATTTACCAGGCTCTACCTTAGGATGTACAAAGGCAATATAGAAATTGGCGAAGATCTGTCAAGCTTTTTTCTGGGGAAGATGCGTTGGGGTATCGAGTTTATCAGGCGTCTCTTCACTCCCTGTGTCTGGATTCATAGACCAATCTGCGTCTAAATTGATATTTGAAGTAAAATTGCCTATGAAAATGACTATGATAATCACGAATATTGATATCTTCAGGTGACAGCTTTTCGATTGTCTCGAAGTGGGGGATATGTTCGATGATGCCCTGACGATAATTGTATCTGACAGTGGAGATGTCCAGAGAGAACACGGTGATCAAGAGGGAGCAAAATGACCTGAGTGATGAACTTCCCGGAAAGGCGGAAGAGATCAAATCTACCTTAGGAGAATTTCCGATGTCTGTAGATGGGTGAGGTCGTGGTGACGGATTTCAAATTTAGGGGCAGGGCACGCCCTGCCCCTATGTCGATTAATAGCGTACTTCTTACCACCTCAGCTTAACGTAACCTTTCCCGGCTGTAAGTTTCTCAGCAAGGTGCGCGACATGCGGATTGGAGTCGTAGAGCGCGAGCTCGAAAATCGATCGGTATTCCTCGGGATCGAGCTCCGAAAGCAGGGCTGCCGTTTCAAGGCGCACACAGGTGCAGGGGTCCTTGAGCCCTAATTCGAACCAGTGTATAGCGTCATCCCCCGAATGCTTGGCGAGTGCAGCAATTGCCGCTGCACGGATGCGTTTGTCCTCGGATTCGGAAAGCGGAGCAATGACCTCAGGATCGCCATCGTCGCATTTGAGCATCGTGTGCAGCGCGGCAACCTGCACGTCCATCGATCTGTCATCGAGGTGCATCACGCACCAGTCAAAGAGGTCCGGATCCTCGAGCTCCATCAGAAGGGATAACCCCCGGATCCGTCGCCTGGGCTTCGGAGAAACCAGACAGTCGAGCGCCTCATCTTCGCGTTTGTCATCCTCTGCAAACGCCGTCTCGGCTTTAACTTCAATGGTCTTGACATCCTTAGACCTACGGTGGACGCGGAGGTTCTCGGGATCGATCTCGACCCCTTCGAAGAACTCCGGCAGCCATTGACGTGCCTTCTGCAGAAGCTCTCCACGGTTAATCTTGCTGCGAGGTTGCGTGGCCAGGCGATTTACCACCCAACGGGACAGCCGATCAACACCCGGATGGCGCCGGCTTACGCCCTTGTAGTGCTTGAGTCCGAGCAGGCTGTTGATCCAGGCAGCAAGCTCTGCCGGCGAGGTGGGCGCTTCCGCCGAAGGATATGAGCGCAGCACGGTAACCGGCACAGCCGCATTGATGGCAATGACCTGGTTCCCGTGAAAGATACGCTTTGAGCCAAGCTGATCCCGCATCTGCTTGAGATCGACGTCGCAGGTCAGCACAACCGGGCGGTCCCGTGTGCGGCGGGCCTGGGTCCTTGCACGGTTGAGCGCATAGGACCGGCTTTCCGCAAACCAGACCCGGCGTGAGGGTTTCTTGGGAAGGAACCCTTCCATGCAGATCCGCCGCGCACGCCGATCGGTGGTACCGTGATATACGACCATACAACTATCACCTCCAACGCTATCAGAGATTATGAGCGAAATCGGTATGTCACGGGCGGTGTCATCTTATCGAAGCGCTTTCGTCCCTCCTGGCTCAGGCATCGGAAGGCTTGTGGCGAGAGCGTTATTCCGCGCCGCCCAAGCCGGGCAGCGATGTTCACCGCCTTGCCGATGACATCGAAGCGCTCTATACTCGGAGGGCCGAACTGACCCGCCAGGACGGGACCGACGTGCACGTTCACGTTCAAGTAGGTGTCAAGACCGAACTCACTTGCGCGCTTGCGCGCTTCCTGGGCGAACGCACAGAGTGCGAAAATCCCATCCTCAACACGTTCGGTTGGAAATACGACCAGTCCGGCATCGCCCATGAACTTCACGATCCGACCACCGGCCGGCTCGATATGTTTGGCCGCAAGCTCGTAGAACTCCTGGATGAACCTTGCGACGAGGACATCCTCTTTAGATGATGCCCATTCGGTAATACGGGAAAGGTCGAAGAAGACAATACCGAGGGTTTCGGTTTGCCAATCTGCGGGCAGATCAGGACGCGCTCCGTCCTGTGCGGGCGTATTGGAAGACATGACGAACTCCTTTCTATTAAGGCATATAACGTTGGCCTCGAAAGGCAACCTCACCTGACGATCCAACTATTCGCATTATAAGTTATTATCAGGGAAAAAGCAAGTAGAAAATGGCGTAACGGGAGGTTTTGGCAGGCAGGGGTGGAGAGATTGCATCAATATTTGCCACCGTAGGGGCAGGGAATGCCCTGCCCCTACAGCATATTTTAATCATTCCTCTTACATCGACGACCCTGAAGGCGGATTTTCCTTTTCCTCTTTTTTGGCCAAAAACCTGTAGAACAATATGAATCCCGCACCTACGAGGAGCAAAGGGAACCCTATACTGGCAATCCAATCTTGCTGAGGTTCAAACGCATAGTATACCGCTAACCCCAACCCTATCGCACTTAGAACAATTCCTCTCAGGAGGTAACGTTCCTTCCTGTAGACAGGCTCGACCTGGGGCGGAGGCTGATAGATACCCTTCTCTATCATCGCTATGACTTCATCATGTTTCTCAGTTGCCTGCTTCCTCTGGGCCGATATTACCCAGTAGAGTATGAAGGCCATAGTTCCAAAGGTTGCGATGATACCTACGATCGGTACGGTAAAAGCTATCTTACTTTCCATCGACTGCTCAAGCAAGTCGTAGAGCTGTTCGTTGGTGAGCTTTTCGAGAACTCCGGGAGGGATGTCCTTGAGGGCGTCCTTAAGGTGTGGCTGGAGAGTCCCGAGCGTCTCCACCGTATCCTTTGCAGCGTGTGCCAATGTCGTGAACATGGCTACCTCCTTGTTATGGTGGTTTCATCCGTCTTTTACAGGGTTAGATCGGAAATGGAAAAGAAATGTTTCATACCGGGAGGTGAAACTTTTTCTTGACTCATCCGGTCTCATAGGGTACCATAAGCCTATGGAGAGATCATATGCCCGGACTGTCGGATGAAGACCTCGCACTGAAGGCTATCCAGGGGGACAGGAATGCTTTCGGGGTGCTGGTAGATCGCTACAAGAAGATGGTATTTACCATAGCCTGGCGGATGCTCAGGAACAAAGAGGATGCGGAAGATGCCGCGCAGAAAACCTTTCTGAGGGCCTTCCGGTCTATCTGCTCGTTCCGGGGAGATGCCAGGTTTTCCACATGGCTATACCGCATCAGCCTGAACGTCTGCCTCTCACATATGGACTCCAAAGCCGAAAAAGCGACGGATACGACCGACCAGATCTATCCTGAACCTGCGTCCTGGGATGCAGATCCTGAGACTGACGCTACCCGGACGGACTTCGGAGAGCGTGTCCGGGATCTCGTGGCCGAACTTCCGGGTCCATACCGGACGGTTATTACGCTGTATTATCTGAAGAGATTTTCTTACCTGGAAATAGCCGAAATACTTGAGCTTCCGATGGGCACGGTAAAGGTGCACCTCCATCGCGCCCGTGAGATGCTCCGCACAAAAGTGCTTGAACGATACAGAAGGGAGGAATTGCTGTGATGCGATGTGGAGATAGGGAGCTCCTCTGGTCCTATCTCGGCGGGGATCTTAGCCCTGAAGGACGGGATGCTGTAGAAGCACATATAGGAACCTGTGCTCACTGTCAGGCACAACTGGAGGAGCTGCGTCAGATCGAGCAGGCCCTGGCCGGAGAGCCTATTCTGGATCCCGGCGCCGGTTTTACGATACGGGTAATGGCGCAAATTCCGGAGACAGGCCAAATATGGCAATTCCTCTGGACGATCCCATTGGCTGCCTGTATTGTGCTGACTGTCTGGCTGAGAGGTCCCCTGGGACAGGATATGACCATAGCTATCAACGGGGCAGTCTACTGGATGCAGTCCCATATTGGAAGGAGCTGCTTCTGGATTGTCGCTGTGGCTAATCACATGGCCGAGAAATATATCGAGATCTCTAAGGAATTGTCCAGTTTGCCCCTGGCGGTTGCCTTTGTCTTTCTGGCCTGTATAACCTTGTATCTTCTTGAAGAGCTATATCTCAATCGGACTTGACCTGGCTCTCAAGCCCTTTGAAATACCCATTTCCACTAAGGTTGTACATGCGAAGAACGGGGAAATCGGAGTGTAGATAATAATGGATGTGACAGCGGAACTATCTCCAGTTGTAGAATACGGGTTTGACCGCACATCGGAGCCCATCGAATTTACAGTCAAAAAATAGATCCTGCTAAATGCTGGGAGGTACAATGGTACCGGTGAAGATAAAGATCCAAAAAGATCACCCTTATCCTGCTATGGTGCGCGCTTTCCTGGCGGATTCACGCGGTTCCGCCCTCAAACCGGAAAATGCCGTTTATACATGCAACTACAGCCCTGATCTCGTTTGGTCCTACGGAAAAGATGAAATTGTCTATCAATTGGTTCCCGGACCCTATTTCTATTGCATCTCAGCCGGACCGTCCTGGACGCTCTCCTGCGGAGATTTCTCCGTAGCAGATTCCCCAATCACCGTCGAG
>CAZTBA010000423.1:0-5206 GCA_964611725.1 uncultured bacterium
CATGGGGACAGGCCAGCCAGCCCCAGAAGGAGTGAGAGATGAAGTCTCAATCCCTTATTAATCAGGTCTATTATTCCAACGATTGAAAGTAATTCAAAACCTTATAAATGCGTTAGATAAGTCTCAATCCCTTATTAATCAGGTCTATTATTCCAACAAGTATGATAATATGAAGCAAGGCAGGTTTGCTGAGTTAGTCTCAATCCCTTATTAATCAGGTCTATTATTCCAACCAGTTCTGGAGAGATTTTCTGAAAGATAGAGCTGTCATAGGAGTCTCAATCCCTTATTAATCAGGTCTATTATTCCAACTGCTCATCTCCTTTCCCAGATTCCACTTGGTTCCAAAACGGATTTTGCGAACCATGCCGATTTGACAGCCGTTTTTGAGCTGTTTTCAAGAGTAGGCAAGAAAATAAACACATATTAAGATCCTCCAGGACAATCTATTATAAATTTGCGAACCACTAACACTTTATACGATTTTCAAAGAGCCTTGAAAGACAGCAACTTATCTGATTTATGCTGTCATATAGACAGAACTCAGAAATCTGGTTCGCAAAAATAGATTATAAGTTACGAAAACTTCAGAGTATACAATGTGGTTTACATCTTACTAAAACCGGCAGCGGCAAGATCTCTCAAAGTGTGAATTTCCATACTTTTTGGCTACCTGCCGACCAATATGCTCGATACTTCGGTTTCCTTATTAGTAGGCACCACGCAGAGGATTCTCTTCAAAGTTCTAAAAATAATATAAGAGACAAAAAGACTATGTCAAGTCTTTTTTTATTGCAATTCTCTTGCTGAGAGTGCCTCGTCATTCTTTGGGGAATTCTGCAGTAAGGGACACGGAAGATCTTAGGTCTGAATTGCTCGGTTTCTACTTCTACATGAATCCGAACAACTCAGATAACAGTAAATAATACCAAGAAATCTTGCGTAAAACCTGCAAATTGCACAATTCAAACTTGGTTGACCACTTTACTGATACAAATTTTCTGAAAAAATCTTGACAAAGAGGTGAGATATTTTTATTATGTGTACACTAACTATCGATTCTCTTGAAAATTCCGTCTATTTGCGTCAGGTGGTGGTAGACTCTCAAAGTTAGAGCCTGCCGGTTATTCTCTATTGAAAAAAATGTTGGTGTTTTTTTGTCTATAGTATTGACGGACCTAACCTCAGGATTAATGCCTTCTTAGGTGTCTTCAATTGGAGAAGCTCGATTCCATAGAGTTCTCAGCCTACAGGCTGGTTTTAAAACCCGAGGATGAGATACACCTTCCTGAGTATAAGGGCTCAACCTTTCGCGGGGCCTTTGGAGCGACCTTCAGGGATGTTACGTGCATCCTGAAGAGAAAGGAATGCGCCAAGTGTCCTGTCCGCAAAACCTGCGTCTATTCCTATGTTTTCGAAACTCCGGTACCTGAAGATTCCTCCAAGATGCGCAAGTATCCCTACGCTCCTCACCCATTCGTTATCGAACCTCCCGAAGGACACCGCCAGATTTACGTCCCAGGTGACAGTTTAAGCTTCGGCCTTGTGCTTGTAGGTAGGGCTTCAGATTATCTTCCCTATTTCGTCTACACTTTCGACCTCATGGGTGAAAGGGGCATTGGCAGGGGACGGGGGAAGTTTGTGCTCGAAGAGGTTTACTCTCTAAACCCCGATTGCTCAGAGAGGCTGATATATGATTCACAGTCGAAAGTTTTCTCGACTGAGCTTTCCACAATAAAGGTTTCAGATCTTCTTTTGTCTGATATAGAGGATGGCATTGTCCATGTTTTTTTCCATACCCCTACAAGGATAAAATCACAGGGTGAATTTTCGATAGATCTCACGTTTGATCTCCTTGCAAGGACTCTCCTCAGGCGGTTCTCCTTGCTTTCATATTTTCATTGCGGAACTGAGCTTGAGCTCGATTACAGGGGAATTATAGAAAAGGCCGGTGCCGTCTCAGTAGTTGACAAAGATCTCAGATGGTATGATTGGGAGAGGTACTCGAACCGCAAAAAGGAGAGAATGAAACTTGGGGGATTTGTTGGGGAAGCAAGCTTCAGGGGTGAAATCGGGGAGTTTCTGCCGATTTTAGCCCTCGGAGAGTGGTTCCACGTTGGGAAGGGAACAAGCTTCGGACTGGGGAAATATAGAATGTCCAGTGTCCAACATCCTGGATCGACATAAGGATACATATCTGCAGAAGGATGAGATACACCATGTCGTCCTCCAAAGGAACAGTCCTTGTCGTAGTTTTTGGACTCACACCCCAGGTAGTGACAGAGACCCTCTACTGCCTCACGCAGGTCAAAAAAACTCCAATCAATGTATCCTTAATAAAAGTTATAACTACATCCAAGGGAAAAGAATACGCTTTAGAATCGCTCCTGGACCCTGGCTCTGGGAAATTCTATGAGTTCTGCAGGGAATATGATATGGATCCGGGAGCGATAGATTTCGGAGAAGATGACATACTCGTTCTTAAGGACAGAGCGGGAAATCCGGTAAGTGATATAAGGAGCATCGCCGACAATGAAGCGGCTGCAGATCAGATAGCTCAGCTTATCCGGGAGCTTACTTCAGATCCGCGTCTTTCGCTCCACTGCTCCGCTGCCGGCGGCAGGAAAACGATGGGAATATATCTGGCCTGTGCCCTTCAGCTTTTTGGGCGCCCCGAGGATATACTTTCACATGTTCTGGTGAGCGAGGATTTCGAATCGCATCCTGACTTTTTCTACAAACCTAAGCGAGGAAAGATCCTTGAGGTAAAAAGCCGGGATGGGGAAGTGGTCAGGAGGCTCAATACCGATGATGCGAGGATAGAACTTGCTGAGATACCTTACGTGAGGGTTAGAGAAAAGATTGAGGGAATATGGGATCTCTCAAAGATGAGCTATATTGAGCTTGTCAGAAGGGCACAGAGAGAGATGGATCTTGTCAAAGTAGTTCCGGACATGGTTTTGAATGTTGGTAGAAGGACGCTTGTGATAGGTGACAGGGAAATATCGTTTCCTCCGATGTTGTTCGCCTTGTATTGCTGGTATGCAGGGAACAAGCTTGATAGATGTCCGGAGCCCGAAAAGGAAAACTGTGAGGGGTGCAGTTCCTGTTACGTAATGCTTCAGGATGTTCTGGATCCGGGGGATGAGGTCCTTCGGATATATGAGAAACTCCGTCCTGGCTGTGACATTGAGAAGCGTCGTACGGCCTGGGCTAATCTCGATGCGGACGATCTCCGATCTTACATCTCGAAGATCAACAGGCAATTGAAGGAGGGTCTCGGGGAGAGGCGTTTAAGCCTTTACTTTGAGGTACGAAGTCCAGAGCTTGTTTGGGGGAGCACCAGATATGGAATTGCGGCAGATAGGTCGAAAATCAAGGTGATTTAGAGCCTATCCGAAAACCCCCTTTGCAAGTAGTGTTCGGGTCTGGGATCTTCGATAGAACTTTCGCAGAATCAAGAACTTGAAGAGGAAAGCGGATCGATCCTCCGAGCATCGAACAGAGGTTTTCGGATAGGCTCTTAGAAACGTTTCGGAAAGGTTGTTTTTATTGGATGTTCTGGTATATAAGGATATATTTCTTGGCATAGTTTGAAAAATGTGGATTTCTTTGCTGTAATTTTCAGGGAAGGAGACGCTTATGACCGATAGAGAAACACTCATCCTTGCGGCTCTTTTGCATGATATAGGAAAGTTCAGAGAACGAGCAAAGCAGTCTTTAAGTCAATCGTCATATCCTGAGGCTAGATATGAACATGAACCTCATTCCTGGGAGTTTATTGACCAGCATAAACAGCTTTTTACCGATGCTCATACTATCGCTAGTATTGCTCTGAAGCATCATTTACAGGAGTTATTTGATGAAAAATTGGTTGCTCTTGCGGATCGTATTTCTGCCGATGAACGAGAGGAGGAAAAAGAGGCTACAGAATCTTCAACTCGTTTCACTGCTCCCCTTGTGGTGACTACATCTTACCTTTTCGAGAATCGTCCTTACACTTATTTTGATCTACTTCCTATTTCTCTGTCCGAAGTAAAATTTCCTGAACCATATGAGCAGCTTTCAATAGATGAAGAGAAATATGCCCGTCATTGGCGAAGCTTCGAGCAAGAAGTTAACCTTGTTCCTTCGAAAGATGATTTTACCACGGTTTTCTATCTTTACCAGAAATATACATGGTGTATTACCTCCTCTGCTAGCAAAGGTGAAATCCATGATATTTCCCTTTTCAATCATTCAAAGATAGTAGCGGCGATTGTTGCTTGCCTCTTAAGGGAAGAGATTGATGAAAAAACAGTTGAGCTCCTGTTATCGAGAGAGGCTACCGAGTGGGAAAAACCTCATTTCTTACTTGTTAAAGGTGATCTTTCTGGTATCCAATCTTTTCTCTATACTATCACTTCAAAAGGAGCAGCAAAAGGTCTGCGTGGTCGCTCACTTTACCTCCAGCTACTTACCGAAGTGGTTGCTACATGGCTCTTAGACAAATTTGGTCTTCCTGTTGCCAACCTTCTCTATGTTGGTGGTGGTCATTTCTATTTGTTGCTACCTTTGGGTGTTAAGGGCCAGATTGAACACCTCCGGGCGGAAATCAGTGACAAATTATTACGCGCACACAAAGGCGATCTTTATCTTGCACTGGGGCAGGTTGAGTTATCTGCTAGGGATTTTGATCCCGAAATTTTCTCTGGGAAGTGGGGAGAGGTAGCAAACGAAGCTAACAAAGCTAAGCAGCATAGGTTCTCAGAGCTTAATGAATCAATTTTTGATCGTATCTTCCAGCCACAGGGAGAAGGAGGGTTAAAGGAAACCTGTGATGTCTGTGGGGATGAGGAAGGTAAATGGAAACTTGATATTGATCAGGAAACTGCCAAGTGTCATTTATGTGAGAGTTTCGAAGAATTGGGTCAAGAAGTTGCAGATTCAAAGTATATCTTGGAGGTTAAACTTGACCGAGAGGCAGATCCAGGAGAAGAAAGAGGTTGGAAAAGTGTATTTGCTCAATTTGGCTTCGGGTTTTACTTTCTGGAGGACCTGAATAGCAAACCCAAAGGGATTTCTGGCAGATCGGCTATCTTGTATCGGTTGAATGATTCGGGTTTCCTTTGTGAAGAGTCACGCCAATTTGCTAATAGTCTTAATATCCCTGTTTCATAAAATATATGGCAGGATACCGCCGCTCGTGAGCGGCGGAGGAATGCCA
>CAZTBA010000424.1:0-5155 GCA_964611725.1 uncultured bacterium
AGCTTCTCTTGCAGCGTCACCAAAGTCCTGGCCACCTGACCAATTCGCGTGGACAGTGGTGATCGGATAGAGGAGGGCGACGTCAGCGACATGAACACCCTGGCTCATTATGTAACTCAGTCTTCTTACGTAGTCGGTGAAATGCTTCCAATACTGCCAGTACGGCTGGCGGAAATGAACGGCCGGAGGAACCCACTCATACCATCCGCCTAAGGTGCTGTAAAGGCCACCATGGCGGTTGTAGAGATTGATGCCGTAGGCGTAGTTCTCACTTGTCCAGGCCAGATTCTGCTCCTGAGTATGCCCCCAACCCGAGCCCCAATAGGCACAAACCCCTACCCGGCTCCGTCCATAGATATGGGCGATTGAGCTTGCCGTCTTGGCGAAAAATGTGAATGTTGCTGGCCTATGCGCTTGCTCTTCAGATCCAGGTATATCGAAGTGGCGCATCCTTCGGAAGAAATCACCGTAGTGATATGTCTGAGCCAGTATATTCTGATCCTTTCCCATCGGACAAAAAGCCGTATAAATCATTCCGCGCTCATTGAGCCACTGGGGGATAGGCTTGTACCAGTTTTCCTCCAAAAGGGAAACCATGACGTCGTAATAATCGCATCGTATCTTATCGGTTTTCTGCCCGATATCATGGAAAAGCCCGACAAGATAAGGACAGGGGTCATACCCTTTTTCTGCTTTGAACTTCTCCAGAAGATCTGGAGAGTAGAGAAGGTTACCGTTTAACACAAACATCTCGTCAGGCCCATACGCCTTCAAAGCCTTGCCCACAAAACCCGGCAGCTTCTCCTCATAGACACCCAGAAAGATTTCCAGCCACCGGTTCGCCACTAACCTATTGAGGTAGTCCAAATCGTGCGGCTGACCGGTTACGACGGTCACCAACCACCCGGCCTCTTTCGGTTCCCACACCAGCTCATTGCCCTGAACAGCATCTTTCAGGATCTTCATTGAAGCGTAATCCAAGCCATCACCTATTTTCTTGTAGGCAGCAACTTGGAGGATCTCCTCTTCAGCGGGAATCTCTATCCGGATTTTGTCCTTGACAGAAGACTCCTCTTCGCGGATGACAAGGCGCCGGCCTGTCAAGGAAGGATTGCTCTCGCGCTCCTCTCGAACTCTATTCTGGAAGAACTGATGAGCTGTCCAATCGGAAAACCAGGCGTGCATGCCGAGTCTCCGGTGTTCTTCCACAGAGAACTTGACAAAGCTCCACCATTCCTCTGTCCAATAAGGTGGGTCAGAACTGAGGGGTTCCCCATACACAAATCTCGGGTAGAACCAGGTGCCAGCGATGCCTTTTTCCTTCATCTGCTCCAGTTGCCATCTCATTCTTTCTTCTTTGAGATGTCCGGCTTCCCACCACCAACAGTCTATAGGGCCATAATCAGAAGCAGGGCTACGAAACTGGCGCAACAGAGCGCTTCTGGAAAGAGGTTCTGCCCCCTTGCCCCTATGTTTAACCCCATCCTGCGATCCATCTTGCACTATCGAACTCCCTATTGCGGCTACGACGTTTCCAGAAGTCTCCTCAGCAGCAACACGCGTGCGTTCGTCTCAACGCTTTCCAGGATTACATAGGCCTCGTCAATATCCTTTCCTGCGACAACGACGCCATGGTTTGGGACCAGCACAACCAGTGACTTATCCTCCTGGCGGCGCTTTTTGAAAGCTTCGATAACGAAGAAAGCGGACTCTTCAGAACCAGGTGGAGCATTGTCTATAAGTGGAACAGTTCCCACACGGAAATGCTCCGCCATCGCTGTAACGGACGGCATCTCCTTACCTGCACATGCAAAGACCAGGCAATGCCCGGGGTGGGCATGAATGACGGCACCCACCTCAGGAAAGTTTCTGTAGACGCCAAAATGTACACTCCCTTCCCGGGAGATCTGCTCCGCACCGCCTTCCAGAACAGTGCCATCAACCTTGGCAAGGATAATGCTATCGGGAGTGATCTCCCATTGATGGCGTTCGCCCATGTAACGCGGCGTGATATAGACATTATCGCCAACGCGAAGTGAAATATTTCCACCCGCTGAGTCCGACAGCCGCCGGGTATACATCAACTGACAGATCCTCAATATGCACTGACGCGGACTACAGATTGAGCAAGATCTATCTGGCGGGGGGACATTTCGCCCTTCCATTTCCTGGATAACAGCTTGAGTTATGATCTTTGATAGGGTCTCCTCTGGCGGATCTTCTGATCTTTTCATTTACTTATCCTGTAGTTTATAAGGTTTCAAGGACAAGGACCCTGTCCTGGAAAATCGGAAAGTCAGGTGGGCTGAATTTGCTCTCATCATCAGGTTTCACGACGCCGAGCCTGTATTCTTCCCCGTTGATCGGATCATAGTAGAAAGCCTCATATTTTGCATCCGGCTCTATATCCTTTACAGCAATTCCACCCCCCACCTGGGAAGGGATAAATATAACTCGTACCTTCTTTGGTATTCCCGCCGCGTAACAGGACATATAATTTCCTTCAGTCCAGTGGGGTTCTATCCATTCAGGATGCGGTTCGAACTCCCACCACGGGTATCGCTCTAACAGCTTTTTGGCAATACCCAAGTGTGCGGAACCGGGGAGCCTGTATGCCTCCTCCCAGGGTGTATTTCCCCAGGAATGCCCATGAGGGGAGAGGCCGAAGGGTTCTTCCCTCGTGTTTACCTGCCATATTCCGTTTGCTCCATAGGTGTGTCCCGAAGCGCCGCTTAACATGCTTGCCCAGAAGAGGAATCTCTGGACGTTCTCCCGTGATGCGCCCAGGATCCCTTCGTAGCACACTTCGCCCACGAGCACAGGCATGCGTGGAACGCGTGATATGGATTCAACCACTTTGTTCACGTTATTCGGTATGCTATCCCTGTCAGAATGCCCTGTCTGGAGCATATCTATGTCAATCAAGGAAACGTCCTCGATCTGATTATGCGCGCAATCGGTCGGGTGAATCGTTATGGGGTGATACGGGCATATCTGTCGCACATAGGACGCAATTTCAGTCCATCCCTTCTTCTGAAGTCCCCTATCCTTTTCCTTATCTTCTGAGAGATAGTACGGCATGATACCCTCTCCGGCCAGACACCAGACAACTGGATACGCACCGTACCTTGCGATAAGATATCGCCAGTGCTTCTTCATCTTCTCAACACCCATAAGGGGAAGGAAATAGCCCCAGCAGCCCACGATACATGGCACAAGCGATGACCGGACAAGATAGTCGATCCTCAAATCCGCCATGTCGAAATACGAAGGGTTGATCTGTTTAAAATCCTTCTCCCACGGAAATCCCGCCTCATTTGCTCCACGCTCATCAAAAGGAGGCATATCCGGATAGAGTCCCGCGACAATCTGAATCACGGTAAAACCCTTCTGAACCCTGTCGCAGGCCAAAACCTGAACACCTTCAAATTCAAACCTTTTGCACAAGCCCATCCACCATGTATCGCCCAGCCAGAAGAACGGTGTTCCATCTACGTGCTCCAAGTATCGGCGATTCTCAGATACCCTCAAAGCGCCGTGTATCAAAAGCGGATTCTTGCCGGTATAATGTATGACTTCGATCTCACCTTTCTGATTCTGAAGGCCCGAATTTCCCCCGTCGGAGCACACGGTCCTGTAAGTGTATTTCCCAGGAATGGGCGTTGAGAACCTTACCTTCCATACGTTTTCACCGGCCCAAAACCCGGGCACAGTCTTCTGTTTTCCGCCATCCCCCTCGAAAACGACATCAAGTTCAATCTCATTAAAAGGTTCCTCGTAAGCTTTATTTGAGAGGAATGAAAGCTCTGTCATGCAATTCTGAAATGCGAATCTCATATTGGCCTCCTCTTAGTTGTATTACCAGTAACCCTTCAACAGTTCGATGAAATAGCAATAGTTTTCAAAAGGTACATCCGGCGGAACGCTGTGATCAATCATGGGGATGAAGCCACCCTCATCTATGATGGGCGAAACCCTCCTTCTGACTTCCTCCTCGATCTCCTTTCTACCCTCTCTTAGCACCCTTTTGTCAATTCCGCCGATCAGAAGGATATCCTTTCCGTATTCTCTCCGCAACTCCACAACATCCATATTGCTCTGAGCCTCCAGGGGATAGAAACCGTTTACTCCGGCTTCCAGCCAGAGGGGAATAAGCTTTCTAATATCGCCGTCACTGTCCACCATTATTATGTCTACGCCGTGATTTCTCAGATAGTCAGTGATGACTTTATATCGAGGAACCATGTATCGTCTGAACAACTCAGGCGATAACAGGGGTCCCGCATTATAGGCCATGTCTTCCCAGAATACCAAAAAGTCAATATCCGTATCCGCCAGTGTCTTTTTGATGAGTTCCAACATGAGCTCCAACTTGGCATCCATCATATCTTCGATCAGCTTTGGTTCATCATAGAAAGCGTAAAGGAGGTTCTCCAGACCCATCATACCCCGTAACGGCCCGAAAAATCCCCCCACCCTATCCCCCATGAGCCTGAGTGGAAGGACCCTCCGGCGGAACCGCACACAGAGTTCCTTCCAATCCGGAGGGAAACGTTCTTCTGAATCCGGGTTCATACGAGATTTGATTTCACCGAAATCTTCCCTGTCCTTAACCGGAAACTCAAGGAACTGGGGCATAGATAATTCCGGGTTATCCCTTCTCTCCTTTTTCAACACCCCTTCATCATCCATCCATATCCGGTAGTCAGAGGTTTCCTTAACCACCTTCTGTTCAAACGGCGGGACAAATCGGAAATTGACGGGAGCTAATATCTGCCCATCCAGCCCGAAGTAGTCCTGAAGGGAAACGTTCTGAGGGAAACCTTCCTTCAGCCACCTTATATGGGTCTCTCTCCAAATGCCAAGAGATCCCCACAGAGGGAACCTGTCCGTTGATTTGAATCTGAACGTGTTTAGAAATCTCTCTCTATCAGTTATGATTAGACCTCCGGTTTTCCGATTGGTGGTAAGTTGATGGCCAGCAAAGTGTGAAAGTTTCTATACCGAACGCAAACGAATTTGCCACCGATGCTTTGGCAATCGCGAAGGGGGATAGTTATGACTACTATCAAGTCACAAAATCACATCTATCCTATAATTGCCCTTATCTGTTCCACCTGTTCCGACATGGACTTCATCTTCGACATTACAAGGG
>CAZTBA010000425.1:0-5135 GCA_964611725.1 uncultured bacterium
GACGGATGCTGTTGGCGAATTCATGTCACACTTGCATGTAGTGCCTTTAACGGGGATGCACGAGCCTTGGCAAGAGGTGTTCCCATAAGCCATGCATCAACTCGAAGGGAGTTTTGCTATGGATCATAAGACGCGTGTCCGGAATGCGGTACAATTCAAACCCGTAGACCGCGTCCCCTTCGATATGTACGATGAAAGCGGTTACCTGCTCGATGGAGATCTCTATGATCCGGCACAGCGTCTCCATCTTTCATTGGCAGATCAGGTTGCAGCGCGCATTCGATTCCATCAGGAATTCGATACCGATATTATCTTCGATACGCCTGTGATAGCCGAAGGCCAGGTACCCTACACGGTGAATTTGACACCGGGGTGCGCCGAGCGCTACGATCTTCTGTCTGCGTTGTTTCCTCTAACTTGCGGCGTGTGGCATCCGTGGCCTCCGCACATTGAGCCCAAACCGGATGTGGATACGGCTCAAGATAGGCATATCGAACTGATCGTGGAGTGGGAGAACGGCATATCGTGTGAACTGACCGTGGAGATGGTCAGTGGGACGACGGCTGGCTACGAGGTTCTCATGAAGACACGTGAAGAATGGCCGCTGTGGCAGGAGACCCTTACACCACGCTTCGACGCATTCGACTACCGCTACGTTGATCGGATAATCGAGGCTACAGGGGGTGACATTGCCCTGTATGGCACTATCGCTGATCCCTATTCGATGTTCGCAACCCTCTTCGGGATCGAGCAGAGCACCTACCTGCTCTATGACGACCCGGATTTCGCAGGTGAGGTGATGGACTGGCTGACGGACATTACTATCGAAGTCGGTAAGGATATGGTCCGTCACGGAGTGGACATGTTGCGGATCGGTGCAGCCACCGCAAGCTTGCTTAACCCAACTCTCTATCGGGAACATGTATTGCCACGTCACAGGCGAATGAATAACGCCCTCATAGATGCTGGCGGTATTCCGGTCATGCACATCTGTGGTAGATCGAACGCCCTTTTGGAAGCAGTCGCTGACGCTGACACGCCCGCCCTCGAGACGCTCACTCCCCCTCCGCTGGGAGACGTTGAACTGGCCGAAGCCAAGCGGCGCATCGGAGATCGGGTCTGCCTTAAAGGCAACCTCGATCCGGTACATGTGGTTGCGAAGCTTCCGCCGGAAACGGTGGCAGCCGAGACGAGGCGCTGCTTGGAGACAGGTTCGCCGGGGAGTGGCTACATATTGTCCGTAGCTGATTGTATGGTCCCCGGCACTCCGCTGGAGAACATGCAGGCTATAGCGGAGACCGTACATGGCTTTCGCGTCACTTAAAGTTTGATTGAGGAGATCAAGTATGGATCCGACACTTGAAAAAATTTACGGTATGACGGGGGCTGAAATAGAATCGGCCAGAGGCCATCTAATGGTAGGTGGGGGCACACCGGGACCAACCCTTGTCAAAGGGAAGGGCGTAAGGGTCCAGGATATAGATGGTAACACTTACATTGACTGTACTTCGCAGAGCTGGGCTCTGTACCTGGGTTATGCCAACGACGAGATCAGGGAAATTATCTGTGAGCATGCGCAGAACCTGACCCATGTTCATCAGGGTTTCAACACGCTGCCCCGTTTCTACCTGGCGAATCGGCTGGCCCAACTGGCTCCGGCTGGCTTAGACCGCGTCTCGTTCACCGTGGGTGGAGGGCCGGCCGTCGAATCGGCCATGAAGATCGCTTTGCGCAACCGCCCGGGTGCGAAGGAGTTCATCTCACTGTGGGATGCTTATCACGGCACGGTTTTCGGCGCGGCCAGCACATCCTGGATCGCCACTCAGGCATCGGGGCAGTTCACCGGCCAGAAGCACTTCCTCCCCCTGTTACATACCGTCCCCCGAGTGCCAAACCCGTACTGCTATCGCTGTCCCTTCGGTCAGGAACCGGGTAGCTGCGATCTGATGTGCGCGGAGATGCTCCGTTTCACCATCGAACGTGGTGTGAACGGTCCCGCGGCCGGGCTGATCCTGGAGCCTATCCAGGCCAGCGGAGGTCAGATACCGTTTCCGAAACGCTATCTGGAGCGGGTGCGGGAGATCTGTGACGAATTCGGTGTGCCGCTGATATTCGATGAGATCCAGACCTACTGCCGTATCGGTGAGTGGTTCGCTGCCGATTACTACGGGGTCACGCCCGATATCATCGTGCTCGGAAAGGCCCTCGGGGGGGGACTGCCGATAGCCGCCATAATCATCCGCGATACGCTGGTAGGTTTCAGCATAAAAGCAGAGGATCTGCATACCTTCGCCAACAACTCACTGTCCCAGGTGGCTGCCATCAAGCAGATCGAGATCATCGAACGGGACGGAGTTCTGGAGAACACCCGCCGGATCGGGTCCTATATAGCTGATCGTCTGATGGAATTTCAGGAGGAGTTTCCTGAAATAGGGGATATCCGTGCGGTGGGGCTGCATATCGGCATCGAGTACGTGAAAGATCCGAAGACAAAGGAACCGGCAGCGGATGAATGTGTCAATATCCGAAGTGAGGGCATGAATTTAGGTGCCATCTTCGGCCTTGCCGGTGTGCGCAAGAATGTCCTGAAAGTTAAGCCCCCGCTTATCATAACGCAGGATGAGGCCGATGAGGTGCTCGATGTCCTGTACCGGGCTATGCGGAAGGTGTTGCGGTAATAGTCAATTGAATGCGGTTTTCTAAACAGGTGATGTTATGTTGAAGATCGATCTCACGGGGCGTAAGGCTCTGGTTACGGGCGGGGCGCGTGGCATCGGAGCCGGTATTGTACGTGCGCTGTCCGGGTGCGGGGCGAGTGTGGCCTTCACACACCTCGGTTCCGCACGAGGCAATGAAGCGGCAGGACAGTTGATGTCCGAGCTTGCTGCATCGGGCAAACAGGTTGCCCGCTTCGTAGTTGCGGCTCAGGATATGGAGCCTATGAAAAGCGCAGTGTCCGAAGCTGCCGAGGGGATGGGTGGTCTGGATATCGTGATTCCAAATGCGGGCATAAATTGGGTGGCACCGCTCGAGAAGCTTGATTTGGAGGGTTGGCGGCGCGCTATCGACATCAACCTCACCTCGTCCTTTATCGCTGTCAAGGCGGCGCTGCCCTGGCTCCTGAAGGCCGAACGTGGCGATATCGTGTTGATCGGCTCTTCGGCAGCCATAGACGGTGGTGGGGGTGGGGCCCATTATGCTGCTGCTAAAGCGGGGTTGGAGGGCCTTATGCGCGCTCTGATGCGCGAACTGCCGCGGAAGGGAATAGGCATCAACGTGGTGCATCCGTGCGTGATCGATACCGATCTGCTGCGCGATCGCTACGACGACGAGGAAAAACGCGCCCGACTGACGGCCCAGGTGCCGGTCGGACGCCTCGGAACGCCGGAGGACATCGGGGCGCTGGTCGCCTACCTTTGCTCTGATCTGGGCGGTTTCATCTGCGGCCAGTCTATCCTCGTGGACGGCGGCAGGACCTTGTGGCGCTGATCAGATTCCGTAAGCTAACAGCAGTCGGCTATCAACGGTCAGTTGAGAGGTGATTGCTTACGCTGTCCCGAATTAGTATCATTTCAATGCGAAGGACATATGAGTTCAAACACCAATGAGCAATGTTCATCTATGGTTGATCGTATTAGCCTTATGATCGATACCTATCGTCGGGAAAGGGCCAAGTTATCCTTCCTGGACTGCAACCTTTGGATCGGTCGGCCCCGGTCCTCGGAGTTTGTAACCGGGTTCGATTTGGCTTCGCTGCGCCAGCGAATAAAGCGCTACCAGATCCGGGGCGGCGTGGTCAGCCATTTCGCTGCTAAAGAATATGGACCGGTCTGGGGGAATGAGAGACTTCTGGAAGCCATAGACGGCACGGATCTTTGGGCCGGCATTATACTGGTACCGGAGATATTTGATCCGAAGGAATCCGGCCGCACCTATCTGGCGGATGCGATCTCCCGGGGGGCACGTCTGGCCCGTGTCTTCCCGCTTAGCCACAACTTTGGTTTGAGTGACTGGTGCAGCGGTGCGCTTCTTCAGGCGCTTGCGGGCAACCACGTGCCGCTGACAATCTGGCATACAGAAGTTTCGTGGGACGCGATCCATAGTCTGTGCGGTTCATACCCTAATCTCACGGTAATTCTCGAAGGTACCCCCCAGAAGATCCTTTACCACACCCGGCGTTTCTACCCCCTGTTGGAGCAACATCCCAACCTGAAGCTGGAGCTCCACAACTTTGTCAACTACCTGGGAATTGAGGATATCGTCGGCCGGTTCGGTGCAAGGTGCCTCGTCTTTGGATCATACATGCCGGTCTATGATCCCAATGCCGTGATGATGCAGGTTACTCATGCCCGCATCTCTGATGAAGACAAGGCCCTCATTGCGGGGCAAAATCTGGCTGACTTGATCGCGGGAGTCGGGAAACCATGATCGTTGATGCACACGCCCATCTCGGAGCTATAGCTCAGTTCAGAACTGTGGACACAAGCGTAGAGGCTATGCTCTCGTTGATGAACCTCCTGGGTATCGATCTCGCAGTGTCCATGCATGCAGCCGGGTTAATGGGATGTTTTGAGGAGGCTTACACGATCTCTGAGTCTGCTTACGATAATTCAGGAAAGAGGTTGCCATATTGTCTGGTTTACAATCCGCTTTACCCGGAGGATAGCCTGTCATGGATCACCGCGGCTCTGGATCGCCCTGGATTCGTCGGCATCAAGATCCACCCGGCCTGGCACCAGGTTTTTCCCGAAGACCCGCGCTATGAACGTGCGTGGCGGTTGGCGAATAAACGAGAGATCCCTATTGTCACCCATTCGTGGGCGCTGTCAGATTATAATCCAGCCCAACGCTTTGCCACTCCTCAACACTTCGAACACTATGTAGTGCGCTTTCCCGAGGTCAATCTTGTACTGGGACATGCCGGTGGCCGCTACGAGGGTCACCTGGCCGCCGTTCAACTGGCGAAGCGCTTCCCTAATGTCTATATGGATCTCTCCGGAGACAGCTATTCCTTCGGGCTTGTGGAGTGGCTGGTATCGCAGGTCGGGGCCGAGCGTATCCTTTTTGGTACCGATATAAAGTGGATTGACCCTCGAACCCATCTTGCCAGGGTGCTGGATGCTGATATCACCCTC
>CAZTBA010000426.1:0-5121 GCA_964611725.1 uncultured bacterium
GCACGACTTTATGCAATGGCAGCAGGGGTATGACTTTATGCAAGACTACACGGTGGGGCGTCTCTACACCGTTTTATCCTTTACTGTCAAGAATTACAAAGGAAATTCCCTCGAGTGGGCGACCCTCCGTGTCCGTGATCCTGAAGTAGAAACCCCACTCACCCTCATAGTTACAGACCTTGACGAGGATCGGGGTCTGTCCTGGGGGAAGTCTCACAGGGATAAGATCGTCGTCGGGCTCGGCCCCGCGCACCTTGTCGATAGAGAAGACTTCTTCCCCACCGACCCATATCTTCGCTCCGTCGTCGCTTCCGAAACGTATCACCGCATCCCTCTCGCCCTCCGAGTTCACGTAACAGACGGCGTAGGCGCATAGCCAGTCCGACCTGCCAAACATCCTGCGGAAGCGCACGAATCCTGTAGCCGGAACGGTGAATCTCTCCCAGCTCACCTTCTTGCCAATGCTTCTCTCACAGGATGCCGAGAGGTCTATCGTTTTCTCCGGAAGATAAGCTGTATCGAAACCCCTGCCATCGATGTTATCGAATGGGCCTATGACGGCCCACTCCTTCGGTGCACCTGTGCTACTGAGGAAATCTATCCTCTGCCCGGAGTTGATCTCTTCTACCCATGTCCTGAGAGTTGGGTCGGCAAGGACCTTTCGCTCGCGTATGACGCTCAGATAATCCTCGAGGTTATCGACGGTGGGGAGCCTATCACTTTCCGTGCCGCCGTAGCGTCCCATCTCTTTCTCACTCAACCGCCAGAGGACGGAACCGTGGCAATAGATCCAGATGTAGCGCTTGGAGAGCATCATAGCTGCTGCGAACTGTTTCCTGAAATCATCAACCGGATAGTTTTCGCTTTTGTCGGCATAGGAGCCGATGACCTTATCACCGAATTTCTCCTTCTTTCCGCCCCAGCCCAAGGGTTTCCCATCCTTATCGTAAATCTGGCGGTAGTATCCGAGGGGCCAGAGGCCGAGGCTTACGGAGCAATTCTCCTTCCAGTAGTTATATTCATCACCCGGGGAGAATTCCTCTATCATTTCATTGAGGTATTGGGTAAACTTTACGAGCCACACGGGATCGGTGGCATTGTAGCTCATCTCTGTAAGGATATGGATTCCTCCCGGTGCCTTCCGATGCGCGGTTTCCGACAGCATCCCTTTGAAGAGATCGGCCGCAAGGGGACCGTAGAAGTGCATCCCTTCGGGGAGGTGGAGTATCTCCATGTCCGGGAAGACATCGAGCATCGAGGCCACTATCTCAGCTCCCCGCTTCGCGGCCTGACCGCGCAGACGGTCCTTGGGATACCCGGGCTCGAGGTAGGACTTCCAGGAGAGGTCGTATATCTCAGCGATATATTCGATATCGATCGCGAGGCCGCGGCATCCGGAATCCCTGGCAAAGATAGCCCCCTCGCGGAAGTTATCGCAGAGTGTCTTCCAACCTGCATCGTCGAACCAATCCGGAAGATGGCTGTAGAAGGCCACTTTGATGAAGTTGCTGTCCATCCCGTGCTTCAGGCAGGTTTCATTCATGCCGTGTATTCGTTTGAACAGAGGGTTTGAATCACCGACTATCCTCTCGCCATCAGGCAGCTCCCAGATATCGCTATCCCAATTCCTCATTATACCGCCCAACATGGCACCGCTTATACCGTTCGATTTCCAGGTTTCCGCAGTATCGGCAAGATATTCGAAGGGGATTGTGGCGAAAAGTATAGTTTTCGGATAAGCTTCGGAGCTTTCGGAAAAGCTCCCGGTGTCTATATCGGATAAAGGCTCAACAAAGTTTGCCATATCTACCCCCGATCTTGTAAGGGCAGGGCATGCCCTGCCCCTACCTGAAAAATCAGCAAGGTCTATTTCACAGGCCCCAATCCTTCAACCAACGGTCCCAAAAGCCTCTCGGCATTGCGGTGACATATGTTATGTCTGTCCTCATCGGTCATATCCGCTGAAAGCAGGCAGCCCATGGCGTGATGCGGGTCAAACCAGGGGAGGTCGGTGCCAAAGAGCATCTTTTCGGAGCCGGCTCCCTCGGCGAACTTCTCCAGCACGCCCCTGTCATCCATCACAGCAGTAAGCTCGAGGTATACGTTCGGGAAATCCTTAGCCAGATTCACTGCTTCATCCCAGGCACCGTGGCAGGAATGCCCCATAAGCAGGCTGACATCAGGATATTTCCCTATTATCTTCCTCACGATATCCGGCCCATCGTTGCTGCTTCCGCTCCAGGTATGCGATAGTATGAGTAACCTTCTATCGTTGGCAAACTCCCAAGCGGGTATGTAGCGACTGTCATCTATAGGTATGCCATGATAATCGGCCAGAAATTTGAAACCGACGAAGACATCGCTGTGTTTGTCAAGGGCCTCTATGTCCTGTGCTATCGTTTCCGGATAATTCGGATTTATGGAGCAATACGCACGCAACCTTTTCGGGAAGCTCCTCACGGCTTCGATTGCAGGGGTGTTCCCAAATTCGGGAGCGAAAAGCGATGCGTGGTGGGAGAACAGGAGCATCCTCACTCCCGCACTATCCATCGTTCTTATCATGTCCTCTGTTTCAGAGCGGGGGAAATAGATCGAATGCCAGACGCCCATATGCCCATGCATATCGTAGATCGGACAGCTCTCGGATTTACCATTCTCCCAGAACTCACGCGCTAACGGTGAATTTCCGATCATAGCTCCACCTCCGAGATTATCCGTTCCAGGTTTCCTCCTGCTATTGCCTCACGCGCTTCTTTGGAGATGTCAGAGTGTGCTATCTGAAGCATCAACCCGCCATGATATCGCTCCGGAAAGCCGCTCCCGAAGAGGAGCCTTTCATAGCCGTAGTCTTCCACGAAGGACTCTATCCCGCCATCCAGCAGATACTGGGCTGTATCTATGTAGACATTCGGGTAATGCTCTATAAGCGGCCTGAAGAGGCGATCCATCCCCCAACAGCCATGATCGCAGATTATGCAGACGAGATCCGGAAAGTCCGAGAGGACGTCGTAGATCTCCTGCCAATCTATTCCCCTTATCAGCGAAGGGAGCAAGGGCACTTTCTTTTCGACCATCCTTTCGAGGATATCTCCCATTGAGACGGAGTTGAAGAGGAATTTATGAGACTTTGGAAAGACTCTGAGCGCGTAGATCCTCGATCTTTTCATTTCTTTGAAAAACTCGTCCGGCTCAGGGAGTTCATGGGCCTGGTTCGGAAGTAGGGTCCAGCAACCCAGAAGGCGGTCGTGCCCGCTGATAGATTCGGCAAGAATCCTGTTTCCTGCAGCAGGGGAGTAGTCATACTGCAGGATGTGCCATACAAGCGCCTTACCTATACCAGCCTTATCCATATCTCTCAGCAGGTCATCCACCGTTGCCACAGGAAGGAGTGGGCGCTTAATGGGAAGTCCGAAAAAGGTATTGCAGTCGAAAAACTCCATATGATCCCTCCGGAAATCAGGTTTTCCGTCTCAGCTATTCGGATATCCTTATAACCACTTTGAGGGCCTTCCTCTCCTCTATCAGCCTGAAGCCTTCGGTTATCCTGTCAAGTGGGAGCACCTCAGTGATGAAATCACCCGGATTCAAATATCCGAGCTTCAGGAGATCCAGGATCTGTCTGTGCCCCTTCGGCTCCTCAGGCTGCAGGATCTCCGCAGACCAATTTCCGGGGGCACCTAAAGCGGAAAGCGTTAAGTAGGGAAAACCTCCTGAATCCTTATCGGACGGGGGAACGCCGTATATCCCGATCCTTCCGCCATCGGAGAGAAGCGAGGGTGCTTCCTTGAGTATCTCGAAGTTTCCGATCGCCTCGACTACCCTGTTAGCTCCGAGTCCACCTGTCATTTCCATCACGGCGGCTTTCAAATCATCTTCAATCGAGTTTATGGTAAAGTCAGCACCGAACTTCTCGGCCAGATCAAGCCGCTCTTTCCTCCTTCCGATGGTTATCACGGGGTTTGCCCCGATAAGCTTTGCGAAGAGGGTGAAGCTGAGCCCAACTGGGCCGGTTCCGAATATCACCACGCTTGTGTTAGGTCTCAGGTCGAACCTCTGTAGCCAGGTCAGAGCTTCCTTCAGGGTTATGTAGATGGTGGCTTCGATGGGGTCGGTTCCCGGAGGAAGGATGTGGTGCATGGTATCCTTCCAGCTCCCATCGCCCCGCTCGGGTGAGGCGCCGCCACAGCTTGCGTCCTTTATGAGACCGTATTCGGCGAAACCACCCCAGTGGGAATAGCAGGGACTGTTTCCCGGATACCGTGCGCCGGGCCTCATTACGAGGTCCCCAACCTTGTATCTTCTCACGTCACTGCCAAGCTTGACGACCTCACCGACGCCTTCATGTCCGAGTTTGGAGGGGTAATCACTCACACCAGGGAACTCCCCGTGCAGGAGCTTCGAGTCGGTTCCATTGCATATGGAGCATGCAAGCGTCCTTACAAGTGCTTCATCGTGTCCGGGTTCCGGCACGGGGACATCGGCGACCTTAAGTACGCCAGGGCTCTCTATCAGAGCAGCTTTCATAGGCAACCTCCGGTTAATTAGCCCTAATGCTAATCTGCCATTGTGTGGAATGCGGGTGTATCCCAGATGATCTACTTTGATATGGATCTAACTGTTTGAAATGGCTTGACAAAACAGGCATTCTTCTTTGTGAGGGACATTGCAAAGGGGGAATGCCATGACACTGTATGTAGCCATTCCTATAAGCGCAGAGGTGATCGAGCTATCCGCCACTTAACAGAGTGATCAGCCTTCTGGAGAAGCATTTTGACTGGATGACAACCTTTCTCAAGCACGAAGATGTCAAACGCAATTCGCTGGCCGAAACGGGTATGCGTGTCCTGAGACGTCTGGAAGTGGAACACGATGGTTTTCGCTCCGATAAGGGATGAGAAAACTTCCTACGGATCTATCAGACTATCAAGTATCTTGGTTGGACAGTCCATCACCCAATCCCGGAACTCGTGGATACTACGTAGGATAAGTGGTACACCTCCAAGTTCTTTGCAGCTTGCCGAGAGAGGTGCCCCTATCTTCAGACGCTCCTCTTTAAGCCCAGAATCATCGAACCAGCACTGCTTTTCGCATATCAATGAAATTTTCCGCCTTCATCCTCAC
>CAZTBA010000427.1:0-5093 GCA_964611725.1 uncultured bacterium
GCCAATTGGGGTATCTCTGATAGCACCAATTGGCAGCCCAATCCACAAAAGTAACATCCATCGCCACTTCCATCTCCGCAAACCTCTTGTTATTTTGTTTTTGGCAATAATCACTTCCCGTCTTTTTCAGGGAAATATCATATATTCTTCCCCGGTAGGACCGTTACACTTCTCGTTGAGCCATCTCCATCTGCGGTAGGCATCGAAATTTTTGCCCTTTAGCACATCGATCCGAAAATCAACATCGATATCATTGAGTTTCTTTCTATCGTTATCATCCAGAATCCCACGTTCATGCTTTGCCAGGATCTCCACATAGATCTGGGCAAGCTCCTCGTCCCCCACAAGACCCGAAAGCTGAGCCCTGGCGAAATCCCTGAGGCTGTCTTCCGGATGGTAGCAAAAATGGGAAAAAGCGAGGTAATTGAGCTCATAGGGAACACACGATCTCGAGACTTCCCCGTGGATGCATATCCCTTCCATACCGGAGCGGTAAGCCCTCAGACATGCCTCTTTTATAGAGGATATCTCCACACTGTGGCGCGTCTCTTTGCCCCCTCGGCTGTACCATTGGCTCCCCTGGTGGACGAAGCCGACGCTGTGTCTGGTGGGAGGCGAAAGCTGCTCCGGCCAGTCCGGATTATCCCAGAAGGCTATGCTAAGACCCTCATCCATCCATTCGAGGTGCTGGGCCGGGTTTCTCCTCAGCACATGGGTCAGGGTCCACATACATATGGAATTCTCAGATAAATGTCTGACGAAATAGGGGGGAGGATCCCCAGGATAACCGAATTCCCTGCGATTTTCTCCCGGCTTGAAACCTGAATATGTTGCATACATGACCTCCGCTGAAGGATTTATCTTGAAAGCCTCCTCTATAAACGGTACATGAGATGTGACCATATCCTTATAGTAATCGGGATCGTTTCCACCAAGTTTTTCCCTTGTCTCCTTACAGCGATCGCAGTAACACACGGCAAAATCGCCGTATTCGAGGTTTGCTGAATCTGTGTCGAAGGTCTCGAAAAGCCATCTAACCCCGTTCCTTATCCACTCTATGTTCCTGGGATGTGATGGACACAGCCTGTCCCTCCTTCTTCCATCCTGGTCTACCACTCTGAAATCAGGATGGAGCCTGAGCCATTTTGCCGTATTATATATATGATCTCCTTCATAGTAGAAACCACCATATTCGCTTGTTCCGATACTCGGCATGAGCTTGAGTCCGAGATCTTTCGCATACCTGCATAGCTCCCGCCCGGCGGAGATACCGCCATGCGAATCCCTGAGAAAACCCCAGATAAGAAGGCCACTGGCACGGCTCAGAAGCATATAGTCCATAAGAAGCTTGTAGTCCTTCAGAAACGCTTCCGAGGGTTTGCAGTAGGCGTTGCCGCATCCCCA
This sequence comes from uncultured bacterium, assembly GCA_964611725.1. Lineage (GTDB taxonomy): Bacteria > Latescibacterota > CAZTBA01 > CAZTBA01 > CAZTBA01 > CAZTBA01. The sequence goes on from CAZTBA010000427.1 coordinate 1,405, forward strand.
GTCAAGCTGTCCCGGATACTCCAAGGCCCAGTTGGTGCTGTGATCCCATGTCCAGTATATGCGGTGACGGAAAGCTGGGAACTCCTTGACAGTGCCCCCGGTGTACCTTATCCCGGTAGGTATAGCTTCAGAAAACCTTCCCAGATGATTTATGGCGTAGAAGGCAGCGGCAAGATCGCCTCCGATCACGACCAGAAGCCCTCGATTTCCTCGAAAATGTTTGGTGATAAGATAACCCCCGGGCGGGATCTCACTATCTACCTGAAACCGGAATTTCTCTAAGACATCGTAGAGTCTGCGACTTCCGTACAGTCCTATGACCACAAGGTCTCCTCCCACGGCGTCGAGAGACTCCGGTCTGAGAGGATAAGAGCGAACCTTTTCAGGTTCCAAGCCGAGGTTCTTCCCGATGCTCAGGCGCATAGTTTCTGGAAACTGATCACCGATAAGGAGCGGGATTGTCCCACCCTCACTCCATCTTATAATAGAACCTTCCATCTCAATCCCCCTAGCATATTATTACGTTTCGTTACTTCCGGAGGAAACCATACTCTTTCACTGAAACGCTTGGCGTGAGCAATTGTACTTGACAAAAAGGCGTCTACGGATTAGAGTTAGCCAAGACCTAAAGCTGTTGAAAAAAAGCCGACTCATACGTGGACACCTTTGCGGCAACATTATACGTTATAACAGGTGATTTCTGCAAGGAAAATTCACCCTTGGAAAAGATAGGGCTGAGTTTCTAAAATAGCATAACTCCATTACTTGGACCGATTGACCAAGTTATATAGCCCTATTGTTTCCTTAACAGCAGTTTATGAATTGATCGAGTTGGTATAAGGAATTTGAAGAAAGAATCATATATTCAGAAGGTTTCAAATAGTATAGAGGATGTGGTGGATTTTGTCAAGTAAAGATCTCCGTGCCAGTAATGATTTGAACGGGAAAATCGGTCATGACTCAAAAGCCATGGAAATCGAAACTCATACATTAGTACCTTAGATACAAAGGATCCTTAGCTTATCTCAAGATCCATCCGTCGAAGTTTGGGTCGCTGAGAAATGAGCCGATTCTGATGAGGTGTGGACAGGGGAGGATAGGCAAAAGAGGAGGGGTCTGCTATGGGAGCAGGAATATTTTCGGTTCTGTTGATATTAACTTCCGTGGTTTTCAATTGGATGGATTGTGAAGCTGTGGAAAAAGGTGCAATATCTATCAGAGACGAGGGAAGACCTGAATTTGTCCCGCAGGAGGTTGAGAGGATGCTCTCAGAACTCCGAGGGAAATTTCTCAATCTCAGGAAACTGCGTGAGGATGCTGTTTCCGAAGGTACTCCAACTGATTATGAGGATGTTACGCTCACGGTGCTCGAAAACTTCATCCCGTTTATGGAAGAGGACCTTAAGCATGGCCGAACCGAGCGTGCCTTCAGGGGTACCCGGGACATGCTCCTATCTGCCGAAAGGGCGGTTTCGGCACTGAGATCATACATTGATGATCCATCGCTTGCGCCGAGAGTTCCACGTTACAGGAGTAGCCCGACTGAAATCGATGGGATGTCCTTTATAGCTGATGTGAGATGGCCCGATGGGAGGGCCGAGAGGCGTCCCGTCTTTTTCAACGGTTACGGCCACTTCAGCCAGGTAGAGCACGATATAGAGAAGTTTCCGGGTTATGGGACAAATATAGTCCAGGTAGAGTTTGGTCCATGGGATGTTGTTGTGGGCGAGGATGAGATCTCATACAGGAAGGTGGATGAGTTTCTGAGGCTTCTCGAAAGGGCTGAAAGGAATAATGTCGCTGTAAACCTTCTCCTTTCACCTCATTATTTTCCGAGATGGGCTCTGGAGAAATATCCCCACCTTAAAGATTGTGGGGGTGGGTTCTTCATCAAATACTGCATCGATGCACCTGAGTCAAGGGCAATCGAAGAGAAGTTTCTGAGGACAGTCATGCCACGCCTCAAAGGCCACAGTGCGCTTCACAGCCTAACCCTTTCAAACGAGCCGCTATCTTTCAGGAGCGACGGGAGCAGTGACAGATGTCCTTTGACCCGCAAGATGTGGGCCGGTTATCTCGAAGAGACACACGGTTCGGTCGAAAGCCTTAACGGGGTCTACGGGACTGCCTACAGCTCCTTTTCAGATGTGCCGAATCCCGGATCGTTTGATTTCAATACCCCTCAGTTCTACGATTGGTGTATCTTCAACCAAAAGAGACTTTCAGACTGGCACAGGTGGATGGCAGACATAATCCACGAGTATCTCACCGATGTCCCCGTCCACGTGAAGATAATGCCTATAATGTTCGATTGGGATAGAAACCCCGTAGGCTGCGGTGGCGAACCTGAACAGTTCTGCGATCTTAGCGACATAAATGGGAACGATGGTGGAGTGGGATATCCCGGTCGTGATGAGTGGGCTCACGACTGGCATACACAGAATATGTTTTATGACCTTCTGAGATCTATGAAACGTCAGCCTATATTTAACTCAGAGAATCACCTCATACGTAATCGTGACACTAACTATTACCCTCCATCCCATATAAGGACGGCCCTCTGGCAGGGGGCCATACACGGTCAGGGTGCCACAACCATATGGGTTTGGGAGAGGACATATGATCCGAAATCAGATAATGCTGAGAGCATAATGCATCGTCCTGGATGCGCTGAGGCCGTGGGGATGGTAAATCTTGATCTCCAGAGGCTCTCCGCTGAGGTTACAGCACTTAAGCAGCTCGATGCCCCGGTTGCCATACTCTATTCCATACCCTCGCTAGCCCACAGTTCAGCGGCGACATACCTGTCAAAGTACTTAGAAGACTTGAAACTCTCCTACTGTGCACTCAATTTCTGCGGTGTGAAGGTGGATTTCATATCTGAGCGGGGAATCCTTTCAGGGAAGCTTACCGACTACAAAATTCTTGTCCTTCCGTCCACGGATTACGTGACCGAGGGGGCCTTTGAAAAGATAGAGAGCTATATCCGTGGGGGTGGTAGGATGGTCGTGCTGGGTAACGCTCTCGGGTTCGATGAGTATGGGAGGGAGCGGGATCGTGCTGAGGAAATCCTCGGCTTGGAGGGGGTGACGAAGGTCGGACGGGACACGGAAGAGAAGCAACTCAGACGACTTTTCATGGGGATCTTTGAAGACGTGGGGGAAATTCCCCCTGTAGTTCCCTTGGATCTCGAGACAGGTAAGGTTGCCTGGGGTGTTGAGTGGCTTGCGGCCGAGTTTAACGGTTATCTGATCGTCAATGCTGTGAACCTCACGAAGGAACCCAAATGTGTGAGGTTTGAGACTCCCGAGTCCAGAGAGGTCGAATTCAGGAGAATTGATCTCATAACGGGCAAGGAGATTAAGAGGAAGGAAATCATAGGTGATATTAGGATGAACCCGCTTGAACCCCTTCTTATGAAGCTGTGATTAGCTTTGACGATCAGAATCGTACTTTATAATAGAAACTTACATCTCATCTATCCTTTCTTCAGGGTATCTACTTGATATCACTGAGCAAATCTTCGGCTTGACACAGGACAAGAAATGCCATCAGCTCCGAGATTCTCATACTACACTATATTTCAATTCTGTGTTCACCTGCATCCAGTATACGCTCCGACTTGCCTTTCCCCTCCTTCACAGTGATCCTGGTACGATCCACACATTTGACCCGGAAAGAAGCTCCCT
>CAZTBA010000428.1:0-5064 GCA_964611725.1 uncultured bacterium
GTTGCGGCGAGCGCTCCTAAGGTAGCGCCATGGTAACCCTTATAGAGTGAAATGCCCTTATATCTGGATGGATGGCCCGTCTGCCTGTGATACTGCCGCGCCAGCTTCATCGCGGCCTCTGTGGCCTCAGAACCTCCTGATAAAAGCTTAATAACGCCAAGGCCTTCAGGTACCACTTCCCTTAGCGCCTCCACGTACTCCAGCGCCCTGTCACTTACAGAATGGAGTGGCGGAGAGAAGGTGAGCCTCTCCAGTTGATCCCTTATTGCCTCCAGCACACGAGGATGCCTGTGACCTAATGCCGCCACGAATATGCCACTTATGCCGTCTAAGTACCGCTTGCCATCCACATCCCAATAGTGTACTCCATCAGCCCGAGAGAAGATCAAAGGGTCCTGGCAGAAAGACGACATTTGTTTATAATCCAAAAGTATGTGCCTACAAGCTTCTCTGTAATCCATCCCCTTCCTCCTCCAGTAGTCCAAATTTCCCGTGTCCCGTGCATGAAAGACAGACTGATCAACTTGCATTATTTTGCACTGATTACGCCATATTGGCCAATTCACACTCAACTATGCCTGCAAAATCAGCTAGTGGCTCCCTGAAATCCCCATAAACCGCCATCCAGTGATGACCGAGACCTTCTTTCGAGACCCAATGAAGCACATCCCTATAGTCGGACTTGAACCTGACTTTAAGGGGATTTCCGGGAAAAGCCATTTCGGTCTCAAGTGCATCTCCGAAGAGAATTCCCGCCTTATAGTTATCCAAAGTAGGCACGATATTAACCAAAGTCACAGGCCCTGGTTTAGCCGGAAAGAGGCAGCACAACCCCTCGTCCATCAGCCGTACCGGTGCGAGCGTGATTTGAGACCGGTTCTCGGCCAAAGAAAACGCCCCTGATCCACAATGGGAAAAGACTACGGCATTATCCTCAGGGATAGGATCCAGAAAATCGGTGTTGTGCACTGGAGTTCCGGAAAGCATCGTCAACATCAGCATCCCTAAAGCACCGTTTATATCTCCCTCACACGCAAGAGGTATTCCCTCCTCGCCCAGAAGCGAAGCCGCAAGACAGACCTTGCCCATAAGATCAGGATAGCATCCCACAGCAGTTGCATCCAACACCTTTTCCTCCATCAAGGATTTTAAGGCCCGATAGAACTTAAGCGACTCCACACCGGTTTCATCGCGGCATGTGACCTTTACCTCCTGTTTGAGCTCTTTCCAGGTATCTCGAACTACCTCATCGTCCACCTGAGCCACTCTATCTGACAAGATTTGGGTATCGATCCCTACGATGCGTGGTCCGAGGATTCTCTTCATCGCAATCTCGTGCACGGTTGTCTCTGTCATCCCATCCACTCGATGTCCTATGTATCCTATCCTTGCTCTCCTCAGATGGTATCTCAAGGTCGCAGCAGAGGCGAGTGAGATGAGGTCCTCGATAGCCGATGGGGAGTCAAGTTCATCGTAGAGTATTTTACAGGGTTTGGAAAGCTGTTTGAGCATAAAACCCAATTGTTGTGTGCCGCAGAGCGCACCTGTCTCCATTCCCCTCCTTGCCCAGAGCACTGCGGGGACATCACATTCCTCAAGCATGTCCAGAACCAGATAGTCCTCGAACCAGGAAGCAGCGATTACACAGATAGCATGCACCCGGCGTTCATAGAAGAACATCCCGGCGTTGATGGCCTCCCTGGTGTCCTTGACAGAGGCCCCGTGTGCAGAGATCTCTATCCCGGTTCCATCGAGGACATCCTTGGCTTTTTTCAAAAGCGAAAGAGCCTGGTCTGCTCCCACCTCCAGGGGGCTGGCGACGACAGCCAAACCAATGCGAACTTCCACACCCTTCATATCATTTCTCCTCGACCCTGTCAGGATAGATATTTCATAACAACCTTACGGAATTCCTCAGCTTTACTATCGACTTCATCCGGCCCATCGTTTATGGTTACCCCGAACGCAGAGCCCAGGCCCGGATCGGATACTCCAATGCTGATATTAACGGAACGGGAAAGTAGATCGTCGGTCCGAGGAAGCATCCCCTTCCAATACTTCACTTCACCACCTTTATAGAATGGGCATGTGAAGGGGCAACCTTCAGGGGTGACAGTCAATTTGTTTAAAACCTGCTCCATATTTAAGTAGACATGCCAGCCTGATCCGGCCACAACTCTCGTCCCCAGCCCTTCAGCCACCTTTTCTGCCACTTCAGCATCCGGGAATATGACCGTGAGTAAGGTGGCACACTCGCCCTCAGGGTCTGTTATTTCCCTGAACCCGAGTCCCGGAATGTCTTCTATCTGCTCCTTGAACCTCCTCTTATTCCCACGCAGGTGGGAACGGATTTTATCCAGCTTCCTCAGTTGAGCTAATAAAACCGCACCCTGAAGCTCAGTCATGCGGAAATCAAGCCCTACAAGCGGTCTTTCTCCTACCTCCACTCCCATACGCAGAGGTTTATGCCCCTGGTCATGGATGGCAAAGAACCTCTTATAAGCCTCCTCGCTGTCCGTTATGACCATTCCGCCGTCACCCGAGGTTATAGTCTTAAATATATTGAAGCTGAAACAGCCCGCCTGACCTATGCTCCCTATGGGCTTTCCATGGTAAGATGCCCCAAAAGCCTGTGCACAGTCCTCGACAAGCAGAAGCTCATGCTTGTCGGCGATGGCCTTAAGCTCTTCCAGGCGTGCAGGATTTCCCAGCATGTGCACCGCCATTATTGCCTTTGTCCTTGCCGTGATCTTACGTTCCACATCCCCGGGATCAAGGTTAAAGGTGCGGTCTATTTCGGCCAGGATCGGTATCGCCCTGGCGTGGATTATAGACGAAATGCTGGCAATAAAGGTATACCCGGGGACAATTACCTCGTCTCCCGGGCCAACCCTTAGCCCACTCAAGGCGACCAGCAGGGCAGATGTACCTGAGTTAACAGCTACGCCATACTTCACACCAGAAAGCTTTGTGACCTCCTGCTCGAGTTTATAGACTTTCGCTTTGAATTTTGGCTCCTCCTCGCTGCCATAGCGAAAAAGGTAACCTGCTTCAATGACTTCCAGAAGCTCTCTCCTTTCCTCTTCTCCGATGAATTCCATGCCAGGTCCCGGCATATGAATACCCCCTTTAGGATTAGGCAAACATGATGAATTTATCTTGAGTCAGGGATCTTTTATGTGCCTCAAATCTAACTACGATATGGCACTATCTCCTGACCGCATATCAACGCCTGTAACCGCTCGTAGAAATGGGATGTCAACACGTCTCCTTCCAGGTATCTATGGCCAGTTTTAAATTCTTCCAGGGAGTGTCGGGGTAGAGCGCATCGACAGGAGAAAGGATAAACCCACCCTTTGGCGAGAGGACTTCTATGGCTTCACGCACAGCACTCCTTATCTCCTCAGGTGACCCTGATCCCAGTGTCACAGAGCTGTTCAACCCACCGACAACCGCCAGACGCCCTTTTAGTTGACTTTTCAACTCACTCAGATCCACACTATCCTGAACAGGATCTATGAAGTAAAGCAAGTCAACCCCGGCCTCAAGTATTTCCTCCATTAGCGTCATTACACCCTTGTCAATCACATATCCAAAGAGCAGTTCTGCTTGATGGACCATCTGAGAAATTCTCTTGAGGTAAGGCAAGGTGAATTTGCGGAAATGTTCAGGCGACCAGAAATCAGTAGAGCTATACCAACCCCTCTCAACTATGACGTCAACTCCACCTGCTTCTATCGCAGCTTCCACCCTTTGTCTATCGAAACTATAGACAATCTCAAGAAGCTCCTCAAAGGCATCCGGATGATCCTGGGACAGGTAAATCGCCCCTTCCATTCCACACATCCACACTACGGCGTCCATGCCGAATGCACTCCAGGCCTGGACCATAACTCCTTTCTCTTCAGCGAACTTACTGACCTTTTTGACCCTATCCTTGTATTCCTCTATCTGGACGGGGCTCAGTCCACAAAGGAGATACCTGAGCTTCGGTATATCTTCCGGGGAAGATACAGGCTGCTCCAGGTCAAGTGGCAGATTGAAATCCTCGAAAAGCCGGGGTTCCTCGGGGGGTATTATCCACCCTTCAATCTGATCTCCGTCAGGTATCCTCATAATGTGTTTTAGCTTCCCCTTTGGAGTTTCATACTCCGTTACCCTCGATCCCTTCTCTTTAAATCCCCTAACCTTTACGTCCGGATGTATCCCCCAAGGGACAGAAACATCGAGGACATCGTCAAGCCCGATGCTTAGCCACTTTTCCACCCTCCTGAAATCGTCCTTGAGTGCCCATGGCTGAGGGAGGGTGTGTATGTGTTCGAGTCGCATCGTATACCAGTGGGTTACCTCTCTGTTGTTTCTATTCCACCTTAGATATTGTGGGGGTCTAAACCCGAAGCACCAGCAGTAAAACGGGACCCTATCCGGCTCCTCGTGATTTATCGCTGCAAGCATCCTTTCCCTGGACCTCATCTTTCCACCCTCTTTCAGAAATTTTGCTCAGTGCCCACTGACAATTGATACAATACACGTCATAACAGCAAAAGTACGCTATCTTCATCCTACGAAGTGTCCTAAACCCAATGCTCCGAGCAGAGGCAATATTATGCGTCTCTCAGATGAACTGGCCTACCTGAATTAGCATACAGGGTTTCTACCATCCCATTTCCTGAAATCGGGAACAGGAAGCCAGGTGCCACCGCGATTTATCGATTCCTCAGAGACAAGACCTGGAACCGTAAAATCGAGGGACCTGTATACATCTATAGGAGGATCAATGCCCTTCACTATGCTCTCCACGAAGTCCCGCACAACGAAATAATCGCCACCCCCATGCCCCGCCCTGAGGGCCTCTTCAGGTGGATTCTTCCACATATCAGGAAGGAACTCCTCCTCAAATTCCCATAGAGACTTCCACTCGTGGGTCTTGCAGTAGTCCGCAAGCCATATCTTGTGATCGTCCCCACAGCCACTGGCCGATGTCGACGGGCGACGCGGAGCTTCATAGCAGCCCTTCGTCCCCTGTATGGAGTAATAATCCTCTTTTGGCGGTCTGTTCGAAAG
>CAZTBA010000429.1:0-5023 GCA_964611725.1 uncultured bacterium
GCCCCCCGTGGCTGCCCGATGGAGTGCAGTTGCGGCTGCTCGCCCGATGTATTGTCGTTGGTGCGCGGTTGCAGGATGGCGTAGGGGCAGCCCCCCGTGGCTGCCCGATGGAGTGCAGTTGCAGCTGCTCGCCCGATGTATTGTCGTTGGTGCGCGGTTGCAGGATGGCGTAGGGGCGGCCCCCCCGTGACCGCCTGATGGGTTGGGTGTTGGGGAAAAATGTAGGGGCGGGCTGCGCCCGCCCGGGGGTGTGGGGTGGTGGTGGTTGCCTCGGAAGGGCAGCCTCGCGCGACCGAACGAAGTCGCGTTGCGTCGCGCTTTGTCCCGATCTATCGGGGATTTATCGGGGACTTGTCGGGGTGGCTGCCCGTGGATCGATCGAAACCTTCTTGACCTGCTCATCGGGGAAGGATACTATGCCCGTGTTAAGAAAAACCCCAATGGGGGACATACCATGGGTCTGCCGCCTTCAGGACTGAGGATACGGACCCCTGGCCACCGATAATGCTGACCGGGCTGCCGGAGTATAGGCAGGTCGGTTTTTTTATTTGAAGTCCAGCGCTGAAGGATTGAGGGGGGAATAATGATCGGTCGAACGCTCTCTCACTACAAGATTCTTGAGAAGCTCGGTGAGGGTGGGATGGGGGTGGTGGAGAAAGCGCAAGACACCTAGCTTGATCGGAAAGTAGCCTTGAAGTTTCTGCCCAGGCATCTTCTGTGTGATGAGGAAGCCAAGACGAGATTCGTGCACGAAGCTAAAGCTGCATCTGCTTTAAATCATCCCAATATTACAACAATTTACGAGATTGATGAGGTTGAGGGCGAATGCTTTATCGCAATGGAGTATATCGAGGGTAAATCCATAAAAGAATTAATCAACGAAAAAGAGCTTTCGATAGGAGAGGTTTTAGAGATAGGCATTCAGATTGCGGAGGGATTATCCAAAGCTCATAACAAGGGTATTGTTCATCGCGACATTAAATCAGACAACATAATCCTCACCAATGAGAGAGTAGTTAAGATAATGGATTTTGGTTTGGCTAAGCTAAAGGGTGTATCCAGGGTAACCAAAGTGGGAACAACCGTGGGAACTGTATCCTACATGTCTCCAGAGCAGGCGCAGGGTAAGGAGGTCGACTCCCGAAGTGACCTCTTCTCTTTTGGTGTCGTTCTATACGAGATTATCTCCGGGAAGTTACCATTCAGAGGAGATTATGAGCAGGCGGTAATATATTCCATCTTGAATGAGGATCCTGAACCGATAACAAGTTTCAGAGTCAAAGCGCCAAAAGAATTAAAACAGATTGTTAATAGAGCTCTTGCCAAAAGCCGAAATCTCCGCTACCAGACTGCTGAGGATATTCTGGTTGATTTGAGGAAAACAAGAAAGGAAATGGAACTTATGGCTTCGAAAGAGGAAACTACTGCAAAAAAAGCACAACCATCCATTGCCGTTTTGCCGTTTCGGGACATGAGTGCACAAAAGGATCAAGAATACTTTTGCGAGGGGATGGCTGAGGAGATAATTAACGCTTTGACTCATGTGGAAAGTCTACGAGTGGTTGCTCGAACCTCGGCTTTTTCATTTAGAAGCAAAGAGGTAGATATACGTGAGATTGGTCACAAACTGAACGTAGAAACATTACTTGAAGGGAGTGTGCGGAAAGCGGGGAATCGGGCACGTATCACTGCCCAACTCGTAAATGTAGCCAATGGCTACCATCTCTGGTCCGAGAAATACGACCGAGACATGGCAGACATTTTTGCCATCCAGGATGAGATTGCTTTAGCGATAGTTGACAAGCTAAAGATCAAGCTTTTAGGAAAGGAGAAAGCGATCCTTACGAAACGTCATACTGAAGATCCAGAAGCCTATAGCCTTTATTTGAAGGGTCGCTATTCCTGGAACAAGTTGAATCCCGTAGGATTCGAAAAGGCCATAGAGTACTTCAAGAAGGCAATCGAAAAGGACTCAAACCTCGCAGTTGCTTACGCTGGCCTGGCTGACAGTTACTGGTTGAGCTCTTTCTGGGGGAATTTGCCACCACGCGAGACATTCCCCCAGGCAAGAGAGTCTGCGGAAAAAGCCATTGCAATAGACGATACCCTTGGCGAGGCTCACGCGTCATTGGCATCCATTCATACAATCTATGATTGGGACTGGGAAGGTGCGGAGCGGGAATTCAAGCGAGCTCTCGAACTCACTCCTGGTTCCTCTTACATTCGCGTCTTTTATTCCCTCTACTTGAATCTCAGGAGGCGGCATGACGAGGCCATCATCCAGGCCAGAAAGGCACAAGAGCTCGACCCGGTTTCCAGCTTCTGCAATACACATCTCGCACATCAGCTCTGGCAGGCACGCCGATACGATGAGGCGATCGAAGAGTTTCAAAAATGGCTGGTGATCGAGCCAAACGACTGGTTCGCCCACCTTCACCTTTGCCAATTGTATCTGGAAAAATCGATGATCAAAAAAGCTATTGAGGAAATCAATAAGTCTTTAGAGCTTTCCGGTGGTGTTCCCATGAATGTCGCAAACGCTGCTATGATTCACTATCGGTTTGGGGACAAGGAAGTTGCCGAGCGTCTCTTCGATAGCTTGAAGAAAAGGGCAAGTCATGAATATATCCAACCAGTTGGTTTTGTCTATATTTACCTAGCCCGCGGAGAGGTGGATCGGGCCTTCGAGTGGGTAAAAAAAGCTTATGAGGAGCGCGACAGCTTTTTACCTTGGTTCAGAGTAACTCCCTTGGATTACATGCACTTCCCGAGTGATCCAAGGATCAATGAGCTGTTGGACCGACTGGGACTGCCATAACAAGATGCACATATTCTAAGTGCCGATAATAAAAAACAAATGGATGTATGACTCCAAATTAAGCACATTATTAAAGCAAACATTCGAGGATTTCAGGAAATCCCTTAACCTGCGGAAGGACGCCCATCCGGGGATACCTGAGGTGGACCTTGCGAAGGAGAGGCTAAGAAAGTTGAGAGTAGGTTAATATGATCGGCAAAACCATTTCTCATTACAAAATCTTAGAGAAACTGGGTGAAGGTGTGATGGGCGTGGTATACAAAGCCCAGGACATCCAGCTACAACGTCTGGTGGCTTTGAAGTTTCTACCTCCCCATATAGCCGAGCATCCGGAGGAAAAGGCCCGTTTTATCCATGAAGCTCGATCGGCTTCTGCTCTAAATCATCCCAATGTCACCACCATTCACGGAATAGAAGACAGTTCCGAAGGTTTGTTCATCGTCATGGAATACGTGGAGGGGAAGACGTTGAAGGAGATAGCGGAGAATGAGTCTCCCTCCATCAAGCGGATACTGGACATTTCCATTCAAGTCTGCGAGGGGTTGACTGCAGCCCATAAGAAGGAGATAGTACATCGGGACATAAAATCCGATAACATCATGTTAAACCCGGAGGGAAAAGTTAAGATCATGGACTTTGGCCTGGCCAAGCTGAAAGGAGCCACCAAGATCACCCAGACCGGCTCGACCTTGGGGACTGCGTCATACATGTCGCCGGAACAGGCTCAAGGGGAAGAAGTGGATCAAATGAGCGACATTTTCTCCTTTGGAGTGGTTTTATATGAACTTTTAACCGGACACTTGCCGTTCAAAGGTGAACATCAGGCAGCCATTGTCTATTCGGTGATTAACGAAGAGCCTCAGCCCATAGCGCGTTTCAACAATCGAGTTTCTGCCAAGTTGGATGACATAGTTTTCAAGGCACTGGCAAAAGAAAAAGAGGAAAGATATCAGCATATAGACGATCTTTTGGCGGATCTGAGACGAGAAAGGAAAAGTTTGGAATATGTGAGGACCACTCAGGTCCCTGCTGAAGCTGTCCCCACTAAACCGAAAAAGAAACTTCTGCCATTTATCGTCCCTGGCTCGATCATCTTTGTTTTGGTTTTTCTTTTTTTGATTCTCAAACCTTTCCAGCTTGAGATAATCCCGGAGAAGAAGGCGGTGGGGGGAGAGAATACTCTGGCCATTATGTACTTTGAGAATCTGAAGGATAAAGAAGATCAGGAAAGAATCGGGGAGATGGTTTCCGAGCTTCTGATTACCGGTTTGTCGGAATCTCAATATATGAAAGTCGTCTCCAGTCAGAGATTATATGATCTGTTGAAAATGATGGGAAGGGAGGGCGCAAGGGTCATAGATAAAACTGTCGCCTCCGAGGTGGCTCAGAAAGCAAAGGTAAAGTATATGATTCTGGGCAAGATACTCTCGACCACCCCTGATCTGGTCATCACCTCTCAGTTGGTGGACGTCAAAAGCGGAAATGTGGTTGCCTCTCAAAGGATAGCCGGTCCGGATGGGACGAACATATTCACGTTGGTTGACAGCCTCTCCTCGGAGATAAAAGAAGATTTGGAAATACCTACTCTGGTCAAAAAGGGAGAAGAACGACCGGTGGCAGACATTACCACCCACTCGCCTGAAGCACTGAGGTTTTATCTGGAGGGAAATGAGCTTAGTAATAAACTGTATACCAAAGAAGCAGCCGAGAAATTCGAACAGGCAGTTAAGATAGATTCGACCTTTGCCAGCGCATACCTGCAACTGGCATTGGGATACTTCCAGCTGGGGAATGCAGTCGGTGCTCGGAGATCTGTGGAGAAAGCTGCCAGGTTCTCGGATAAGGTGTCAAGAAAAGAGAAGTTCTTAATCGATGCCTATCATCAGATGTTCCTGATGCAAACCCAAGAAGCGAAACGAACCTTAGAGGAGATGGTTAAGCTTTATCCTGACGAGAAGGTGGCTCACCGGGAACTGGCTTTAGTAAATAGCCTGATGAAAAATGATGAGGAGGCTATTGTCGAGTTGAAGAAAGTTATTGAGCTTGACTCGCTGGATAAGGATGCGTATAACAGCCTGGCCTATGCCTATGATAATATTGGACGCTATGACGAAGCTATTCAGTCTATAAACAAATACATACAGTTGGCTCAGGGAGAAGCTAATCCTTACGACAGCAGAGGAGATATCCATGCTCACCATGCTG
>CAZTBA010000430.1:0-5020 GCA_964611725.1 uncultured bacterium
GTGTAATCAACAAGCCAAATTGTTCTGCCGCCTGGATACTTACGCTTACGGAGGGACATAATCTCCTACTCAATCTCAAACTTGCCTCAGATCCGGGTTATCCGTACAGACGAGCTGCGACCTCTCCCCCATTATTGAAATACGATTGTTCGGAAGATAAAGAAAGGGAGATATTTTTGGCAAGCGAAAAATGTGTGCGAAATTAGATGGGGTGGCACAGTTTGGGGGAAACGGAGAGTAAACTGGTAAAAGGGGAAACCGTGAATAATCGAAAATCCCGTTCCCTCCTAAAAGCTTTACCATTCGAGTTTTGGAAAGTCAACTTTCTCTCTCAAATTGAAAGTCTCCCTTATAAGCTGATCCATTTTCCGAAACTTCCCTTCATCTATAGGGTTTATCCCGTGGGCTAAGACCGAGAAATTTCTTATATGTAGCAGCTTTTTAAACTCTTCCCTGCTTTCAGAGAAAGCCAAACCCGTTTCATCTCCTATTTCTCTGAGCAGATCAAAGGTGGCCATCAAGGGAAGCTTTATACTGCTATCGTCCTTGTAAAGACAGATATATTTTTCCTTTAGATTCTCGGGTATCTTCTCAGGATCTACATTATCGGTAGAGCATCCGAGAGCCTGTTCGAAGTTCATCTGGCCTATCATTTCTAGTGCCCTGTAAAGCCGCGCAACTCCGTCGTCGTATCTCATCTCTTCTGCCCTGCGTTCAGCATTCGAAATAAGATCGACTACAAGCAATCCATGTAGCTTCTTAAATCCTTTGGTCTCAAATTGGAGCTTCTGCAAAAAAGAGAGGTTGTTCCTCACGGATGCAGCGAATTTACCCACCTGAGGATCGCTCTGGAGCTTGACATAGTCTTCAGAAACCTTCAATCCGAATTTAATATTCTCAATCGCTTCACAATGCCTGAACTTCTCCCAGGAAGAATAGCCTCTGAAAAGCCTTTCAAAACCCTCAAGAAGAAAAGTCTCCGCATCTCCAACCCGCTTCAAAGACGCTGCAGCGATGTAGGAAGCAGCCTCGAATTGGTAGGAGTTCACATAAGTGGCTATGAGTTTTTTCTCCTCCACTGCGAATATCTCCCAGGGGTTAAGCTCATTTTTGACTATTTCCGTCCCTGTTATGACCTGACCTAGTCCGCTTTTTGTCCTCTCCTTACCACCAACATATGAAAAAGAGTACCCTTTTCCAACGGTAGCGAGCGCAAGAGCTGCTGTCATTGACTTCGTTCCACCGGTGTAGTCCACCACAACCTCGTCGGGAGAAACCCCTTTATCTTCGAGCCACTTCGAGATAGACACAGCCTTCGAGTAACACGTCACGAGATCCTCTGCATCTTCGGTAATGAAATTCTTGTTTTCGAGTTCGACCATCTCTGCCTCTAGCACATCTTTTATCTTACCCACGTTCTCGACGCTGCTTTCCGAAGCGAAGAAACAGACAAGTTCAGGAGAATGAGTTTTGATCGACTTCAGTATCGGTTCATGAGACCCGCCGAGTGACACTATAAGAGCTTTTGGCATCGCAGTTCCCTCCTATAAAAATCATGTATCAACTCTTTTTTGGAATAGTTGGACTCATTCGCTGTACGATATTACACAATTATGTGGTCCTTCTCCTCAAACTCCGGAGGATTACCCACAAACTCGATCGCCCTCTGGCATCTCGCACAGAGTTCGTAGTATCTTACACTGTCGGTATCAGGATTTATCAGTTTGGCAATTCTCTCTTTGAGCTTGAGGTACTGTTCCTCATCTATCCTGCATTCAAATACGCTCTTCTGGACATGCACGCCATAGTCTTTCAGGGCCTTCATAGTCCGGGTGCGTTTTTTGTTATCCGTGATATCGTAGCTTACAACAACGAACATTGCTATGGTCCTTATCTTATCAGGAAAGGCTCGTAGCCTCCTATTTCACCCTTCAAAAACTTTACAAGTTTTCTCGCCTGCAGCTCAAAACATCGCCTGTAGCTTACTACCTGAGTTTGGCCTCCCGAGATGGCATAGGATACCTGTTCGGAGACCCTCTTCTGATAGGCCGGTATGAATTTCCCTCTCCCTTCGGCATTCAGGTAGACTCCATCCTTAACATCCTCGAAATCGTCAAGACTTAGGACATGATGATTCACGAGGTTCAGTATAAGTGCATCGACGATAACTGGCCTGAATTCCTCCATAAGATCCAGTGCAAGAGAAGGTCTTCCGTAGTCAACCACATGGAAAAAACCAAGGTAGGGATCGAGTCCGACTACATTGACAGCCGACTGAATCGAGTTGCCAAGAAGCGTATATCCGAAACTCAGAAGAGCGTTCGCTGGATCCTTGGGTGGCCTCCGTGTCCTCTTCTCGAAGCGGAATTCCGGATCGAGAAGTTCCCGGTAGGCGCTGAAATATGCCGATGTAGCTGTGCCCTCTATTCCTCGCAGGGAATCCACTGAGTTAGTCGAAGTAGTATCTCCCTTAAGAAATCGGAGCTTTCCCACAACCGGGCTCAGGTCGATATCTCTGCGTCTTGCGGATCTCATAAGAAGGGAACGCATATTGCCGATCTTTGCCGATACAACAGACCTTACAAAGCTCAGGCGGAAGTTCTCGTCATCGTATTTCTGGAACTGGACCCTTCTGAGAATCACGTTCCGTGTCTCGGGTCCGACCAGCCTTCCCTTGTATTTCCCTGTTGCACCAAGCAGCACTACATCCACTCCTTCTCTGAGGAAATGGCTCAGTGCATGCGGGGTAACGGAGACATTCCCAAAGAGAACCACCTGTTCTATTTTAAAGGAATGGACCCACTGTATGACCTGGGAGCCTTTCTTGATGACGATCCTGTTGCCTTCCTTGTGAAGCCGAGCTCCCTGATCTATAACGTAGAGCGTAGCCATATTTGAGACTCTGTAGGGATAAGTTTCAAAACCAACCGGCAAACCAATATCATCAATCAGTTAGCTTTCAAATTCGGTTATCAGTCGTGATGATCCCCCCTCAACTCAACCTTCACCTCTTCTCCTACCCTCGTCAATATCCAGTTATCTGTCGCTATCGTATCGGTATCCTTGATCTTAAAAAGAGAAGAAATATCTTCCTCAACTTCCCTGAGTTCCTTCGAGATTCTCCGAACCTCTCCTCTGAGCTTGACATATCTGTTTGCGAGCGCTTCTGCCTCTGAGAATTTGAATTTCGACATACCCTTTGTAAAAGCAGAATCCGAGTGGAGGATCGGTGAGGGGTACCCGTCCTCGGGGAGTTCAAACTCACAGGAGCAGTTTACGGACGAGGTGATCTCCGGCAGGTGCTGTCTTATCTTGGGACAGCTTATGGGATTTTTGGGAGTTCTTTCGATCTGATACTGAGTAGTTTCATACGAGTAATCGAGGCAATTTCCTATAACCGAGTGGAGAAAGTTTGCTCCCTCATCGCCAAGATGTGCGAATATACACTTAAGGACAACTCGCTCGCTATTTGTGAGATGACGGACGACAAACGACTTCTCTATGAGTGCGTTTACGACGGGACATCTTTCCCATATCTGCGTCAAATTACGGTACTTTTCCTTCAATGCTTCAGGACCGGGTGGAGTAATTTCTTCCACGTTAATATCGAGCAATCTCTTTATGGAGTCTTGAAGAGAAGCCTTGTCAACCTTCCTTATGAGATTCAGAAACTCAATCTGGTCCGCGTAAACCTTTCCTTCGGAGTCCATGAAGAGTGACCTTTTGCCTGTCTTTTTATGAATTCCGAGCGGGAGTTTTATGAGGTTTCCAAGCTGTCCCTCCTCAAGCGAATCCTGTTTCGGGAATATCTCCCAGTGGAGTTCCGGTGAAGGAGGCCCGGATCTTTTGACCACAGCCTGTGCGAACTTTCTCACGATGTGGGCAGGGACAGGTTCAGCGAAGAAGATCCACAGATGGCAACCTTTATATCCGCTCGATTCAACATAGGCGGGAAGAAAGAGGTACTCAAACATTCCGGCGAGTTTTTTTACATCTTCTTTTACCTTATCTTGAAGTATTTCGGTTATCTCATTTTTCTCCGAAATTTTTGACAGAAGCTTCTTATTTATGTCGACATCCACTGCCATAAACATGACGGTATTATCCGCCCTCACGGGATAAACTCCCGCTGTGATCTCCCCCAGGAGGTGTCTTTCGAGAACTTTCTCGGTCAAAGGTTCATACACCGGCGAGTATCCCACCTTTCCCTCGGGATCCATCCACTGGCGGGCGTATACACCACTTCTTCCTCGAAAAAGCTCGGTCAGTTTCCCAGTTCCGGCCTTTGAGGGTGCGAGTTTTATGCCAGGCATCGATTCAAGTTGTGAGAGTCTATCTTTAAGGAAGCTACGAGCTGTTCTCGCTTCAGTGTTCCCCGAATCAACTGAGAGAATCTTATCATAGAGTGTAGAAGCCAATCCTAAGAGACCGTCTTCCTCGTAGAGCTTGGCCAGTTCCAGAGTCGCCTCGATGAAATCGGGTTTTGTCCTTATTGCCCGGAGGAGACAGTCCTTCGCTCTGTTACGTTTGCCCTTTTCGAGGAGGAGCATGCCGAGATTGTATAACGAATCTGCGTGCTGTGGGTTCAGCTTCAGATATTCGCCGTAGATCTTCGCGGCTTCATCCGGCCATTCAAGTTCTTCAGCAATCTTCCCCCACATCCAGAAACTTTCATCCTTCGGGAGCTCATCCTTTCTTCTGAAGATCTCATTAGCCTTATCCATTTCCCCAATTTTGACGTAGACTCTGGTCAGAAGCTGGTGTGCCTGGACGAGGGAAGGATTCCGTGCCAGAACCTCAGCCAGCAAACTCTCAGTCTTCTGGAAGTCACCCTTATTGAAAAACTCTTCCGCGTGTTTGTAAAAGTCCATAGGACACCACCGAATATGAATTGTGAATAACAGATTGAAGACTGTAGATCCAAGTGCTGGTCCCTATTTATCAGATCATGCTTTGTGATCCACACCTTGCATATTACACCCTGTTTGCCTCAATCCCTTATTAATCAGGTCTTCTCTTC
>CAZTBA010000431.1:0-5019 GCA_964611725.1 uncultured bacterium
TCATGCAAACACCACCCGTACCTTCATGAAGATTGGGCGATTGTGGACACCTCATGAGTACGATGGTGCCGAGGGCTGGCACAGGTGCATGTCATGGCCCGGTGGTCACCTCCTGGGGATAGCCCAGGGTAGTGAGATATGGGACGCCAACATGCGAAAATTGGGGACCCTTGCAGGGTGCAAAGACTGGCACGAGCCTGACTGGCTTGACAATACAAACACCACCGTCCCGGGCAAGGATAGGACTTACTGGACCTCCGGGTGCTACAGGACCTATGACTATGATTACCCGTATGACTGGAGACTGCCAGGCTATTCCGACCCGCCCAGCCTCACCCAGATCTACGGTGTTACACAATATCAGAAGACCAGGTTCCCACCGCCGCGTGTGGTCGTAAACGGAAATGATATCCTCTCGGACTATTGGGAGAATTTCGAGGCCGTGTCGATGGGAACGGTTGACGAGAACCTTATCGCGGAACAGATGATCGTTTCCGAGTGGAACTACAGTATGGGGGTATCCTATAGCCGCAAATCCTACGGGTATAGTGCACCGCCTGACTGGGATTATATAGCATGGGATATAAACCTGACCAACACCGGTAATGCCGATTCTGACCCGGATATCGAATTGTCCGGCCAGACCATCCACGATTTCTGGTGGGCACAGACCGGCCAGATAAGGCCATCTTTCCTGGGGAACCGAAGGAATGGCAGCGATAAGGACGATCAGACGATGTTCATTGAACCATGGGGTGTGGGAAACCACTTGATCTTCGTCGGCTGGGACGAAGATAACCTGGCTTCAGAGGTCAATGACTTCGGTGATGCGGGGGAAACTTCCGATCCGAATGACAACACCTGGATCATCACCTCACCAGTCTACCTCGCTCACGGTGCAGCGCGGGTAGACAAAAGCGCCGATGACACATCGGATGATCTGACCCAACCTCGTGCTACCAAAATCTTCCAGGAGAGAGATTACGATCTCAGCAAGATACCCAAGACCATGGAGGAGCAATATAATTACATATTCGATGGTACGAGATATCCGGTGGACACCTTCCAACCAACGGAGGTTTCGATTCCCAGTGGATATATGTGTCACGGGCCTTATGAGCTCGGTTTCGGAGACAATATCAACATAAAGTACATCTTCGCTGCCGGCGGGATCTCGCGGGAAGAGTGCTTCAGGATCGGTGAAGAAGTTCACCAGCAGCGCCTGGCAGGAGGGGATATAACGGACGAGCAGATCAACTATATAAGGACCGGGATTGACTCGGTGAAAAAGGTCCTCGACCGGGCCTACTGGAACATCCACGGGGTTTATCCCGATGGAAGTAAGCCCAAGGATTCCCGGTTTAGGGAGCCTTTTAATGTCCCGGATCCACCTCCGCCCCCTCAGTACTTCTCAGTGGGATCCGCTGGTCCGGCGATCAAACTCCAGTGGACAAGGGAGTCCGAGGTCCCTGATTTCGACACGGGTGTGAACGATTTCGCCGGGTATCGTATATACAGGGCCACAGGGCTTCTCGATAGTTTATACCATGTCGTCAAAGAAGGGCCGGCTTCGGATTTTGCCACGGCTACCATAACCACACCGGATGGTGAGACACTCCAGGGGCTTGAGTATGTGGACAACTCCATAACGGTGGGGATAGGTTACTACTACCGTATAGTTGCCTATGATAGTGGCAACGAGAATTGGGCCGATCCGGGGGTGTCGCTTGAAAGCGGGTATTTCTATTGCTGGACCGGATGGGGATTATCCCCGATTTCGGCTGTGACAGAACCTTCGGAGATACTGGCAAAGATCCGGGTTGTCCCCAATCCATATAACAAGCGGGGACACACCTTCCCGGGCGAAGTTGACAAGATCCTGTTCAAAAACCTGCCCATTAAGTGCACCATCCGGATTTACACAACCGCCGGCAACCTGGTTAAGGTCATCGCGCACGAAGGCTCTGGCGACAGGTCCTGGGATATGAAGACGGACTACAACCAGTACGTAAAGAGTGGCGTTTACCTCTACACCGTAGAGAGCGATATCGGTTCCGATGCAGGCAAATTCATTATTATCAGGTAGCCTGAGTTCAACGAACACCATGATCTGTAACTTCCGGATGGGAAGGAGGCTGTAAAAATGAGAAAATTCAGCGTGGGCTTTCTAATCCTGGCATTTCTGTGCCTCGCGATAGCAAATCCTGCCTCAGCAAAGATGAAGAAGTTAGGACAGGTTGGGATGACCTGGCTGTCTATCGGTGCTAGTGCAAGAGCTGCCGGAATGGGGAACGCCTTTAACAACATCGCCGGGGATCCTGCGTCAGCATTTTACAACCCTGCTGGCCTGGCTTATATTGAGAGGGGCGCTGCACTTTTCAACTATACCCAGTGGGTGGCAGAGATCAATGTAATGGATTTAGCCGCCTTCTACAGGGTCGGCGAATATGGCGTCTTCGGATTCTCGTTCCGCACGGTCGACTACGGAACGGTATATGGTACCAAGATCGATGAGACGAATCTCCTCACCGGCTATTCGGACACCGGTGACCTGGATGTAGGCGCTTACTCCTTCGGGATAGTTTATGCCAGAAAGCTGACCGACAGATTCTCGTTGGGGGCACAGTTCAAATACGCTGGCGAGAAACTTGGGAAGAACGAGGCATGGAAGGAATTTGAAGCTACCGAAAACACGGTTAGCACGGCTGACGCTGGCTTTCCGTGGGCGGCTTTTGACCTCGGATTCGGGTACGAGACGGGGATAAAGAGCCTGAAGCTGACGGCCTCGTTAAGAAACTTCTCCAAGCAGCTTCTCTACGAAGACGAGAGGTTCCAGCTTCCGCTCACCTTCGAGATAGGGCTGTCGATAGACCCGTTTGACCTTGTACCCGGATTTGAGGCGCCCGATGGCCACAGCGCCATTCTGGCATTTGAAGGCGTAGATAACCGAGATAAGCCTGAGGATTACCAGATTGGCCTCGAATACACCCTCTACGATATGATATCCCTCAGACTTGGCCGCAGGGATGCCACCGATGCAGCAGGCAGCGGTCTATGCGCAGGCGCAGGATTTAAGCTGAACCTGGCCGGAATAAGCGGTAGGCTGGATTACTCCTACAGCGATTTCGGTGATGTATTCGATCCTGTCAACAGGGTATCATTCGTTGTCGAGGAAGGCATATTCTAAAGATAGGAAGCCGAATTTTATATCGGGGCAGCCGGCATATCCTACTTGCTGGCTGCCCTTTTTGTATGATACTTTTTGGTTGATAGTGAAACTATTTCTTCTGTCCATAAGAAGTAGCCAAGATTGAGCCTTGTTTCGTCAGCTTTCAGCTATCAGCAGCAAGTCAACAAAGCTGAAAGCTGACGGCTGTCTGCTGAAGGCTTGTTTCAGGAGGGCAAGTGGACCTCGGAGGCGATGAACTCTGCGTTTTACCATTTAACTGTAACAATATTCTTAATAAACAAATTTTCGAAATCGGAATTTATAATAAATACAGGATATGGCTTAAATTCACGAATAACAAAAAAAAGCTTGACATGCCCTGATGTTTTTTTTAGTTTCGCAGTTGTGATCTGAATCACTTTTTGGCCAGTTTTACCGTGTGAGCCTGTGGGGGAGGTTTGCTCATGCTGAGATTTGCTGAAATCGATTTATGTCTTAACAGGTTTTCTCGTTATACTTTATATTTTGTATTATCGCCTGTTGGGTATGTACAGGCACAATAAGCCCTTCAGGTTTTTTGTTTTAGAGTTGAAACCGGAAAGGAAATATAGAATCCAAACCTATTAAGAAGGAGGTGATATCCCGCTTCAGGAAACTTGGCTATTTCCGGCTTTTTGGCAATTTGACCAAAGAGAGGGAAGGAGGGTATAAGAGGTGAAAGAGAGATTAAGGTTAACAGTTATTGCCTTCCTTGTGGGCTTGATTGTTCCCGCTATTGCCTTTGGAGGGACGACCGGAAAGATCTCGGGGGTCGTGAAGGATGCTGATACGGGCGAGACTATTCCCGGTGTCAGCGTTATAGTCGAGGGGACCAACCTGGGTGCGGCGAGCGATGTTGACGGATATTACTTCATGCTCAATGTGCCACCCGGGCAATATTCCGTTAGTGCGACCATAATCGGCTATGTCAAGTCCACAGTGGAAAAGGTTGTGGTAAATGCGGACTTGACGGCGGAGGTTAATTTCTCGCTTAGGCCCACTGTCATAGAGGTGTCAGAGGCCATGGTCGTGACGGCGACGAGGCCACTTGTCGAGCCTGATCTTGCTGCAAGCCAGGCGATAGTAACCCCTGAGGAGGCCGAGACCCTGCCTGCGAACGAGATCCTCAATGCCATGACCTATGAGCCGGGGGTGAGCTTGTCCGGCGGTGTCGAGCTGAGCATCCGCGGCGACACTCCGGATGAGGTCTCCTTCCAGGTTGACGGTCTTGAGAGGACGGACCCCTTAAACAACAAGGCCTACACGATTTTGAACTCGGCGATGATCCAGGAGATACAGATACTGACAGGTGGTTTCAACGCTGAGTACGGCAACCTCCGTTCAGGGTTCATAAATGTCGTCCAGAAAGAAGGAGCACGCAACTGGACCTATTCCGCCGATGTCCGCTACGTATCTCCGCACAAGAAGCATTTCGGAGTAGGTGCATATGACAGTGACCAGTACGAGTACCTCCTCTACGACACCGATGCCTCTAAGCATGATGGGGGAGGTAAGTTCTTCGATCAAAACGGCAACTCCACCTATTCCTCTTACGATGCGGTCTGGGGCAGTCCTATGGTGGTGAGCGGGGATACGGTCCGAACGGGCAGTCCCCTCTGGGTAGGCTGGAACACGCGTGCCCAGCAACTAAATGACGCCAACTGGAATGGGAAGAACAACTGGACGGCTGATCAGCTCCGAGAGATCTGGGAATGGCGCCACAAACCGCTGAAATATGGCGAGGAGCCTGACGTATACCTCGATTCCGGTTTCGGCGGTCCGATTCCGCTTGATCCGATAGGGCGCAAGAA
>CAZTBA010000432.1:0-4990 GCA_964611725.1 uncultured bacterium
TCCTTACCTCCTTTCTAAAGGGTCAGATTTACAGGTTTCATTGATTATGCCTCAGCCGGGAGACGGATGAATTTTTGAGCGCGATGGCTCGGACTGTTATCCGCAACATCGCCAATGTAGAGGTTTCCCGCGGAGTCCGCAGCTATCCCGTGTATCCAATCGACCTGTCCCGGTATCAGCTTACCCTCCTCGGACAGCGTGAATGTCCACAGCTCCAGGGCGCGGCCGGTGATATCAAATTTCATTACTAACTGGTCGGTAGGTGGGTTCCCCAGATTGCCGAGTCCGCTCCAGCGCTTGGGGGACGATCCGCAGACATAAAGCTCATCTTCGGGCGTGAACCAGAACCCCCACGGATTGACCAGGTTGCGCCACTGATTGAGCGAGTTACCATCCTGATCAAAGATCTGTATGCGACAATTGTTGCGTTCTCCCACGTAGATAAGGCCCTGTGAGTCCACTACGATGTTGTGGGGCTGGCTCAGCTCGCCGGCCTCAACCCCAAGCTTGCCCCAGGTCTTGACAAATCGGCCACAGGCATCGTAATGGACGATGCGGTTGTTGCCGTAGCCATCGGAAACGAAAACATCGCCCGCCGGGCTCACGGCCACGCCGGTGGGCATGTTCAAGTGCGTTTCATCCTGACCCGGTTCATTCGGTGTGCCGAGCGTGAGCAACAGATCGCCGTTTTCCGTAAACTTCCGCACGGTATGCAAGCGGTAATCAGCGACCCACACGTTCGACTCATGATCGATCACGATATGATGCGGGGCCTTGAACGTGCCTTCGCCCCAGGCAAACAGGAACTCTCCACCCGTGGAGTAGACCTGAACGGACGGCGATTGCTCATTGAGGGTCCAGATACGGTCGTGTATATCTACGAAGCAACTGCACATGTAGCGCCATCTGTATTCGGGCGGTTTCTTCGGCCACGAGGGATCAACCTCATAGCCGACAGCGAGATTGATCTGTGGGTAGCGTGATGCTGGGGATGCGCCGGCCCCCGCGCCCGATGGCTTCACAGTGGCACCTGTCTGTCTCGGGGTGAGCGAATCCTTCGTCTTGTTGTCTGTATCAGCCATAAAGCGGCTCCTTCCCTCCGGGGGCGGGTGTGGTCTGCACTAAAATACTGCCACCTGCTCACAAGGCACAAGTGTTTTGTGAACGGAAATTACTATGGCCGCTTTTCCTGTTCCCCGGCTGTCGGGCGGATCCTGGCCGGATCGCCCAATTCATTCAGGAGCTCGAAGGGCGGCTCCCTGCCGCTTTCACGTGTGGTGAAAAAGTTAAAGAGCATGATCCCATCGGCTCCTTCATCCCAGAGCCGACGCGCGATGCGGCGGTATGTGTCCGCATCCCGGGCAACCTCGATGGAGGCGTACAGCGGCATGTCCTGTGGAAACAGGGGTTTATAGTCGGCCACAGGCAGCGGGAAATCGTTGCGCAAATAGTGCGAAATGGTTATGAAATCAACCAGCCCTTCCCTCGCCCACGTTGCGGGATCAAGGCCGATGGCGAGATTCTGCTCTGGCCTGGCCATAATGCGTGCCGACAGCAGCAGATCACGGTTCCGCTTGCGACCGATTTCGCAGACCATATCATGAACCTGGCGCATCCACGCGGTCATGGTGGCCACATTGTCCGCTTCCGTTCCGGGTGGGAAGTACATCGGGAACCGCTGGAAGTCGAGGTCGAGGCCGTCGATCGGGTATCGTTCGCAGCACTCGCGGAGCTGTGCCAGCCGGCGCGTGCGTACCTCGGGCACGGCAAAGTTCAGTCCGCCGGGGAGCCATCCCGCCACTATGGGATGGACGTTGGGTCCGATGATCTCCAGGTAAGTGGCCGAAAGCTTATCGCCCGGCCTACCAATGCGCCACTCCGGGTGTTCTTTCCAGAACCGCGACAGGATCATGTTGTCCGCCTCGTCCACGGCATGGACCTCATTCAGGCGAAACGAGATGAATACTTCCATACCCTTTTCCCGTGCACGTTCAAGCAACAGGCCAAGGGGATCGTAACCCGCATCCACAAGTGATTTCATATTGACCACTCCACGTTCATTCGAGCCACGGCGGGTCGCCGCAGGATCTTTGATGAGCTCGGCCAGTTCCGGGCTGAGATGGGTGCCGACCATGTCGGTTATTTGGCTGGGATAATTCATGTTCATACCGACGTTCGGAGACATGAAAAATGTGGTGATACCGGTACCGGCCAGCTCATCGACGTAGCTGTACACGTCGGCCGGTTGCATCGGAAAGTCATCGTAGATGAATGTATTATTTGCATCACAGTTGTAGATGAACCGGCGGCGAAGGCTCATTGGTTTCATCTCTGCAAGCTCCTCCTTTCATGTTGCATCCGTGCGCTCAAGATCAGGTGTAGAAGAACTGTGCCGTTGCCGTGCAAGTCCGGTTTGGAATCAGACGTACCCAGTGAGCACTCAGAGCGCTCGGAAATAGGTGGCAGGCATATCCATTTCGCGTCTCGATTTCCGCGTAGCGATTCCAGGAACCGGTACCCTGGAAATCCAGTTCGATGCTGATGCGAAGCATCTCCGCGCCATCGTGGCTCAAGTGCAAACACTTCTGGTCGAATCCGGTTATCAGATAGGGTTCAGAGGGCTCATCGGCTTCGACCCTGGTCTCCCACCATGGACCGCCCCATCCACCTGGCTTACCGCCAAAGCGCCAGAGATCGTCGGTTTTGCCAAACCACAGGTTCGCCTGAGGCTGGCCAACGAAGGGATTCGAGTCGTTGATGGGGGTCGTCTGATCTCCTGCGAGCACCAGCAGCCCGTTCCAGGAGCAATAATCGCCGATAATACGCAGATGACGGCAAATGGGCACGATTCCCCACACTGCATTCCCGTAGGTCATAGCGGGCAGTTCGTAGAACAGACCGCTGGCATCCATGAGCCAGCGCTCGGACTCGACCTCCCGGATGCGCGGCCACTCCGTGGTCCAAGCGTGATCCTGGGTATGCGTGCCTTTTGGAAGCCGATAGACATTCCATCCAGTCTCGGGAAGATATACATACAGCAATGCTGAAGCCCGATCTTGCCCTACGGCGTAGATAGCACGGCCCAAGTCTCCCCCGCAACGGCCAGTGACGGTGTTGAACTGCGTGCGCACGAGCACATTCCATGCCTTGCTGTCCCATTCTGCCAGACACCCATCACTCTCACCGCGCTCAAAATCCTTTGGGTAGTAGCTGTTGTTCACTACCACTACCCGTCCGTGGTCTGTGTAAGCATCCTTGAAGTGAGCCTTGTCTCGCACGTTCAGTTCCTTCAACAGATCAAAGAGAAAGGTGACTCCCAGTGTGTGTACATCTGCTTCGAAGAACTCACCTTCCATCCCCAAGAAGTAAACCTTGTTCACAGGATCTTCCAGATGTCGTGCAGTCGCAGCCAGACGTACATTCACCAGATCCTCGAAAGTTCGCACATTGCCATCAACATCGATAGCGTGAGGACCAATTATGAGTTGATTCGACTCTTTATGGATGATCCGGTTCGCATAGGTCCCAACCCGGCTGGCCTGGTGCTTTGTGAGGTGCAACGCGTCATCAACATAGAAAAGACCTGTGCCGCTGCCGCTTCCGACCTTGTGTGAAACATAAGTGACGAACCACAGCCGACCAGCCCAAGGCATGAGTGCACCAATTCCCGTCTCGCTGCGGCGGGGTACGTGATCTGCCTTGACTGCCAGGTGCGGGAACGTGCCGTTGATATTAAACTGCTCAGATCGTTGCTTCATGAAACTTACCTCCAACTGCCGAACGGTCCATGTAGCTCCCAACATAGAGAAAATCCAGACACAACGCCCATCAAGATACACTCGCCGTTATTAACCAACAGCGGCGTGAACCCTTCTCGATGCAAGGTTCTTAATAATCCTTTGTCCATATCGTATTTGAAAGTTAGCTGGATTGAAGCAAACTAAAAGGAAAAAGCCGAGCTACTCCCATCGATCCTTCGGTAGCTCGGCTGTCGTGGCTCAGTTTAAGCTCACATCATCCGCCACAAACACTCTCTGAACGTTAGGCCGTCTGACTTTGCGAAACTTCCTTTCGGAAGGTTTGCCCTTCTCCGGATCTCAAACTCCAAATTTCTCAGAGCAAAAAAAGTTCACCGACGCTTTCTTATAAGGAACAGCAGTAAACTAAAATTCTGAAATTCAATCACCACCTATAAGGCTGGATGGAATTCTTAAAGAAAGTCAACGAACTACAAGTGCATTATAGGATAATTATCCCTGTCTGTCAAGATATTTTAGTGAAAGTTCAGAAACCTGTTCGATCGGCTTCTCGCACTTTGCGGGGTGATCTCAAAGCAGATGAATCCTCAGATTGGGAGTACCGTATATCATGCGGTGTACACCCTGAAATCGCATTCTGTTCCATGAACATTCAGCCAGCACATGATGGTTCAACGATCATCTCTAACCTTCTATCCCTCAGCTCCCGGTTGAACGGTAGTGGCGGACGCCGATCCTCCAGATCCGGAGGACAGCGGCCAGGAAAACCACCCCCACCATTGGGGCTATCCAATGAAAGAAAACCGGTGTGCCCAGGGGATCGGCCCGGTCCAGGATGGCAAGTGCGGGAAAGTAGTTGAGACAGGCTAAGGGGACCACGAACGTGAAGAAACGGCGGAACCAGCTGCGGTAGATCACTAAGGGATACTGAGCGGTCTCTACACCACCATAAGTGACGGTGTTGAAAAGCTCCAGGGTCTCCGTCGTCCAGAAAGCCAATGTAGCCTGGAGGACGAACAGGCCATAGAAGAGACACACCCCACCGATAATGGCAGCGACAACCAGCGTGACCTTAGCCGGAGACCAAACGACATCCAAAGCATATGCGGCCCAGAGGAATATAGCCAGCCCCTGTGTGAACCGTCCGATCCTCATGAGCTGGAGATGCTGTCCGGCTATCTGCAGCGCTGTGCTGCGTGGCCGCAGAAGGAGGCGATCGAATTCACCGCTTC
>CAZTBA010000433.1:0-4983 GCA_964611725.1 uncultured bacterium
AAGGGTTGAAGTTTCGGCACAACCCTTTCCACTCCGGGTAGAACCTCAGGGCTCTGAAGCTGGGCTTTTCCCCTCTCGTCCCCTATAGCCCCTATAACTGTCCTCTCGACCCCATAGATCGGGTGGGGAGTATAGCCGAGTTCCCTGATCCTGTCGAAGACATGCTCTATTTGCTCTTTAGTTGCCCCTTTTCTCATTACTATTATCATAACACATCCCCTACCTTCTGACTGCAACGCCACGGGATTTCAGATACTCCTTCGCCTTTACGATCGAAATTTCCTCAAAATGGAAGATGGACGCAGCCAGAACCGCGCTCGCCTTCCCCTGGATCAGCGCTTCATACATATGTTCAACTTCACCACAGCCACCCGAAGCTATCACCGGTATACGCACAGAATCAGCGATCGTTCGCGTTAGCTCTATATCGTAGCCATCCTTGGTACCATCCCTGTCCATACTGGTGAGGAGTATCTCGCCGGCACCGCGATCCTCGGCCTCTTTGGTCCAGGCGAGCGCGTCAATACCGGTCGGGGTTCTCCCACCGTTAATGTGAACCTCCCACCTGAAATCCTTCCCTTCACATCTCTTCGGATCTATTGCGACCACCACACACTGGCTCCCGAAACGTCTTGCCGCCTCGCCTATTAGCCCAGGGTTCTTAACGGCAGCCGTATTGATGGACACCTTATCCGCACCG
Organism: uncultured bacterium; assembly: GCA_964611725.1. GTDB lineage: Bacteria > Latescibacterota > CAZTBA01 > CAZTBA01 > CAZTBA01 > CAZTBA01. Next base: position 701 of record CAZTBA010000433.1, read on the forward strand.
TTATAGAGTATCTGCCTTATATCTTCGAGTGTCCTTATCCCTCCCCCGACGGTGAAAGGTATGAAGACCTCATCAGCGACTTTCCTGACCATGTTGAGGACTATATCCCTGTCCTCCCAGGAAGCGGTTATATCCAGAAATACGAGCTCATCAGCACGTTCTCTATCGTAGACTTTAGCCTGCTCCACAGGATCGCCCGCATCCACAAGGTTCACAAAATTTACCCCTTTGACAACGCGTCCCCTATCCACATCGAGGCATGGTATTATCCTCTTAGCCAACAACTTCTACTCCTCCCCATACGAATCAGAGCTCACGAACTGACATTCGCTGATAGCATCACTCAGGGAAAATATCCCTTCATAGAGGGCTTTGCCTACGATCATCCCCTCAACCCCTATTCCCTCCATCGCAGCTATATTCCTCACATCTTCAAGGGTGGAGATCCCCCCTGAGGCTATCACCTTAAGCCCTGTCTCCTCAGCCATCACCCTTATGGAATCCAGGTTCGGACCCGAGAGAGCCCCGTCCTTCATTATATCAGTATATATAACCCGCGTTATCCCGAGGTCCCTTACGTTCATTGCAAGCTCCACCGCATCTATCCCCGAGCCTTCTTTCCACCCTCTAACGGCAACAGCCCCTCGGACCGCATCTATCCCGGCCACTATCCTTTCCGAACCGTACCTATCGATTACCTTCCGCAAAAGTTCCGGATCCTCCACAACGGCCGTACCCAGGATAACACGATTTACCCCAAGGGAGAAGAGCTTCCCGACCATCCCCATATCCCTTATCCCCCCACCCAATTCAATGGGTACGTCAACCGTAGCTATTATCTCTTTAACTATACCGAAATTAACGGGGATTCCCTCGAAGGCCCCGTCGAGATCCACTATATGAAGGTACTTCGCTCCTTCAGCCTCCCACCGCAAGGCGACCTCCACGGGGTTGTCAGAATAAGCCTTCTCGGTATCGGCTCTTCCCATCAGGAGTCGAACGCATCTTCCATTTTTGAGATCTATCGCCGGTATCACAAGCATAGAACCACCAGGATTAAAAGATTAGACTTGCCGAAATGCTACCGTGAACAAGCATCTGAAATTCAACGCATTAACAGATGGAATGGGGATAAACGGACTGCCGGATTATCGGGTTAAACTATACACCTGATATACGCCCCAGTTCATCCATATACCAATTCCTGCATCTTATCTACAGTTTTCCAAAGTTCTCGAGTATCCTCAGTCCCAGATCCTGACTCTTCTCAGGATGAAACTGCACACCGAAAGTGTTGCCCTTCGAGGCTATAGACACATAGTCTATCCCGTAGTCGGTTACTGCTACTGTATACGATTCATTTTCAGGGACCACATAGTAGGAGTGAACGAAATAGAAAAATGATCCGTCAGGCACATCTTCGAGTATCTGACACTTTCTCTTTATGTGAATCTGGTTCCACCCTATCTGGGGAACCCTCTGCCCGGGCGGAAACCGCTTCACCTTGCCAGGCATGATATTCAGTCCCTTGTGCAGCCCACCCTCCCCGCTCTCCGAGAAGAGAAGCTGGAAACCAAGGCATATTCCGAGTAAAGGGACACCCCTTGCTATGCAATCCTTAGTTACGTCTATGAGCTCATAGTTCCTCAGGTTCACCATTGCGTCACCGAAGGCACCAACTCCGGGAAGCACCACCTTGGAGGCTTTTGCAGCATCGTCTGGATCGCTCGTTATGAAAGTCTTAAATCCCACATGTTCCAGCGCCTTCTGGACACTTCGGAGGTTTCCCATCCCGTAATCAATTATAGTTATCACTTCTCTCCAAGCTCCTTCGATCTCAAAGTTGCAGCTTCAACTGCGTCTATTATGGCAGACCTAAATCCCCTCCTCTCAAGCACACTGAGGCCAGCGGCCGTGGTGCCACCGGGGGAGACAACCCTGTCCTTGAGGACCGCGGGATGCTCTTCAAGTTCCAGGACCATCTTAGCGCCGCCGAGGACAGTGGCAGCAGCAAGATTGAGCGCAACATCACGCTGAAGCCCCATCCTCACACCACCATCGGCTAAGGCTTCGATCAGAATATATATGTATGCAGGACCGCTTCCTGAAAGCCCGGTTACAGCGTCCATATCCTTCTCGGCGACGGTCACAACATCGCCAACCGATGAGAACAATTCCCGGGCAATAACAAGATGTTTTTCATCCGCGAACTTCCCACGGCATATGGCACAGATGCCTGACATTACCAGTGCCGGTGTATTCGGCATAACCCTTATAACGGGTGTACCCTCAGGGAGTTTCGCTTCAAGGGCTGAGGTTTTAACTCCAGCCGCTATAGATATCACAAGCTGAGATGTCCTGATGGTCCCTCCTACCTCGTCGAGCAGAGACGGGATGACAGAAGGTTTGACCGCCAGTATAATGACATCGGCGCCCTGCAGGCATTCACGGTTATCGCCTGTGGTCCTGGCCCCAAAATTCTCACTCACAAGCTTCAGGCGATCCTCATCTGGATCAGAAATCGACAGGTTTACCCTCTCCAAAATCCCGGACTTCAAAAGTCCGGACGTGAGCGCATATCCCATATTTCCGGCACCTATGATAGCTACTCTTTCAGCCTTCTCAGATGGCATCTTGTCCTCCGAAGTGCTCTAAAGAAAAAGGGCGAGAGGAAACGCGCCCCTCGCCCAGCCACAACCCGTCCCCTCTCACACGAATATCATCCAACCGTGGGGACTCTCCTTCTCCCCTGAAACTATAGCGAAAAATTCACTCTGAAGTCTCTCTGTAACCGGCCCTCGGGCTCCATTTCCGATCTCTATCTTATCTATATGGCTTATTGGTACTATCTCAGCGGCCGAGCCAGTGAAGAAGACTTCATCCGCTATATAGAGCATCTCACGGGGGATCTGCTGCTCACGCACCTCATATCCCAGATCACCCGCAAGGGCCATGACTGAGTCCCTTGTTATCCCCGGAAGGATCGCAGATGAGATGGGCGGAGTGTAGATCACGCCATCCCTCACAACGAATATGTTTTCCCCACTCCCCTCGCTTACGTATCCGAAGACGTCAAGCCCTATTCCCTCGGCATAGCCATCCGAAAGGGCCTCCATCTTTATGAGCTGGGAGCTGAGATAATTTCCTCCGGCTTTGGCCAGAGTCGGCATCGTGTTCGGAGCAGACCTGTTCCAGGAGGAAACCCTTACCGATACACCTTTCTCCAGTGACTCGGCACCAAGGTAGCTTCCCCAGGACCATACGGCTATAACGACATTGATCGGGCACTGGGAAGGATCGACCCCCATGGTGCCGTAACCCCTGAAGACGAGAGGGCGGACATAGCAGCTTTTGAGCTTGTTAACCTTTATCGTCTCAAGTATAGCTTTCCTAATGTCCTCCTGGCTGTAAGGGATCTCCATCCTGTATATTTTGCACGTATCGAAAAGCCTTCTTATATGATCTCCAAGGCGGAAACAGGCCGAGCCCCTTTTAGTCTCGTAACACCTCATTCCCTCAAACGCACTGGACCCATAATGCACCACATGGGAAAGCACATGGATTTTTGCATCGTCCCAGTTTACGAGTTTTCCGTTGAACCATATCTTCTCCGCCTTGGGAATAGCCATCAATTACTCCTTCCTCAAAACTTGTGATAGCCGGGATAACCATTTCAACTCAGACTGAAATTTTCCTAACTTTAATAAACTGGGTTATTTTACGAACATTCTAAAACAAAGTCAAGAAAAAATTGGCAAAGGTTTCATTACAACAGAAGGTGACCGTTGCACAGAGGTTCGCTCCGGTTTTACGCTGCCAGTGGATCAGCAGTTATTGTATCTGCCATATTAGCCGCCAGATTGATATCGAGGTCTCCTGCCAATGCCAAAAAGGGATTATTAATCAGGCAATAGAAGGGCATCTTGGATGCCTATAAGTGGAAAGCCAAGTGGTAGAAAGATAGCAGCAAGATGTAGGACAGAATGCATCAATTGTCAAAGAGCAAAATACTTCTGTGAAACTGCCGCACGGCGGCTTTGCTCTTTGATTGATCTGAGATGTTTCTATCCAATAACAGGCCCACAGAATCACTCTAAGGGCCTGTTGTTAAATGGCTAACAAAAATCCCACCCCAGCTATTTTCAATTAGGAAAGATTTCCGGCCAGTTCAACCTATATAAAACTAACATTCGAACTTCTACACCTGACCTACCGGAAGATTTTCCTTATCGAACCAGCACTGCTTTTCGCATATCAATGAAATTTTCCGCCTTCATCCTCAC
>CAZTBA010000434.1:0-4969 GCA_964611725.1 uncultured bacterium
GCCGGTCACGTAGAAGTGACCGTCCGTTACTATAGGGTTGCCGCGGTTATCCTGGCTTTCGGCTGTGATAATATGAAATCCCGTTTTCTCAGGCTTGAACTCAACGCTAACCGAATCACGGTCACTGATAAGATCGAAGCTATTAACCTCTATATTCTTTTTTTCACTGATCCAGTGATACCTGCCCCCGACACCTGCTTTCCTCACAGAGTGCCATTCCCTCTTGAAAACTGTAAGTTTAACATGTCTACCGGGCACTATGTTGCCCTCAGGATCAGCGGTTATAACATTGACCTTCAGGGAGTCCCCGGATGTGAGAAAGGTAGTTGAGGATTTAATACCTATATAATACTCACCCCTGTGAAGCCTCGCGTATTCCCTGCCTGAGATCACCCGGCGGCTCGGACTTGTGACGGTACCTTCCAGAAGTATTTGCGCTGACCCTATAAAACCTTCCCCCGTCAGATCCGCATCCACTTTGAGGCTTCCCTGGGCATCTAAGGTGTCATCACCCGATGCTATGAGCTTGCTGTGATCCCTTTTGTCCCTGAACCAGGACATCGGCCCGAAACGGTAGCCCTTATGCCCCGGAGGGGAATATCCGGAAGGCTCCTGGCGCAGATGCCACTTCACGCCCTGGTCCTTCATCGGTGCCCCGAAGAGGTAATGCGCCTCGATACTGCCTGTATAGTGATCTCCACAGATGTAACTCTCACGTTCGGGCCACACGTTGACCTCGAACTCCGCCGGCCTGTAGGCCTCCACCCTGAAGGAACTATAGGATATCTGTCTCTCGTACATCTTTTCCAACCCGGTATACCCCTCTACAGTAGTATCCGGGACAACAGCGCTAACTCGATAATATCCGAGAGGGGTTTCAGGGTCAAGTTTAAGCGTGATGTCGAAGGATCCATAACCTGAGAGTAGCTTCCGTTTCTCCAGAATCTTGTTGTTCTTTGAATCGTATATAATCACCTTCACCGAATCGTTTTCAGGTACATGCCATCCAGTCAGGGTCCTACTTCGAAACACACCTTTAAGCTTCACTTCTTCCCTTGCCCTGTAGATACCGCGTTCGGAAAATATCGATCCTTCGAGCCTTTCCGGCCTCGGGTTCCAATCGTAGCTTATGCCGAACCTCCAGGGCCTGATGCCTGTGCCCCAGTCCGATGCTATGAAAGCGACATCGCCATCTTTCCTCACAACCGCCCACTGCCTCGGGCGGCCCCACCTGGATTTGGGCTTTATCCCGAGAGGCCCCCAGCCGGGTGTCTCCACCTTTCCGAGGGAATCGGTCTTTCCCTTCCACAGGACATTGTTCTCATCATCCCTTATCTCTACCTCCGCCCCCTCTACGGGGAGGGCGTCGTGGAGCCTCGTGACCCATATCAGATTGTTCTCAGGTGAGAATTTTCCCGAGATACCGAGATCAGTAACCTGGAGCAGCGATTTAAAGATTCTTCTCCGGCGATCGATAAACTTGTCAGTAATGGGAATAATGGAATCGAGCTCTATCAGTACGATTCCATGGTTCCCCTTGCCGAGCACCTCGTCAAGCTCTATCGGGTAGATCATTCTTTTGTTTCTCGGGGATTTTATGACCCATGTTCTGTCTATATCGAAGCGTATGTTTTGGACCTTTGTATCGTAGAAAAAAAGGTGCTCCGTCTGCATTAGCGGGACGACTGAGTCAGGGTCAATCTTAGCCATCCTTATATGGACACTATCGAAATTGACTGCTATTAGCGGATGACGGTGATCCTCAAGGGCTTCGACTACCCCATACCCTGTAGGCATGGAAATTCTCGGTTCGTACGGACCTGTGGTGAAGGTGTAGCTTACCCTCCCTCCAAGGCTGTTTCCAAAGATATCTTCGAGATTAGGCTCTATGAAGAGTGCATAAGAAGAATCGGGCATAAGTGGAAGCTGAAGGCTTGGTTCATTGCTATGCCAATACCTATCTTTATAGTATTCCGGTATTTCAAGGTGTGGTTCGAACGAAATGTGTTTCACAAGTTCCGAAATCTTTACAGGGTTCGAAAAGACAAGACTCAGAGGCTCAAGTGGGTGATGCCCCTCAGGCCTCCGAATCTTGATAAAGCGAAATTTCCCGTAGGTGCTGAAGGCAAAACTTATTGGATCCTTCATACCGATGTTTCCTGCTTTCCCGGGGAATCCGGGCTTGAGCTTAAGTCTGAACTTCGTGCCTACAGGGAGAGGGGGTTCCGGCACAAGCGCAAGCACCCTGTCGATGCCCCCTTCCCTGTAATCCCACCATCGGCTTGCCCGATCTTTCTTCATCTCCTCCAAGGTCGGGGTGTAGGTTCTAAAGGTAAAAGCCCTTCTCGGTTTAGCCTTCTCATAGGTATGCCCTGTCAGCTCAATAAACCCTTTTACCTCTTCAGGTGAAACGGGCTGATTGAACCCAAGATATATTGTCCCTGTTGGCTCAACCCACTTCTCATCATGTCCCGGCTTATGCCACATCAACTTAGGCCTTGGGGTCTCAAACTCCCATGTGTAATCGTTTTTAAGCAAAGCACCTGAAATCGAGCTTGTCCCGGCGGGGACCATCACCCTGAACCTTGCGGAGTATGGGACGGGATCGGACGGGATGAAGGCAAGCGTGTAGGTTCCCATCCAGCGGTATTTCCCGGGGACCGGTGGATCGACAATCAGAGGTCCGCTACCCTGGTCTTCCGGAATTGCCTGAAGGGGGACCATGGGCCTGTCGAAGGTGACCGAGATCGCCCCTGCTTCATCAGGAGTTTCTATCAGGCCCACCGGTGACGCAGAGATTACCCTCAGGGTATCCGCAGTTGACCCGGCAGCTTCGGCTTCCCGCGAAAGGCCACTCAGGCACCACTCAGATCCTGGAAGTGTTACCAGAAACGCTGGCAATAACGCCAGAAGGAAAATATATGTCAAAATACGGGATCTCATAGCACCCTCCTTCTCCTGAAAGTAGAATCTTAGACTCCCAGAAGTAAGATAAAGGGCAGATCTCCGACTGTCAAGCTCCTTGTCTGTACCACTCACGATCCGAGATCTTTCAGAGATGCGATGATTCGATCGGGGAAGGGGTTCCATGAGAAAAGCTTGACAGAGTAAGATAATCACTTTATAATAAATCTGTAACTTTTTGGCATTCTTAGAAAATCCCATCCAAATTTGCGGAGGTGATACAATCTCAAAGCTGTAGCCCACAGATATTCTCTATGAAGATTTTCTCAAAAGTCCCGTAAACGTATGATCCTTAACAACCAGGAGGTGATGAATCAGCTATGACTACTTTAGCCCGGTTGTCATTTTGGGTGCCACGGGGGCAGATGGACAGTTTCGAATCCGCCTACGAGAGGAAGGTTTCGCCTGTCCTGAGGAGACATGATCTGGTGGAGTCCTCCGAACGTGGGCGGAGGACTGTGGAGTGCGTTTTCAACCGACTTTTCGAGATCGAGACACCGGCCAAGATCGCTGCCAAAAAGAGATCCCTTCAAGAAGATCCCGCCTGGCAGGAGATGTTAAGGAGTCTGGACACAGTCTTCGGAGCTACCCAACCTGACGGTCTCATTCACTACAGCTTCGGTATCTACAGGGCGTTTGCCGGATCAGGCAAGACAGTGGAAGTCGGAGCTGGGTACCGTCAGGGATTATGGCAAAGCTTCAGTATCCAGGATGGCCTTCCGTTCCTTGACGTACTTGACATCCTCCAGGACCGGGAAGGAAATCTCTGGTTCGGTACAAATGGAGGTGTGGGCCGCTATGATGGGGCGCAGTTCACCACATTTACTACCGAAGACGGTCTGGCGGGCGATCAGATATGGTCCATTCTTGAGGACCGGAGGGGATACCTCTGGCTGGACACCGGAGAGGGCGTAAGCCGCTATGATGGTAAGGAATTCGTCACCTTCACTGCCGAGGACGGCCTGGCAGGTAATCAGATATGGTCCATTCTCGAGGATCGGGAGGGAAACATCTGGTTCGGGGCCAACGGAGGTGTGAGCTGTTATGATGGCAAGGAGTTTATCACCTTTACTACCGAAGATAGTCTGGTAAACGACACAGTATGGTGTGCCCTTGAGGATCGTAAGGGAAACATCTGGTTTGGGACAAATGGAGGTGTGAGCCGTTATGATGGTAAGGAGTTTAACACTCTGACTGCCGAGGACGGCCTGACTTACAATGACGTAAGATCCCTTCTGGAAGATCGGGAGGGAAACATCTGGTTCGGGACTTTTGGGAGGGGAGTAAGTTGTTATGATGGAGAGGATTTTGTCACCTTCACCGTCGAAGACGGCCTGGCAGGTAATGAAGTGTTTGCGATTTTGGAGGATCGTGAAGGAAGTATCTGGTTTGGAGTCTTTACAGGTGGTGTGAGTCGCTACAGTGATGGGAAATTCACCACCTTCACCACCAAGGATGGCCTGGCAGGCAAGATAGTCTATTCTATTCTGGAGGACAGGGAAGGTTATCTGTGGTTTGGCACCGGAGGAGGAGGTGTGAGCCGCTACGACGGTGTACAGTTTACCACATTCACTGTAGAGGATGGCCTGGCGTGCAATTCAATGACAGATATTCTGGAAGACCATAACGGCCATATCTGGTTTGGAACCTGGGGAGGTGGGGCGAGCCGTTATGATGGAAAGGAATTCGTTACCTTCACCAGAAGGGATGGCCTGGCAGATAATGTGGTGACATACATTGTCGAGGATCGGGAGGGAAACCTCTGGTTCGGAACTATTAGAGGTGGTGTGAGCCGTTATGATGGAAAGGAATTCGTTACCTTCACCAGAGAGGATGGCCTGTTGGACAATTGGGTATTTCCCATTCTGGAGGATCGGAAGGGGAATCTCTGGTTCGGGAATTGGGGGGGTGTGAGCCGTTACGATGGTGAGAAGTTTGCTACCTTCACTGCCGAAGATGGCCTGGCGGGAAGCCAGGTATGGTCCGCCATCGCGCGGGATGGTCT
>CAZTBA010000435.1:0-4936 GCA_964611725.1 uncultured bacterium
CATAAAAGACATAGCGGAACAGTTAAGGGAAAGACATGGTGACAGCCTGAAAGATGAGGGAAACCTCGGTTTTTTCAAGGAGTTCGCCGAGAGCGAGATATTTGAAAATATAAGGGAAACCCTGAGAAGGATGGGTATAAAGTTCGACTCCTACTACAACGAGAGCTCCCTCTACGACTCGGGGAAAATCCGGGATGTCGTTTCCATCCTCAAGGGAAAGGACCTCGCCTATCAGGAGGACGGGGCGCTTTGGTTCAAGGCAACTTCCTTCGGGACCGACAAGGACAGGGTCATAATAAAGAGTTCAGGTGAGCCGACCTATCGACTCCCGGATATGGCCTATCACCGGGATAAGTTCGACAGGGGTTTCGACCTTGTGGTCGATATCCTCGGAGCAGATCATCACGCGACCTACCAGGATGTGAAATTCGGAGTGAGGGCGCTCGGCTACGACGACAGCAGGATCATGGTCATAATACACCAGTTCGTCACGCTTCTCAGGGATGGCAAGATCGTGAAGATGTCAACCAGGAAAGCCAACTTCGTCACGCTCGACGAACTTCTGGACGAGGTCGGGAGCGATGCGGCGAGGTACTTCTTCCTTATGCGGAAGGCCGACAGCCATCTCGATTTCGATCTCAACCTCGCCAAGGAACATTCCGATAAAAACCCGGTATACTACGTGCAGTACGCCCATGCCCGTATCTGCAGCATACTGAAATTCGCAGAGGAACGGGGCCTCGACGTCTCAGAGATTGAGGGTAAAGCCGACCCTTCGCTTTTGGATTCCGATGAGGAGATCCGGCTTATGAAGACACTCCTCGATTTCCCCGATCTGCTTGAAGGATGCACAACTTCGATGGAAGTCCACAGGCTCACGAACTATATGGAGAAACTCGCGAGCGATTTCCATTACTTCTATACACGCGGTATCCGCGAGCCAGAGTACAGGGTTGTGGTAGATGATGAGAAAATCACGATGGCGAGGCTGCTCCTTATGAAAGCAACGAGGGTGGTCCTTCGCAATGCATTAAGTCTGTCCGGAGTATCGGCTCCGGAGAAGATGTAGGAAAGGGGGAGAATTTTGAGTGTCCTGGTTGTCGGATCAATAGCACTCGATACGATCGAGTCACCTTATGGCAAGGCATCTGAGGTCATCGGAGGTTCGTCGATACACTTTTCGGCCGCGGCAAGCCTCTTCGATCACGTAAAGGTTATTGGGATCGTCGGCGGGGATTTTCCTATGGAAGAGCTTGATTTTCTCCTCCGGAGGTCGGTTGACCTCACGGGGATCCTGGTCGATGCCAATGGAGAGACGTTCAGATGGGGTGGTAGGTACGGTGGGGATCCGAACGATCGGAAGACCCTCTACACCTATCTTAACGTTTTTGAGACCTTCCGGCCAACCGTGCCTGAGGAGTATAAATCGTGCAATTACGTTTTCCTCGCCAACATCGATCCCGAGCTTCAACTGAACGTCCTCGGTCAGATGCAGCATTCAAAGTTCGTGGCATGTGATACCATGAACTTCTGGATAGAGAAGAAGAAGGAAGCCCTCGTGGATGTGATAAAACATGTCGATGCTGTGCTCATGAACGAACCCGAGATCAAACAGTTCGTTGAAGAGGACAACCTCCTCGACGCCTCCAGAAAGATCCTTTCGCTCGGCCCGAAATATGTAATAGCTAAAAAGGGGGAACACGGCTCGATAATGTACTCCGAGAGGTCGATATTCGCCCTCCCGGCCTATCCACTTGACCGTGTGGTGGATCCGACCGGTGCGGGAGATTCCTTTGCCGGCGGTCTTTTGGGCTACCTCTCGAGGAAGGACGCTGCCGATGAGCGGACGCTCCGTAAGGCCATAGCGTATGGGACCGTAGTAGCATCCTATAACGTGGAGGATTTCGGCCCGGGCATGCTCAAGGGAATAACCATCCAGGACATAGAGAACAGGCTTTCCAGGCTCAGGAAGATTACCGAATTCTGAAGAGCCCAGATCGGAGGGACCATGACTTTCGAAACTGTAAGCTGGACAGACGGCGGAGTTCGGCTCATAGATCAGACTAAACTCCCGTCTGAGGTTGTATATGTGCACTGCGGCGACGTGGAGTCCGTGGCGCAGGCTATAGAGTCGATGAAGGTGAGGGGCGCTCCGGCGATCGGAGTCACAGCCGCATATGGGGCAGTCCTTGGTGTGACCCCGGACGCAGAAAAGGGCTGGTGGGATAAATTCGAAACCTCTCTGTCAAGACTGTCCAGAACCAGACCAACCGCCGTCAACCTCTTCTGGGCACTAAACAGGATGAAAGACGCGGGAATGGAGCTTCATGGACTTGATGCCTCTGAAGCGAGAAGACTTCTCCTGGAGGAGGCATGCAAGATACACGATGAGGATCGGGAGGTCTGCGATCGTATGGGGGAGAACGGCGCTACGCTCCTTGAGGATGGTTCTACCGTGTTGACCCACTGCAACGCCGGTGCCCTGGCGACCGGAGGATCCGGCACTGCGCTCAGCGTTATATATGCTGCTGCCAACCAGGGAAAGAAGATCAAGGTCTACGCTGATGAGACACGTCCGTTCCTCCAGGGGGCGAGGCTTACCGCATGGGAGCTCAGCCAGAACGGCATAGATGTCACGTTGATATGTGACAATATGGCGGCATCTGTTATGAAGCGGGGGATGATAGACTGTGTTATTGTCGGCTCTGACAGGATAGCGTCCAATGGCGATGTGGCCAACAAAATAGGTACCTACGGATTGGCTGTGCTGGCGAAAGAACACGGGATACCTTTCTACGCTGTGGCACCCCTTTCAACCGTAGATATGAGCCTCAACTCTGGCGCTGAGATACCGATAGAGGAGAGGGCCGCGGCTGAGGTCTATGCTGCCTTCAGCAGACCACAGGCTCCCGAAGGCGTGAAGATCTACAATCCTGCGTTTGATGTGGCACCGAACCAACTCGTTTCAGCTATAATTTCCGAGAAGGGAATAGCGAGACAACCTTACACGGAGAGCCTGTCCCTGTGGTTCGGGTAGGGAAAGGTCAAGTTAAAATTGTCTGTTGGACATTCAATATCTCTGTTTTTCGCCTTTTCCTTTTTGTTTCCGGGGAGGGAGAATTTCATATGGCTAAGAAATGGACTGAAGAAGAAGAGAGATACCTCGAGGAACACTACGGTGAGGTTCCGAACAAGCTGCTTGCCGAGAAGTTCGGCGTATCACCGAAGGCAATAAGCGATAAGATGAGATCTGTAAGGAAGAAGAGAGGGAGTGAAACGGAAGTAGAGGCCAAACCGCAGGAGAAAGAATCTAAGGAGGTCGATGTCGAGGCCATACCCTCCGGATTCTACATAAAAACTGAGGAAGGATGGAAGGAGCTCTCCATCAAAAGGACACGAGGTTGACAGATGAGCGGAAGATATTCCGAAAATTATCTGTCTTCTGTTTGAAAGGGTGACCCTTCGGATTACTGATTGCATTGATAGATCATCGATGATACTCATCCGCATCTATGAAATCCACTATCCTGAGCCGAAAGGTCAACCCTGGTGCAGCGTGGAAGATTGATTGTAGGGCCGAGAGTGTTGCTGAAAACTCATAGGCAAACGGTCGGTTTGTCATCGTATTCCTTTTGATAATGGTTATATCGATGAAGGGCATGACAAACATCCTTCATCGGGGTGACAGCCCCATTTCCCTGAAACCTGATGACTGATATTATTTATCCCTTTTTTGCATAAACACGGGACTCTTATAAAAGGATTTTAATATCATGAAAATCTTCGTACCAGGCCGCATTTGCTTGTTTGGAGAACACAGTGATTGGGCTGGTGGTTATCGCCGTATCAATGCCAATTTGGGGAAAGGGTATACATTAATAACCGGGACGAATCAGGGAATCTATGCAGACATTCAACCCCATCCAACCAAATTGATCATTCAAACTACCCTGTACGATGGAACACGGAAAGGGCCGTTTGAATTACCCATGCACAAAGAAGCGTTGCTGGCAGAGGCCCAAAAAGGCGGCTTCTTTAGTTATGGCGCAGGTGTTGCGTACCAGGTCCTAACCCATTACCGCGTACGCGGGCTGGTAATCGACAATTATCTGACCGATCTACCCATCAAGAAGGGACTTTCCTCCAGCGCCGCCATCTGCGTTCTGGTAGCACGGGCTTTCAATCGCCTGTACGATCTTAAAATGACGATCCGTGGTGAAATGGAACTCGCCTATCTGGGAGAAATTACCACGCCTTCCCGTTGCGGTCGTATGGACCAGGGATGCGCCTTTGGAAATCGCCCCATCCTGATGGTTTTCGACGGTGAACACATCGATGTGGTCGAATTGAATGTGAATAAAGACCTCTATTTTGTCATCGTCGATCTGTGTGCCGAAAAAGATACGAAAGAAATATTGAGTAGATTAAACGAGTCATATCCTTTTGCCAATAACGAGATTCAAAAAAATGTGCAGAAATATCTTGGCCCTATTAACATAAGAATCGTCCACGAGGCAATATCGAAACTGGAAGAAGGAGATGCTGAAAAATTGGGACAGCTAATGAAGGAGGCACAGGCCGAATTCGACAAGCACTTACAGCCTGCTTGTCCTTCACAACTGACGGCCCCGGTCCTTCATAGGCTTTTAAATTACAAGCCCATTCAACCGTATGTCCTTGGAGGGAAAGGCGTTGGTTCACAGGGAGACGGCACAGCACAGCTCCTGGTCAAAGATGCCGAAAGCCAGCAAAAAGTCATAGAAGTCATCGAACGCGATCTACACATGCCCTGTCTAAAACTTGCCCTTCAGTCTGGTCGCCGGGTTCGGAAAGCAGTAATTCCGGCAGCCGGTTTTGGATCCCACCTTTTCCCCGCCTCAAAGGCCATTAAGAAAGAACTGTTTCCTGTCATTGATCGTCAGGGACGTGCTAAGCC
>CAZTBA010000436.1:0-4933 GCA_964611725.1 uncultured bacterium
CTGTTTTCCTGAAAGCCATTGGCCCCGAACTTTATGAGGTCCGTCGGATCATCGGCTGCACTATCATCTATTTCGGTTCTGTTGTACGAAAGGTCCAAATCGAATTTCATGCCCCTGTAGGACTTCAGCATGAAGCCGGTCGTTGCCCTCCTGGTGTTTACGAAGCGCTTCTCGAGATTTTCGCTCCCTATCGGGTAGTAGTACTTGTTGTCCTGTCTGCCCTCGGAAAAGTTAATGCTTGCGCTTGCCACAGTGGACAGCGAGTATCTAAGATTGGCGCTGAGGCTTGAGTTGGAGCTGCTCCTCTTGAGTTCATTCCAGGTTCTGTTGAAGCTGAGTCCACTGGTGAATCCTCCCGGGAGATCCGGCGTGAGGTTCATTGCAAAGCTATAGCGTCTCCCCGAATCGGCGATGCGCCTCTTGTCGAAGGCCTGCCCGATCGACTGTGTAATTGATAGGGAATTAAAAGGTTTGTAGTTCAGAAGAGAGCTGAAATTCCCGCTCACTATCGCTTCATCCCTGAAGAAATTGTCCGCCTGTCTGGAGGCACTTCCACTGAAGCTGATGCTGATATCGGGGGTGAAAGGATAACTGATCGATATGCTCGATCTGTTGGTATCCTTCCACCTGTTCTTCCTTGTACCGATTGTAGTCTTATTGAGCTGCGAATCATATGTTGCCGATCCCGATACCTGGACGCTCTTTCCATACGGTCCTACCTGGAGCGAGTGGCTCCAAGAATAGACATCCTTGTACCGGTTGAAGCCTATCCTGTAGCTCCCAGCTCCGGCGGGACCGGTCCAAATTAGGATGATCAGGATTGCTGTGAGAACGGCATCAGCCGCCGATCTGTTCGTAAACCGCATCGCTTAGCTCCACGAACTCCTCAACGCTCAGGGTTTCGGCCCTCCTGTCGAGGTTCAGGTTCACACCTGAGGCCGCCGACTCGAGGAGCACGGGGTTTAATGTGTTCCCGAGCCTCGAAGCGAGTTGTCCCGAGAGGAGTGAATTTCTGAGCATCTTCCGCCTATGTCCGAAGGCCGATTTTACGAGGTCCAGGAACAGAGATTCGTCTTTCGGGAGTCTCGGATGAGGGAAGGAGAAATCGATTCTAACGACGGCCGAATCGACCTTCGGTACAGGGCGGAAAGCCCGACGTCCCACGTGGAAAAGTATCTCCACTTTTGAGTAGAGCTGCAGTGCCACGGAGGGTATGCCGTAATCCTTACACCCCGGGAATGCGGCTAACCTTTCCCCCACCTCCTTCTGGACCATAAGGATAGCCCTCGCTATGTTTGATCTGTAATCGAGCATCTTGAATATGAAGGGGCTTGTAATCTGATACGGAAGGTTCGAGGCGACAATGAGTTTGCCCTCTGATTCGGACACGAAATCTTCCCAGTCGACCTTGAGTATATCTCCATGCACAATCCTCAGCCTCGGGTCACCTTGAAATCTCCCCTCAAGTTCCCCGACGAGTTGCTCATCGAGCTCAACAGCGATGATCTTACGGGCCGATGGAAGAAGTCTTCCGGTCAGGGATCCCCTTCCGGGGCCGACCTCCAGCACCACATCCGCGGAATTCACTTCAGTAGCTTCTGCTATCCTTCCGGCGACACTCTGATCTATCAGGAAATGCTGTCCAAGCGCCCTCCCTGCCACCCTGGTTTCCCCCTCAGATCCCGAAGAGACTGCGTGCGTTCCCGGAGGTTACACTATTCAGTTCCTCCATGGAAATCCCGAGCTCCTGTGAGAGCCTTTCGGCTATAAGTTTTATATAGGACGGTTCATTTCTCTTCCCTCGGTATGGCTCAGGAGTCACGTAGGGACAGTCAGTCTCAAGGACTATTCTGTCAAGGGGAACATCCTTCATGATCCCTGCCAGCCGTGACTTCTTGAAGGTTAACGAACCGCCAATCCCTATATATAACCCGAGATCAAGCGCACCTTCAGCCACATCCGGCTCCCCACTGAAGCAGTGCATAACCCCTCCGACCTTCCAGCCATCTTCCTCTGCCACAACCTGGAGAAGTTCCTCCCCGACATTACGGCAATGGATTATCACAGGCATTCCCAGCTCGACAGCAAGACGTATCTGTTCGCGGAAGGCTTCAATCTGAACGTCCCTGGGAGAGTAATCCCTGTAGAAATCGAGGCCTATCTCCCCTATCGCCACAACCTTAGGCTCAGAGGCCAGTTCCGCGAGCCGGGGTATATCGCCCTCCATCATATCCTTAGCGTTGTGCGGATGGAAGCCGACAGATGCGTATATATCGCCGTAAGAAGCGGCAAGCTCTATGGAAAAGAGGCTCGTGCCGATGTCGGTCCCGACGTTCACTATCGCCTCCACCCCGGACGAGAAAGCCCTCTCGATGACCTCCTCCCTATCGTGGCTGAAATGCTCCGAATCGAGATGGGCGTGGGTATCTATCATTACTGCACCTTTGCGCCGGAGCTGACACTGCGATCCAGCACAACAAGTGAAAGCTGATCCTTATCCTCAGCGGCTAAGAGCATCCCCTCCGAACGGATCCCCTTTATCTTCACAGGTTTTAGGTTCGCCACGACAACTATGTGTTTCCCCTCGAGGTCCTCCGGACGGTAGAATTCGGCTATCCCGGCAACTATCTGCCTGCTTTCATTTCCGAGCCTGATATCGAGTTTAAGCAGCTTATCGGAGCCAGGGACGGGTTCGGCCTTCTCTACATACGCGACCCTGAGATCAAGCTTGCGAAACTCCGATATGTCCGCCGGTTCTGTTTCAGGTTTCGGGGACTCAGCAAGGACGACCGGGATTTCCGACACCCGCGGGAAGAGTGGTGGACCTCCTTTTACCTCGGTCCCGGATTTTATGGCTCCCCATCTCACCTTGTCACCGTAGCTCAGGCGATCGAGTTTCTCATCAAGTCCGAGCTGCGACCTCATCTCAGGTGCTTTGAACGGGATAACGGGCTCAAGCAGAATGCTCGATATCCTCAGCGATTCGGCCGCATTGGAGAGAACGGTCCGAAGCCTCTCATCCTCACCGGATTTGGCCAGCTTCCAGGGGGCAGTCTCCTCGAGGTATTTGTTCGTCCTGCGCACAAACCCCATTATGTGCTCGATAGCCTGGTTGGGCTTCAGAGCGTTGATATCCTTCCTGACCCTGGCCGATGTGACCGAAGCAAGTTCCTCAAGATCTCTGTCGATCTCGGTGTAATTTCCCCTCTGGGGCATCCTGCCCCCACAGTACTGCTTTATCATCTTGACGGTGCGGCTCAGGAGGTTGCCGAGATCGTTAGCGAGATCGCTGTTAAACCTTTCCACAAGCGAGACCTCGCTAAAGCTGCTATCCTGGCCGAGGATCATATCCCTCATCAGGAAATATCTGAAAGGATCGATACCATATTTGTCCACTAGATCGAGAGGGGCAACGACGTTGCCCCTGGATTTGCTCATCTTTGTCTCCTCAAGGAGCCACCAGCCGTGGGCAAATATGGTTCTCGGCAGCTCTATTCCAACAGCCTTTAGCATCGTCGGCCAGTAGACCGAATGGGTTGTAACTATGTCCTTCCCTATAAGATGGCAGTCGGCAGGCCACCATTTGTTGAACCTGTCATCATCTGAAAGGTAACCCACCGTACTTATATAGTTTATAAGGGCATCGAACCAGACGTAGTTAACGTAATCTTTGTCGAAAGGCAGAGGTATTCCCCAGCTAAGCCTTGACTTCGGACGTGATATGCAGAGGTCCCCGAGCGGCTGCCTCAGAAAGCCGAGGATTTCGTTGCGCCTGGTCCTAGGCTGTATGAAGTTGGGATGGTCCTTTATGTACGATATGAGCCAGTCCTGGTAGTGGCTCATCCTGAAGAAATAGTTCTTTTCCGAGAGCCTCACCACATCCCTCTGGCACTCCGGGCACTTTCCATCGACGAGGTCCTTATCAGTCCAGAACCTCTCATCTGAGACGCAGTACCAGCCCTCATACTCATCGAAATATATTTCCCCCCTGTCATAGAGATCCGTAAGGACTTTCCGGACTATCTTTTTATGTCTTTCCTGTGTTGTCCTTATGAAATCATCATTGGATATTCCAAGCTTTTCCCATGCGGCCTTCCAGATTTCCACCATATCGTCACAATGCTTCTGCGGATCAAGTCCCCTCTCCTGAGCCGCCCTCTGGACTTTCTGGCCATGCTCGTCCGTTCCGGTAAGAAAGAAGACGTCTTCTCCGAAAAGCCTGTGGTACCTGGCGAGCACATCGGCAACTATCGTGGTGTAGGCATGCCCGATGTGCGGCTCATCGTTGACGTAATAGATAGGGGTTGTGATATAGAATTTCCCTGCCATAGCTATTTCTCCGTCTATTTTTGTTTGTCCTTGGACCTCGCATTGCCTTTTCTATATCCAAAAAGTCTCCTGAGACCCTTCCTCAGCTTGCTCACTTTTTCCACAGGGATCATGTTCTCCGTGCCGTTTTCCCCACGCACGTAAACGTAGCCGTTGAATATATCTACCTTCGAGACCTCATAATCCCTTCCGTATACGAACACCCTCTCTCCAATTTCCGGAAACTTCTTGGCAACCTCCTTGTAGAAATCCTCCTCAAATCTAAGGCAACACATCAACCTGCCGCATATGCCCGATATCTTTGCAGGGTTAAGCGGTAGACTCTGGTTCTTCGCCATCTGCGAGGAGATCGGCTCGAACTCGCCTATAAACTTCGCACAGCAGAGTTCCCTCCCACAGACACCGCAACCACCAACCCTCTGGGCCTCATCCCTCACCCCTATCTGGCGCATTTCTATACGAGTCTTGTATATGCTTGCCAGATCCTTGACAAGATCCCTGAAATCGACCCTCTTCTCGGCCGTGAAATAGAAGGATATCTTGTTCCTGTCGAACTGATATTCGACGTCTATAAGCTTCATCTTCAGACCATGTTCCTCTATCT
>CAZTBA010000437.1:0-4912 GCA_964611725.1 uncultured bacterium
GGGCTGCCTCTTCACGAACCTCGTAGTCAAGGGTCTGACAACTTTACCGGAGTCGCTGGAAAACCTTATCTGTGAGACCACTAAATGCAGGGCCAAAGCTGCTGCCATCGAGACGAAGAAGTACTTTCTGGACTGCTTAAGAAGCTTTTGCAGCGAAAGCTCCTCCGTTGGACATGAAAACCTGGGCATGGCCTCATCCCTTAAAGGTTCAGAACCTACACACCTTTGCCTGAGATATCACCTGCTATCTACTGCTTCGACAGTAGATCTGCTACCGTTTTCCCGAACTTTTTTGCTGCGCCGGGGCCGTTCGCAGTAACGATATTTCCGACAACCTCGAGGTCTTTTCCGGTATAGATGGCACCTTTGGCCTTGATGTTATCGGCCGCTGACCTGAAAACAGTCACCTTTTTGCCCTTGAGGAGTCCGGCGTTGGCAAGTGTTACCGGAGCTAAGCATATTGCCCCTACCACCTTGCTGCTATCGGCCGCATCTTTAGCTATCTTATGGGCGATGGAATCATCCCAGTACTCGCTGGCTCCGACTCCACCGACGAAGATTATGGCATCGTAATCCTCGACCTTTACATCCTTGAGAAGTCTATCGGGCTTGACTTTCGCCCCGAGCATCCCTTTGGCGGTTTTGAGAGATGATGAGGCAACTTCTACCTTTGTCCCTCTTTCCTCCAGAATTTTCCTTGGCTCCTTATACTCCTCGTCACGGAAGCCGCTGCTTGCAATTATAATCAGGACCTTTTTCCCTTCAAGGTCACGCCTGGTTTCCGCCTCAGCACCCTGGCCAATTAAGATAATCGTAGATGACAGAACCAAGGCCAAAAGCGCTAAGATCCTCATACTACCACCCCCTATGAATTCCAGATTGAAGAAAATCTAAAGTCCGCAGCCTTAAGTAACCTTTGAAATGCTTTTGTGGTCTATTGATACCTCTTCCCCAAGCAAGAGTTAGAGCCCCCCTCTCCGCAGGCGGAGAGGGGACGGGGGTAAGGTTCCAGGAGCAAGTAACAAAAGCTTCATAAAAATTACTCAAACCTACAATCGTCACACCACAACCTCGCCGTCCTCCAAAACCCTGTGGAGCTCGTCGTATGTCCCCACATTTTCGTCCTCCCGCAGGAACAGGAAGTCGAATCGAGTCCCCTGTCTCAGCAACTCCGCAGCCTTCAGTGTTGCTGCCCTGAGCACATCCTTGTATCTCACTCCGTGGCTGTTCTTGTTTTCCAATTTCATGTGGGGACTCTTCCACAGCATACCCGGATGCAGGATGGCATCATCCAAAAGGTATCCCCACGGCAGTGCGATGGCAGCTTTGGCCCCGGCCGTAAGTTCCTCCGGAGTCGCTCCCCGTGGGTGAGATTTGACATAGTTTCTGAACTTACGGGTTAGCTCTTTCTGCTCCGGGAAAGGCACATGATGTCCGTGGTCCGACGTCCAGAACCAGAAATACGTCGCGCCTTCGTCATAGGCCAGCGGGAACACACGATCGGCGGCTTCAAAGGCCATCTGTCCGTAGATGGCAACACCCCATTTTGCCCCGAAATGCCTCGCGGCTCCCCTGTAGAAGGCATAATGGAACTCGAGGCAGGATTCAACGTCGTCGGGGAAATCAACATCAAGCTTGCTTTTAACCAGATCGGCGAACTGCTTCGGCACGTAACGCCCCTCGAAGACATATCCGGGGATACCGGCCTCCAGCTCATACCAGGCAGCGCTCGTGACGGTTTCCCAGACCGGATAGTCGGGCTGCAGGATCTCGATATCGCCGAAATCGTAACCGGCTTCCCGCAGCCGCTGCATCAGGTTGCGCATCCCGTAGGACCCGTCTCCCGCATAGCGTTCCCGGGCCATATCGATCAGCTTGGATGCCGCCTTCTGAGGTGTTCGCATATCGGTAACTTCACCGTGTGCCATAGCCAGCCATGCAGGTTCGTCCATGAACTGGACCGATCCGGAAAAGTTGCTCCGATACAACAGATCCGGAAATTTCTCGAAATCCCTGCGCAGGATAAAGAAGACTGGCTTCTCATTCACACAGGAAAATTGGTCGGGCTCAATGGTGAAGAGGTTCATACCCACATCTTCGATCATCTCACCGTAGTCATCCTCGGTAAAACGCACGTAGGTATACTCAAGCTCGTCCGAGTATGAGGTCTGAGCGGGCATATGAAGGCGTTTACCCTCGGCATCCTTGAAGTTACGACCGGTACCGATGAGCACATCCGTTTCGAGCTCGAGCCGACGGGCATCCTTCAGTGGTAACAGGCTCGCATCCTTTCCTGCCTCCAGACGGCGCAATCTATGGCCAAGATAGGTGCCATCTGTGAAGAGCGGCATCTCCCGATCATCCTCATTTCTGGCATGGGGCAACAGGTTTTTGAAGAAGTCAAACGCCGGAAGGAGTGCCTTTCCCGTTCGGCTTGATACGAACTCGAGCGGGCTGCCCTCTGCCGGAAACAGCAGGTAGCGATAGGCATCCACATCTGCTCCGTCGGGACACAGAAAATCCAGAGATGAAGTTAAGAGGGCGATAGCGTAGATCCGTCTATCATCGGAGAAAGCTTCGAGCTGGAACCAGATTGCCTCATCGCCCTTTTTCAGAGTTTCGACTGCAGGGATGCTCAGAACTACCCGGGTAACTCCCGGCCTTGCACCCTGACCTCCGAGGAGCTCATATCTCCCCCAAAGCCCCTTTAGCTCCCGAGATATCTTCTCGGACATGGGAAATTCCTCCTATCTTAGAGTGCTCTCCGTATCGTTATTTTCTGAAACATGAATAAAGTAAACCGAATGCGATGTCAAGTGAAATTCCAATGCCCCGAAAGCAGCCGGTGGATGTTCTTTCCAGAGATATATTCTTTATCACTCTCCGGGATTTCCGGTCCTGCATGCGTTCCGGAAACGCTAGTCGGAACCTCTGTAAACTTCTCACTTTCATTTTTAGAATGGGTATGTGCACCGATTGTCACAACCACACCCTTCCATGAGAGAGATTAAAGCAGATTCCTGAGCCTTGGCAACAGCAATGCCTTAGTAATTGAAAGCGCCGATATCCCTGTAATTATAAAGATAAGCGTCATAATATTCCACCTGTTTATAACAAGCCCAAGAGCCAGACCAGCCGCCGGAGCGTGTTCTGTGTCGGTGATGACCATAAGGAAGGTTGCCAGCCCGACGGCTAAACCTGCAGGAACTATGAGTATAAATTCAGGAGTAGCGGGGAAGTTTTCCAGAGAAAGAAACCAGCAGAGCAGACGGCAGAAGCAGCCGGCTATTATCCCGATAAGATAGCCTCCCACCAGACACCTGGGCCTGGATATATAGGACACGGGCATAGTAAAAGCTATGAAGCAGCTTGAGCCAAGCGATGCGAGTATGGCAGATTGGGATTTCACATCTATAAAAGATAGGGTTACGACCATAGCAATTGCTGCCATGACGCATTGAAGTATATACAGTCTGGGTTCGTATCTGAAGTTCCTGTCGAAAAACCTCATGGATCTAACACTCCTTTTTCATTTGAATTTACGGTAACAGCATACCCCGTTTTCGTCTCTCAATTCGCCTACTATATTACACAAACACCCTGTAAAAGTCAACTTTGATCTTGCGGCGCATCGGACGCTCAAACTGAACGTCTTCATACCTCAAGCCAAGGCGAAACATTCCTCCGCGCATATGCTTTTCTCTTGATTTTCGAACGGGTGTGCCCTATTGTAGTTTTAATAGTACCCTGAGAAACTCAACCCAATGTTTCCAAGGAGGGCCAGCATGCGTGTTGATGCCCATACGCACGTGGGGACCACCTGGGAAGAGATTGCGCAGGAGCCGACAATAGAGGATGCCATACGGATGATGGATGCCTGCAGCATCGATCGTGCCTGCACTTCGGTGAGCCGTTTTCTCCGGTTCGACTTCCGTCTCGGAAACGAGATCACAAGGAAAGCCGTAAAGCTCTTCCCGGACAGGTTGACAGGTTTCTGTACGGTGAACCCGCGTTACAGTGAAAAATCGGACGAGGAGCTCGACAGATGTCTGGGAGAATGGGGCTTCGGGGGGATCAAGATCCACATATCACACACCGGTTTACGTTACAATCACCCCCTATATCTTCCTGTATACGAAAAAGCAGAGGACTACCGTGTCCCGGTGTTCGCCCATACCTTCAACCGGTCGGATGTCCTCGATCTGTTGGAAGTCGCCATAGATTACCCGGAGGTGAACTTTATAGTGGGGCATTCGGGAGGATATGTCTGGGCGGACTGTCTGGACGACATAGCCCCTGTGGAAAACGCCTATTTTGACGTATGCTGTTCGTGTCCGGATCTGGGAAGGGTAGAGAGCTTCGTATCGGCCGGAGGCGCGCGAAGGGTCCTCTTCGGGACGGATCTGCCACTGCTCGATCCTGCAGTCTGTGCAAGCCAGGTAGCCTACGCGGAGATATCCGAAGAGGAGAAGGAGCTGATATTCTCCGGTAACATTTTGAGGATTCTCGGGGAGGAGGGAAAATGAAGATATTTGACGTCAACCTCATCCTCGGCCAACTCGGTATCCGCCCGATCGGGGTCGATGACACCGGTACTATGCTAAGCATGATGGACAGGTTCGGCATAGAACGCGGCCTTGTGAGCCACATCGCGAGCTGCATCCACTCCACTGAGTTCGGGAATTCAATCCTACTTGAAAAAATCAAGGGAAAGGAAAAACGGTTGATCCCGGTCCCTGTTGTGAATCTCCGGAAGAAATGGGAAGGCGAGATACCGAAATGGAAGGATGCCGGCGTGCGCGCCATCCGTGTCGCTCCGGCCCTCTACGGATACAGCCTTGTCGACAGCGAAGGGGCACATCTGGCCGAGGCCGTCTCAGATCTCGGATGGCCTTATCGTGACAATCGAGGC
>CAZTBA010000438.1:0-4896 GCA_964611725.1 uncultured bacterium
ACCGCCTCGATCGTTGCATACCATTGTCGGTTCCTGTAAATCCGCTGTAACCAGGCTAATCAACAGAATTCAGGGAAAGGCTGACGACTCAATCTGGCAAAGCAATTATTACGAACATATTGTCAGAAGCGAAACCGCGTTGAACCGTACCCGCTCGAATGGGGTTTGGATAGGGAGAACCCACGAAATAGCTCTACAGTCACGTTCGATGAATTGTTGTAGGGGCAGGGCATGCCCTGCCCTTACAGAAGTTTTGTGGGATTTCAGGAAATCAACCGCATTTAGTATAACTTTGTGAATTCAGAGGAGATTTTTGAGCTATCTATCCAGGTATGGGTCATAGCTTAGAAGAACTCCAATCCAAGCAAAAAGGCCTGCAGGCTGGTTTGAGAAAACCCTGTCGATAGGAACCGGATAGAGCCTTCTTTTTTCGAATAGAGGATCCATTGGAAAAATCCTGTGAAAACCAGAGCGTGTTTTACTACAGTGGCAACTATGGAAACTTTCTGTGGAAATCGAATAAACAGAGGGATAAGGAGATGGAGAGGTTGCGTACCGCATCCCAGGCCATGGATGAGTTGAGGCAGGAATTCAAGCATGAGCCCATATTTTGCGGTAAGCTTCCCAACAAACGTGTAGAGTTTGACGGCGCGCCGGGAATTTACGCTTTCGTCCTGAAGGCGGTAGATGACCGGGTGTGTGAGGTGCTTAAGGTTGTAGCAGTGGAGGATAATGAAGAAGCATGGGATTTGAAATGATATCGGGGCGTGAGAATTACAGGCGATCAATTGAGTTCAGATCTCCGGGATATCTGCCGGTCGAGATCGGATGTGATTTCAAATGGCTGTATGAAAAGGATGAGGGCAAGGTCGCGAGGATACGGGAACTTCAGTCACTCTTTCCGAACGACCTGCTCGCCTCGCTCTCGTGTTGGAAAAACGCCCGCGAGCCGGTAACTGAGAACGGAGTGACATGCTGGGTTGACGAATGGGGCACCGCTTGGAAGGACGATGGACATGGGGCGAGGACTGATGCCCACCCTTTGGAGACCGGATACCACCTCCTGAATGCATATGAATTCCCCGATCCCTATGCGGCGGGACGTTTTGACGCCGCCGATGAGGAACTGAAGAAACGTGGAGATCGCTATGTCCGGGCGACGGTCTGGTTCACGCTCTTCGAACGGCTCTGGATGCTGCGCGGCTTCAACAATATGCTTATGGACCCATACGTTGAGACGGGCAATTTCTGTCGACTCCGCGACCGGGTACTGGAAATCAACCTGGCGATGGTCGACCGGTGGCTCGAACGGAGGGTCGACGCCGTATTCTTTTCGGATGACTGGGGCAGTCAGAACGGCCTGTTGATGAATCCTGAGGACTGGCGGAGGTTCTATAAGCCCGCTTATGAGGCCATGTTCCGCCGTGTCCGTGACGGCGGAGCGCACGTCTGGATGCACCTGTGCGGCAATATAAGATCCATCCTGCCTGACCTGATCGACATCGGACTGAATGTGCTCAACCCGGTCCAGCCCCAGGCGATGGACGTTCGTGAACTGTCCCGCGAGTTCGGCGGCAGGATCTGTTTCAACGGCGGTGTCGACGTGCAAGGTACTTTGATTTACGGTACCCCGGGAGATGTGAGGGACGAGGTCCGTGAGTTGGTGGAGCTCTTCGGCAGTTCTGACGGCGGTTACATCGGCGGTACCAGCCATACGATCATGCCCGAGACGCCGCTGGACAACGTCATCTCCCTGTATGAGATCTTCTCGGAATATGTGTGAAGCAATACTTCCCGCAACAGACGTGGCCTCGAGACAGTGCCATACCCACCGGTGAGCTGCCATAAAGGACTTGACAATTACCACAAATTCACTATAATACAAACAAACGGTTTGTCCTGAAATTCTGCACAAACATTTTCCCCTGATAGAGAACCCTCTAATTTGAAGAAAGAAGGTGATTCAAAATGAAATCGAGGGTTTTCCCACTCTTCGTGATCTTCCTCGCGATAGCTCTCAGTTCCTGTACCACGATTCGGAAGATTTCCGGCAAGGCAGCTATCGAAACTGATAGGGCGACCTACGGGACGGTTTTTATAGCCGGAAGGGCGCCCATCGAGATTGATGGAGATATCTCGGAATGGGAGAAGCTCGGCATCCCTGCGGAGTCTATCACCGAGATCATCCCCTCAGCCACCAGGAAGGGTATTTCCGTTCCGGAGGACCTATCGGCGGAGTTTATGGCCTGTCTCGACAGCGATTACCTCTATGTTGCGGTACAGGTGGCCGATGACAGCCTTGTCTGCGGGGAAGACGTGCTCTCATCGATGTGGGCTGATGATGTAGTCGAGATATATTTCGACGGCGACCTCACGAGGCCCGCCGGGATGTATAGCGCGAACTCCGGGCATGTCATGATATCGAAGTACCTGGACGGGGAGCTCGTCCTCGAGGGAAGGATCGGATCTATGCCGAAAGGCGCGAAGCCCGACCTCTTCTATGAGGCATGCGGAACTGTGTGCGCCCTTGAGGAAACCGGCGGCGATCGGCCAGGTTACATTGTCGAAATAGCCATCCCGAGGTGGATCTTCAGTCCCGACGTGACTCAGGACAGGATAGGCTTTAACGTAATAGTAGGTGACGATGACGACGGTGGCGAGAGCGACAGCAAGATTAGCTGGAGCAGGGACCCCGAGCGTATGAGCCCGATGGAGTCCGGTGTTTTCGGTATTGTCTCAATCGACAGGATTCTGGGAGGAAGGGAACTCGGGGAGGCAATGACTCCGCGCGGGAAGGGACCGACGGTTCCGGAGGAGTTCAGGCGCGGGGTCCGCCTCGTTGCGGATGGCAGAGGTGCTCAAGGGAGAGATGTCCTCGGCCGGATTTTTCTTGTCGGGGAACGTGATCTCATCTGGAAGGCATCGACCGATCTCATAATCTGCTCCCTTGAAAAGGACATATATATAGACAGTGCTATCTATTATGCGGAGGAGCTTTTGGAGTCGGATATCTCGGGGCGTGCAAGGTTGCGGGCGCTCTCCGAGCTTGCGTACCTGTATGAGAGGAAAAGGGATTATCAGAGGGCCATCCGGCTGCGTGAGCAGATACTCGAAGAATCCGGTGGGAGGGAGATATCCCAGATGATAGACATCGGGAGCGATTACATGGATTTCGATCCCGGGAAGGCAAGGATGGTGCTCGAAGATGCCCTCGAAAGCCCATACGCAAACCACAGGATCAGGGAGAAGGCCATTACTATCCTCTCAGATGTCTATGTTGCCAGTTATGAATATGAGCTTGCTGAAGCGCTCTTCGAGGATGCATTCGGAGATCCGGAGATCAACCGGGAGAAGATCCTGCTTCCTTACGGAAATACACTCTTTCGGATAGGGAAACACAGGGAAGCAGCGGAAGTCTACAGGCACATTATAGAGACGAGACCATTGAGCAGTGACGCACGGAAGGCGAGGAAGTGGCTTACACATTGTCATAGGGCTATGAGGCCTTAGAATTCAGCGGTGGGAAGATTTATTAGTTTTAACTCTATATTGGCAAGATTCCCCGGGGGAGAGATAACGATGTCAACCATTCGATCATTTCCTTGAGGTTCGTAACAAAATCCTCGCGTTATTTGAATATTGCCCATTTGGTTCTAACGGGTTTTAAGTAACACTGAAGTTCGATTTCCTGGATATCTTCAGATTTTTCGATTTCTGCAATTATTTCACAAGGTTCACGAAAGGATTCCGGATCGGTTTTTAACGGTCTGCGCATAAGCAGCCGGGCATAGCCCGGTCTGATTTCATGAGCTGGTTAGGCGAGTGCCTCCGAGAAACTTAACCACCGCAACAAGCGCACAACCAAAATGATTCACCCTCCAACTAAACTTCTGGCACGGGTTTTCGCAACAGCCAGACTAAGCCTACTCCCGTAACCATTCCCCACACTGCTCCGGCCACGACCATTCCCCATAAAGCATCCTTATCGTCGACGCCCCATGGGATTGCTCCTTTAACTGTCGCGCTCAACGCCCAGCCCACGGTGCTTGCTAACACCCACCAACCAGCTCGGGAGACCTTCTCTCTCAGGACAAGCCACTGCAGTGTGCCCGTCACAAGCCCACCTAAAGACGCGATCCCGATCCAGCCCAAGAATGCAACAAAGCTCTCATAAGACCCGAATAACGTGGAGAAGCCAAAGATCAACCGGGCCTGAAATATTCCTAAGCCGCCTACAGCGGTTGCTAATACCCACCAGCCCGCCACGGAGACGCGCCGCCTCAGGATAAACCATTGCAGTATCCCAACCGCTATCCCGAGGACAATTCCAAAAACCGAGAAGCCGAACCATCTCCCAAGCACGTCAGGGATGCTGGCAGCTACAAGGAAACCCAGGAAAAAACCTACAAACATCCCCACGATACTTGCCACTACCCATTGGAGCCAAAAGCTCAATCCAGCTTTACTTCGTTTAACTTTCATAACATATCTCCATCAAGATATGCATCTAACGATCTGTGGATTACCCGGCGTCACTCTCGCTCTTTCAAGAAGGTTGATCGGAGTCTTCCGGGACTGTCCGTCGGGAGAGATGACCACGGATGATAGACAGCACACCAAGCAGCAGCACCATGCTGTTAAAGGGATGATCGAAGAAGCCATGGAAAACGAATCCGAGGGCCACGGAACAGATACACAAGAGGATACCACCGGAGTAAGGGCGGAAAAGCGCGTAGATCGAAGCCATTCCTGTAAATATTATCATCACGCAAATGCGGGTGTTTTGATCCAGGTAGCTTTCGGGAACATCCGGGCTGATTAGGTTGGCCATCCCGAAAAGCAGGAATACACAAGCCATCAGGACTCCCAAGGCTTTTGTAACTAATGTGATAGGCC
>CAZTBA010000439.1:0-4882 GCA_964611725.1 uncultured bacterium
GCTTTTTCCCTATATCATCCACGATGACGTAGAGACATGGGATCACAAACAGCGTTAATAACGTGGCAGCGCCCAACCCCCATACGATGGTGCTGGCAAGCGGTCCCCAAACGGCGGATTTGCCACCGAGCCCTGTCGCCATCGGTAACAGTCCGAAGATTGTAGTCACGCTGGTCAAAATGATCGGCCGCAGCCTCGCCCTACCCGACGAAACGACCGCTTTCCATTTTCCTATCCTGTTCTCCCGTGATTTGTTGATGAAGTCGATAAGAACAATGGAATTATTGACCACCACCCCTGCCAGTGCTACAATTCCAAACATTGTAGTAATACTGAAAGGTTCCCTTATGACAAGAAGCCCCACCATAGCACCTATAAAGGCGAAAGGCACAGTAAACATAATCACCAGGGGCTGGACCCATGACTTGAACTGCGTGCCGAGAATCAAATATATCAGGATGATACCTACGACAAACAGCTTCCCGAGGCTCGAAAAAGCCTTCTTGAATTCCTCGAACTCTCCCCTGAAGTCCAGGCGGTAGTCGGGGTACCGTTCCCCGATGTTCTTAAAACGCTCTGCAAGCTCTGTGTTCACCTTTACCGTCGATGTCAATTTCTTGTCGATATCGGCCGAGACCGTGACAGCCCGATCTCTGTCGAACCGATTGATCCCGGAATAGCCCCGCTCGATCTTGATTTTCGCCACATTCCTGAATGGAACAAGTCCCCCTGTGGACGAACTGATCCACATGTTCTCGAGATCGCTGAGCTTCCCCCGCCTGTCATCACGGAATTTGACCACGACATCCACCTCCTCGTCACCGTCCCGGAACACCGTGGCCTTTGTCCCTTCGAAAGCGGTTCTCACCGTCCCGGCGACCTGAGCTACGTCCAGCCCAAGGAGGTTTGCCTTATCTTTATCTACATTGATCTTGATCTCTTTCTTACCTGGTGAGAAATCGTCGCTGATATCCCTTACGCCGTCCATCTTCTGGAGCTCCGCCTTAACGAGATCGGCAACCTCTCGCAACTTGTCGAGATACTTCCCTTTGACCTTTACCTCTACAGGTTTCCCCGTCGGCGGTCCTGTGGGTACCTCGCTGAACTCTAACCTGGAAACCCCGCTTATCGTCCCGATCCTCTGCCTCAGATCCTCGATGATCTCGTCTGTGGAACGCTCCCGATCTTTGGGCTCCACCAGGTCCACCATTATCTCTCCCACATGGGTGTTGACGATCGTATCATCCTCCAACTGAAGGATGCCCACATTGGCCACCACAGAGCTGAGCTCATCTTCCGGAAGCTTTAATGCGACCTTCTCGATTTTTGAGATGACTTTGTCCGTTTCATCCAGGCGTGTTCCGATAGGCATCCACACCTGGACGTAGAAATGGGAGATCTCCTCATCGGCAAACATATCTAAGCCTACCAATGGGATCAGAGCTGCGCTTCCTATAGCCAGCAGTGTCACCGCCCCGACGACCCAGTAGCGCCTGCGCAGAATTTTAACCAGGATTCGGGTGTAGCGCTTGCGCAGTCTGAGATATAGTTTATTCCCTTTCACTTTCGGAGGTTCAGCCTTCGACCAATCGGCGATATGTGAGGGGAGGATAAAAAATGCTTCCAGAATCGAGGCAGCGAGGACGAGACAGACGATAATCGGCACGATCCTCATAAATTTGCCCACTATACCGGGCATCAGCATAAGTGGCAGGAAGGCTGCTACGGTTGTCAGCGTGGATGAGAGCACCGGGATGGCCACCTCCGGGGTTCCCCTTATCACTGCGGTTTTAGGGGACATGCCTTTCTGCATGTTTCGGTACACATTTTCCACTACCACGATGGCATCGTCTACCACGATCCCCAGCACCAGAACCAGGGCGAAGAGGGAGTTTCCATTGAGAGTTCGACCGGTAGATTTCATGAAAAAGAAAGCTGCCATAAAGGTTATCGGAATACCGAGTGCGGCGAAGAAGGCGTTTCGTCCCCCCAGGAATAAGTAAAGTGCCCCGATTACTAAGATCACTCCCAGCAGCGCATTTGTCTCCAGCTTGCGGAGGATATCTTTGATCTGTATGGAACTGTCCCACGTAAGCGTAACCTTGACACCCTCGGGAAGTTTCTTCTCCTCCCATTCCTGAGTGACCCTCTTGATTTCGTCAATTATCTTAAGAGAGCTGCCTTTCTTTTTCTTCATGATGTTGAGCGTTACAGCCGGACTGCCGTCCAACCGCGAGAGCGTGCTGGTTTCCTCAAATGTATCCCTCACCCGGGCCAGATCCCTGACCCTGATCTTCCCCGATGGCTCGTAGGAACGCACGACGACGTTCTCGATCTGCCCTAACTCATCGAATTCCCCCACCGTGCGTATAAGGTACTCTGACCTCCCCATCTTGACATTTCCTCCCGGAAGGTTCAGGTTGTTTGAGCTGAGCGCGCCCATCACTTCCATGAGGGGGAGACCATATCCGTAGAGCCGGTCGGGATCGACCTCAACCCAGATCTCGCGCTCCCGCACACCCCACATGTCTACTTTCGCGACATCAGTGACGTCGAGTATCTCCTTTCGAAGCCGCTCGGCCAGTTCTTTCATCTCACCCTCAGGGCGATCCCCCGAGAGAACCACGCTGATTATCGGGGCAAATAAACCTGTATTGAATCTCACCACCTCAGGATTTTCCACATCCACCGGGAGATCTCTCACCTTGTCTATCTCGGTGCGTAGATCCTGATAGACCTTGTCAAATTCGTTATCTGACATCTCCTCGAACTTTACCCATACGAACGATGCACCTTCGACTGACTCCGAACTGATAAGGTCGATCTTTCTGACGTCCTGTATCTCTTCTTCGATGGGTATTGTTATCAGCTTTTCGGTCTCCTCGGGGGATGCTCCGGGATAGATAGTGAGTATGAAAGCCCAGTTGAAATCTATTTCGGGTATCCATTCCCTGGGCAGCGTGAGAAATGAATATACCCCCAATACGATGACCACGATCATTACCATATTGACGAAAACAGGGTTGTTAACGGAGAGCTTAAATATGGACATCGACCGCCTCCCAGCCGGGGGATTGTATTATTATGGTATCCAAAATATTTCCAATTTCAATGCCCTTGTTTGCCTACCTGCCCGGTTTATCTCACCTCTACTTCTACACCATCCTTCAGATTCTCCTGACCCGTCACAACCAATTGGTCATCCTCCCTCAGACCACCTTCCACCTCAACCTGGGTTTCCCATTGGCGGCCCAGAACGACGGATCGTTCCACTGCCTTATCGTTTATGACCACATAGCCGATCTTCCACCCCGACCTATCGATCAAGGCATCCTGGGGCACCAAAAGCAAGTCCTTGTAATTCCTGATTTCCACCTCTATACGGGCGATCATTCCCGGTTTAAGCTTCTCATCCGGATTTTGTGGGACTTCGATTTCGACCGGAAACGACCTCGTCCGAAAATCGGCCTTCAAACCGACTTTTGAGATCTTTCCCTCGAAGAACTCATCCGGATAGGCATCCACAGTCAGATGCACCATCTGGCCTACCCTGAGCTTGGAGACATCTTCTTCCGAAACGGAGATCTTCACCTTGACGTGGCGGATATCGACCATGACCGCAACGGGGGTTCCCGGACCGACCATCTCACCGATATCGACATACCGCTCAGCCACCTTCCCATCTATAGGGCTCCTGATCCTCGTATCCCTAAGCTGTCGGCGTGCGATATCCAGTGCTACCTGGGCGGATTTCAGGCTGGATTCCGCGGTCTCAGCCTGAAGGCGGACCATCTCGACCTGTGACTCGCTGATCCCTTTGGTTCCGAAAAGCTCCTCACTCCGTTTCAAGTCCCGTTTTGCCTTCTCATAACCAGCTTTCGCAATCAATAGCTGTGCCTCAGACTGGGCTACCATAAGGGTGTTCATCTCATCATCAAGTCCGATGATGACCTCTCCCTTTTTCCTGTGATCACCCTCATCCGCGTAGATCGCCACCACTTTGCCTGAACTCTCCGAACTGACAGTTACGTCGTGCCACGCCTCGACCGTGCCCACTGCTGAAAGGGTCTCCGTCAGCGTCGTGTGCCTGAGTGTCTGAACTTCCACAGGAATGGCTCCTCGGGTCGATGTCCCCTCTTCCTTATCAGATTTTCCGCAGGACACCATCAGTATAGCGATAAGGACGATTACCCCCACAAGGGTCGTTCTATCCGAAACCGGCATTGTCATATCTCCTGTCTCCGGGAAGCTTTGGGTTGAGGGAGGGAATCAAACGGTACCGAACTCTATAACAATGGGTCAGGCATGATCAGATCTTTATCGCTCGTAGACCATCCCTCCCCAGATGGTATTCCGAGAAATCTGGGATTCTAAGAATAATCCTAATCAATATATAATCATATTGAAATGAAAATCAAGGGGAAATCCGGGGTATGGATATGGAGGAGCCTGAACATTTGAAAAAGTGGGAGAAAAACTTCTGGCGCGGATGATCATGGAGATAACAGACATTCGCGCCAGGGTGATATCTGACAACCGCATATATGTTAATGCTAAGCCTGATCAAAATTCAAAGAACGCTGCAAGCGTGAGCGAAATAACACGGTTCTTGAAATCCGACGCTTTGCCCTCCGCATCAACGAATGGAACCTCGTCCTGAGGCACTGCAGCAAGATCGTCAACATCTTTAAAGGCACTACTAAAGCCCATGGTATATCGGGCTTCGATAAGCAACATCATCAATTTGCTAATCGGGAAGCTGACACCGGCACCTACGGTTCCACGAAAATCTACAGACTTGGCATTGCTGATATCGCCATCCCAGGAACCACCCTCTCCGCCACCTACCTTTGAACCCTATCCCCTTCCCCTTGTTAGTTGT
>CAZTBA010000440.1:0-4852 GCA_964611725.1 uncultured bacterium
TTATCCATGATCCCGAATATATTCGTCCCCTCCTTCTGTGTCACTGCAACAAACACCGTGCGCTCACCGTTATACCTTGCCCTGTAGGCTTCATCCTCATAGTCGAACTTGATTTCAGCAATATCCTTCAGGTATACGATGCGACCGTTGTATGAATGGACAATTGTGTTGGCCACATCATCCAGAGACTCATAATCTCCGCTGGTCCGAATGTTGAACTTTTTGGCACCCATATCAACACTGCCGCCAGGAATATTCGCGTTGCTGCCCTGAATCGCCCCAACCACCTGCCAGAAAGGGATACGCATCTCAGCGATTTTTTCCAGATCCACCGATACCCGCAACTCCTGTTCCGGGAAGGCCAAGGTCTCGACTGATCTCACACCTGAAACAGCCTCCAGTGATCTCTTGAGACGCTCCGCTTCATCCTCCAAATTCCGGTAACTTGCCCTCTCCGAGACAATAGCGAGCTGTAAGATATTGACATCTGCGATTGACCATTTGATCATATCCAGACTGAGGATATCCCCAGGCAGGTTGCTTCGGATGCTGTTAACCTTCTGCACGACGTCCGAATATTTATCATCCGGATCGGTCCCGAATTCAAATTCGACAGATATCACAGCCAGCCCGTCTTCAACGTGAGATTCTATGACTTTTATATCCTCCAGTTCGTTTATAACCTCCTCAATTGGATCTACCACAAGCTGCTCAAGTTCTATCGGAGTGGCACCCGGATAGATAACCACGATGTTGGTCCCTGGAGGTGAGATCTTCGGGTCCTCGGAGCGGGGCATGGTAAAAAAGGAAACGATCCCGGAAATGACCAGCAGCATTATCAGAACGATCGTAAACTGATGGTTTTCTATGGCGAACTTTGGGAGTCTCATTTCGGATTTCCCCTATGGCTTTTTAGATTTATCTATTGAAACATCTGCAAGACTATAAGGGCAGGGCATGCCCTGCCCCTACACGAAGATGGTTGTCTCTCAATCTAATGTGTGACTCTCCTAAGTATAAATCATTTACCATACCATTGTCACTTATCAGCTATCCGCACCTCGGAACCATCCGCCAGATATGGTGCTCCTTCAGTGATCACGAGATCTACACCCTCAAGGCCCTCCGTCATCGCAATTTCATCACCGAGCAACATCCCGATTCGAACGGGAATCTTTCTGACGGTTTTGCCGTTCTCCCGGAGTGTATATACAAAGCCACTGTCACCATCCGCTTCTACCAGTGCCTCGATGGGAATCACGTGGAAAAGATGTCTCTCCGACGAAACAATTTCCGCCCTTGCCACGAAACCTGAAATGAGCTTGTAGACGCCTGAATCAACCCGCAATTCCACTCCGTATGTGCCGCTCATCGGGTCGACAAGTTCCGCAATCTCGGAAACACGGGCAGGGAAATCAACTCCCGGGTAGGCATCGAAATATACATTTGCGGAGTCTCCAAGCTGCAACTGGATAACCTCCCGGTCCGTTACTCCAGTACGCACAATCCATTCTTTACCAGTAGAACCGAACAGGAAAACCGGCATCCCCGGTGATACCAATTCGTTTTCCTCGACAAACTTCCTCAAGATCTTCCCATCGGCAGGGGCATAAATGGTTGAATGCTTCAGATTGAATTCCGCCGCTTCCAGGTTGGAAGTGGAGACTTCGAGGCCGGTGGTAGCGTCCTGGAGCTGCTGAAGCGTTGCCACATTATCTGCGTGCAGTCGTTCAACACGCTTCAGATCACGCTCAGCCTTCTGATATGCGCCGCGGGCCTGGGCAACCTGGGCCTGTATTTCAGATAGGTCCAGTTTGGCCAAAACTCGACCTTTTTTGACAGCCATCCCCTCATTTACGGGAATACTTTCTACGATGCCCCCAGTTTTAAATGAAAGCTTCATTTCCGTCTTGGTTGAAATCACACCGCTGGTATGAATCGTGGGAGAGATCTCTTTCTGGGCAACTTTCACAGTTCTGACGACGAATTCTTCATCCACCTGTCTATCCTCAACTTCCCTGCTGCATCCTGCCCATGTGAAAAACACTATCATCGAAACCAAGCAGAGGCTAAATATTCCTGTTTTCATGTTTTCTTCCTCCGGAATACAATGATTCGATCATATAGCACACCATGCGTTACACTATAGCAATAAAAACTTTCCTTGACAAGTCGAATTTTCATTGCAGGTTTTCTAAAAACCGTCTCAGTGGGAGTGACCGGCGGATCGCCCTCACATTTCAAGGGAGAAAACTCAATCCATGTCTTTTCACAACAGTGATTTGAGGTTTCCTGACCTTTCTACTCACAGAACTTAACTTGAGATTTAGAAGGCTTAATCGGAGGGTCATTACCTGATCAGATCCTCAGAGAGGCAAAAATGAGGTTTTTAGCAAGATTATGGAAGAATTCCCGCCTCGATAAAGCGAAATATAGCTGATTCAGAATTTTTGGCCTTGACAAAGATGATAAGGGTTGTTATATTAGAGCATTAAAAGTAATGCCAGACCGTTCTAGTTTCGTCTAAAATCGAACCGCAGGAGCTGGTGGCTACGCTTCTGTGGTTTTTTGTTTGTAGAGGATGAGCTCGATCGGAATTTTTTCGAAGAGAGGCGGTGATACAGTTGAGAGGAACCGTTAAATGGTTCAACGACCAGAAGGGCTATGGCTTTATCGGGACAGAAGATGGCAAAGATGTCTTTGTGCACTATTCGTCGATTCAGACGGAAGGTTTCAAGACGTTGTCCGAAGGGGATGAAGTAGAGTTCGAAGTTACAACAGACTCAAAGGGTCCCAAGGCTATAGACGTCAGCAAGGTTTAAACTGGTCCAGACCAAAATCTGAAGAACCCCCACCTCAACAGGGGTGGGGGTTCTATTTTAGGGTCAGGTCATCGTGTCCATCCGCCGGAGCAGTTCGAAAATATGAGGAGTTGGCCGAATTTATATTTCAAAAACAATTGATTTTTTTCTTTGGAAGGTTTAGCTTTCCAGAGGTGCCCTGGCGGGGCGTCTCTATATAGCAGTAACGGTGAAAGGGATATTGGGCTAAATTGCGCTCGGAAAAGTAATATATATAGATTCTTGAGACACGATCCTTGATGTAGGGGCAGTGCATGCCCTGCCCCTACATCGGTCAATGACATATTTCATACTAAAGAGAGAAATTCTACCTTATGAAAAGAATAATCAACCACTGGTCGGGGCCCGGTGGTTATCGCGAAGTACTGAAGTTAGCTATCCCTTTAATTCTGAGCACAGGAGCCTGGTCGATTCAGCACTTCATCGACCGCATGTTTCTGACCTGGTATTCGCCGGAAGCGATCGCAGCTTCCTCACCGGCCGGTCTCCTGAACTTCACCATTTTGAGTTTATTTATCGGGTCCGCCTCGTATGTAAACACATTTGTAGCACAATATTACGGTGCTAAGCAGGAATCACAGGTCGGTGCCGTTGTGTGGCAGGGGATCTACTTCTCTTTCATTGCCATGGGGTTGATGCTGCTGTTTGTGCCTCTGGCCGGTCCCCTATTTCGACTGGCCGGTCATGCACCTGAAGTGCAGATACTGGAACGTGAATACTTCGCTATCCTATGCCTTGGGGCATTCTTTCCTGTAAATAACTCCGCCATTTCCGGTTTCTTCAGTGGTCGCGGCGATACTCTGACAGTAATGTGGACGAATATTCTGGCAACCGGAATTAACATCGTATTTGACTATCTGCTGATCTTCGGTCATTTCGGTTTTCCACATTTGGGAATCAGAGGGGCTGCAATTGCCACAGTTTTCGCAGCTTTCGTCAAGTTTGTGGTGCTTCTGTCTTTGATGTTGCGCCCCGTGTATCAACAACGATTTCGTACCTGGTCCGGTAGGAAGCTTAATTGGCCTCTGTTCCGCCGCCTGGTACATTACGGATTTCCCAACGGTCTTCAGTTCTTCCTGGATATGTTCGGATTTTCCCTGTTTGTCATTCTGGTTGGTCGCTTCGGAACAGAGGCCCTGGCCGCCACCAATGTCGCCTTCAACATCAATACCCTGGCATTTATGCCCATGATAGGTTTCGGTATAACAGTGTCGATTCTGGTGGGCCAGCGGTTGGGGGAAAACAATCCCAGCCTTGCTGAGAGGAGCGTCTGGTCGGCTGCCCACCTGACTTTTTTATACATGTTGCTGATCTCAATCAGCTATGTAACGGTCCCCTGGGTTTTCCTTAAGCCTTTCGGTAATAATGCGGATCCGGAATCTTTCGAAGTGATTTACAGTTACGGTGTGGTACTGCTCCGGTTTGTTGCACTTTATTCGCTGTTTGACACCATGAACATCGTCTTCGCATCCGCCATAAAAGGTGCAGGAGATACACGATTCGCCATGTATGCAGCCGTGATAGTCTCTTGGGTGGTCATGGTAATCCCGACATTCCTGGCCAGTGTGATATTCAACTGGGGGCTTTTCACATCCTGGATCTTCGCTACAGCATATATCATTTTGCTGGGATTCATTTTTCTATTCCGATTCTTAAAGGGCAAATGGAAAACTATGCGCGTCATAGAAGCTGTCCCGCACGCGACATCTTCTCCGTTCCCTGAAGCCCCAGGAACAGAGTTCGAGCTGTAAATCGGATTTTTCTCCGAAGAGAGCAAACAAAGAGCACCAAAAGCGGAACGGGCAAAATATGGTGCGGCACCATTTGAGGATTTAGCCGGAGACCTGCCTAATCCCTTCTCTTGCTCAATAGGGATTCTTAAGAACACTCTATGGAGTGATCGCTGTCCTGTTCCTCAAAACATCTCAGGACTTCCCTACTAACCATTGGTGCTAGTTGACAAGTAGCCAGAGGTTCGCCTATGTTGTTGG
>CAZTBA010000441.1:0-4830 GCA_964611725.1 uncultured bacterium
TCCACCATACCCTTCATCCAGCTTTCGTCCATACCCATTGACCTGGCCTGGTTAAGGGCATCCTCATACCTTGGTATGAGAAGGTCATATATCTCAGGACATATCGTTTCATCTATCAGCTTTCGCTTCAGGGATATATACTGATCAGGGTAATCGTCAAAGAAACCTCTCGCCCTTCTTTCAACCCTGGCTACTATGTTAAGCCAACTTTCGGGGAAGCTATCACCGATCCATGCGTCGATCCATGCCTCGGCATACCTTCTCTTGCCGGCGACCAGAAGATCCATGCTCTTCCTGGATAACTCCTCAGCCCTCTGGCGGGACATCTCAACCCACCTGACCCCCGAGGTATCCTCTATAGAGGCAGCTTTCTCCTCATATATCGCCACATTTCCCCTGTAGAATTCCTCGGCCTTCCTCACATATTCCACGCTATTCTCAGCTATGTTTACCATCCTCTTCGAGAGCTCGAACTCCGAAAGGCTTACGGGGAGCTTCTGATCGAAAAAGGTGTCGGCCAGATCCTCCCAGGCCATTCCTATCTTGTGGAGGGACTCGAACGCCTTCTCGGGATCCCCGAAGTCCTTAACCTTACCGTAATATTTTATAACCTCCTCCAGGAGTACTTTCTTCTTCTCCAGATTCTCGTTCAGCCTGTCCGGGTCATCGAACTTCACATCCCGGTAGCTACGGAACTTCGCTTCTGCAATTTCGTAGAACGAGAGCATGGAGTAATAATCGTTCGACTCCGCCTCTGAGAGCTTCAGGGTATCGTTTGTCGCGGTCGCCTTACCGAAATATTCGAGTGCAAGATTTACATCGCCCTGCCCCATATAGTGACTGCCAAGTTCATAGTAGGCATTTACGGTTCTCGGGTCATAAGGATGCTGGGTGGCGAATTTTATGTACGCTTCGATAGTCTTCATCGGATTATCAAGTTTCTTGTATATATCGGCTATTTCGAACTGGAGGTTAGCAGCGCTTTCGGAGTTGCTGTAATCACCTACATAGGTCTCGTTAACCCAGGCTGCCCTCTGCCAGTCCTGAAGTTGCTGGGTGTAGATTATGTTCAGGTTATTGAGGGCCGCCTCTCTGTACTCGGAGTCCGGGTAACTCTTAATAAGCTCTTCATAAACCAGGGAAGCCTGGTTCCAGTTTCCAAGATCGGTATAGATTTGAGCGGCGTTGTTGAGTGCGCCGTCGGCCTTTTCATAGGTGGGGTAAGTTACGGCAGCCTTACGGAAGATATCGGCAGCTTCCTTCAGAAGTCCCCCCTTCTGATATTCCTCGGCAGCCCTGAACAGGGCCAGGGGGGCATCTTTGTGATCCGGTTCCCTGAGCGCAGTTTCCTCATACTTTCTGGCTGCCCCCACATAGTCACCGGATTCAGCAAAAGACTCAGCCCTCTTAACAAGCGCCCCGATCACAACGTCATGTCCCAGTTTCCGCACATCATCCGAGAGGCGGGGATCGCCTTTGAGCTTTTCACCCCACTTCTCTACAAGGTCATACATGTCGAGTTCGCTGTAACAGGATATCACCCTTTTGCTGGCGATAACGTAGGGCTCGCCGCTATCGGAGAAGTTATCAAGCACTTTTTCGTATACCGAAGCAGCCTTCAGGTAATCCCTGGCCTCGAAATAGACGTCTCCCTCGATTATGAGGACCTTGGGTGTCTCCTCGCCATTTGGGAAAAGCTCCACATAATTCTCGCAGGCCTCAATAAGCCTCTTCTGCGCAGAGGAAATCTCGATGGGTTCAGGAGGTGGCTGAGCTTCCTCTACAGAGCTTTCGGCCTCAGGGCCTGAGGGCTCGGTTCCTTCGAGTTCGGTGTCTTGGCCGTTGGCATCAAGTACAAAGAATATGGCAATAAAGCTCAATATTACTATTAGCTTTGAAGTTCTCATACGCCCTTTCCAGTTTTGGCAATTCATATTTACTCCATAACAGGAGCGGCCTCTTCTTCTGCCGCTTCCTTTTCGAGTTCCAGCAGTTTCTGGGCGACCAGTATCGCCTGAAGTGCTGCTTTCCCACGATACTTGTCCTGCTTGTAATCCTTGCTCACACGTATATATTCCTGATAGGCCTTCTCGTAATCTTGAAGCATTTGCTCATATATAATTGCCAGGTTGTAATTTATATCGTATGCCTCATTATTTATATATCTGTAGCTACCAAGGTACATCTCGAACCTTCTTACAGCCTCAAGGAGCATCTCAGGATCGTTTCCCATCTCCTTTGCCTTCTCGAAGGAGTATTTGGCCGCTTCGAGTATTGCATATGCAGCGAGGCTATCGGCCTCGGCAATCTCGGCTTTGGAAAGCTTAGAATTTTTGGTCCAGGTGCCGTTACGGTTATATTTGCTGAAAAGCTCCTCATAGGCCTGATAGCCACCATTCTTGTCCATCCCGTAGAACCGGTTCATCGCAAGCTGTTTATATACTTTCGGTGCGCCTGCGTAATTCGGGAAAGCGCTGAGCATATCCGAATAGATGGTAGAACTTTTCGCGAGAAACTCGGGTATCTGCCTGTTCCCGACCTCAAGATATATTTCGCCGAGCTTGCTCAAGATCTCCGGTGAGTAGGACTTGTCACCGAGTTTCTTAAAGTATGAGATCTGGGAATCAAGCCCTATCATCCCCTCCTGTTCGGCGTTGAAGAAGGAAATTCCTATGTACTCTATCGCCTCGGGCCTGAAATCATCCCTTATCTTCTCTCTGGCGACCGCGGCTTCTTCCCCAAGCCCTCTGGCCCATTCAATTTCGTCGACCAGGAGGGTGAAGTAGGCTACAGCCTTCATGTAATCATCTATCCTGTAGTAGCACCAACCCAGAAGGTAGAGTGCCTCCTGGTAACGGGGGCTGTTCCAGAACTGAAGTATTTTACCGTAATTCTCAATAGCGAGCTGAAGTTCTTCGTTTCCGGGAATTTCCATATGGTTGAAATAGTAGTCACCTATCATCTTATAGGCATCGGGGGCGTTCACGCTGTCTGAAGGGAAGGCCTCCACAAGGGTTTTCAGAAACTTAAGGCCCTCCTCCTGTTTTCCCTCGTTTATAAAGAACCAGCTAATGGTATATAGCGAATAAGGAAGAATATCCAGATCACTGGAGGTCTTGACTATATCAATATAGAGATCGAGGGGCTTGCTAAAGTCCCTCTTTGGTTCCTTAGGAGGGAAAGGAATGAGACCCGCCTCGTACCGTTCCATCTCATTATTGTAGCGCTCCATAGCCTCGGAGTAAGGTTCATCTACCTGGTTGAAATAGAGGTTGGCAAGCTTGAACTTTGCAGTGTTTATAAGATCCATGTACTCTTTCGCACTCCCATACCTCTCGATGAACTTTTCAAGGGTCTCTATCTCGATAGGAGCCAGAGACTTTATATCCTCCTCTACGATCTTCACTTCTTCCTCAAGCATAGCCCTCTTCTTACCGAGTCTCTCTATTTCGTAGCTTTCCATCTGCTCGAATATCCTCTTACGAAGCTCGAGAATCTCGAGTTTCTGTTCCTCAGTAAGTCCGAAGAGCATGGCTTCATATGTCGAATCCGGAATGGTAACTCCGCTTCCCCATATGGCTATGAGCCTTTCCTCAACCCTAAGCAAATTGAGCCACATCTGAAGCGAATCCAGCTTCGAGGATACAAACGCCCTTGTCTTTTCATCCAAAGCAGCTCTGGAAGATGTGACCGAAACTGAGAGGATAACGGTAAGGCTTAAAAGCAGCTTAAGGACAGAGCTTTTCATCTCTCCTCCTCCTGGAGAAGGGACTCTATCT
Organism: uncultured bacterium; assembly: GCA_964611725.1. Classification (GTDB taxonomy): domain Bacteria; phylum Latescibacterota; class CAZTBA01; order CAZTBA01; family CAZTBA01; genus CAZTBA01. The sequence continues at coordinate 3,780 of CAZTBA010000441.1, forward strand.
CGGAGAGTTCCCTCTTCAGCTCGTTAAGCCTACGGCGTTTCTCCTCATTCTGGGTGAAAAATACGTCCGCAAGGCCAAAATATGATAGCGCCTCCCAGCGCTCGACATCAACAGGTTCTTCAGGAGACCTGCTGATTTCTATCCAGCGTTTTAACTGACCCGTAAGTGACAGCATATCTTTCACAACATCTTTTTCGAACTCGGCCCTAACTATCGCCGAGGGTTTTTCCCCCCGCCCACCGAACTTTCTAAGTTCCTTCCTGAGATGATTGAGCCTTTCTTCCTCCCTTTCAATCTGCTTCGATAGGTTCCCTGAACGGGCCTGCAGCAGGATTATCTGGCTGTTGGTCTTTACAGCGGGATCGGTCTCTTTGAGACGGCTATCGAAATATTCGGCAGCAATCAACGAATTCCGGAGCGCTTCTACTATCGACTCGGCCTTTACGTAAGCTTCCCTGTCCTCCCTCTCAACAGCAAGATCTCTGAGATTCTCAGCTTCGCTGATCATCGACTCGAGCTTTATCCTATCCTCCACATAGGAAAAGTAAATTCTGCTCTGCTGACCGGATTTGATCATATCCTTAAAATTTCCCCTGGCCTCCTCATAGCGACCAAGTATCTTCTCGCCCTGTCCGGAAATAACCATGGCCTCGAAGGTGAACTTGTCGGAGCGTGCCTCTCTAAGCAGCCTTTGGGCTATGGAAACAGCCTTTTCATGATTATGCTCGCCCGTGTATGCCCAAGCAAGACCTATAAGTGCCTCAGGGTAGGAGGGTGAGTCGCGATCGATCTCACTGTAGTAGGATATCGCCTCCTTAAAATTGCCAAGCTCATAGGATATATGCCCCTTGGCAAGGGAAGCCTCGTCATAAAAGGGGCTCTTTCTGCCTATATTATCCAGGATCTCAAGTGCAGAGGCAAAACTATCCTCCATAAGGTGAGATCTGGCAGCAAGGAGGAGCGCCCTGTCATAGAGTTTTGAACTCCGCCCTATCCTGCTAAGGACACTTCTGGCAGCTTCATAGTTTCCAGAAGCTATGTAGCTCTGAGC
>CAZTBA010000442.1:0-4809 GCA_964611725.1 uncultured bacterium
TGGTGACCACCGGTCCTTGACATGCACCTGTGCCAGCCCTCGGCACCATCGTACTCCTGAGGTGTCCACAATCGCCCAATCTTCATGAAGGTACGGGTGGTGTTTGCATGACTGGCGATGGTCCACACGAAAATTGGGATCAGAGCAAAGATCACCGCCAAGGTAAACCATCTTTTCATTTTGACTTCTCCTCCTTTTAGTCGGCCTTAGAAGCGGAACAGTTCCTTCTCAGGCGGGTGTTAGGACACATGATAGTGAAGAGCCTAACGCCCTTTCCTTCTAATAACTGATCCTGATGCCAAGCATTATGGATCTTGGATCCAGGAACTCGAGCCACTCATTATGCCCGGCAAGCGGGGTATGCCAGACACCTTCTTTATCACGCCAACCTTCGTCGAGGTACTTGAAGGTATCCTTCCCACCGATCTTCTCGTCATTAGGTATGACCACATACTCTACATAGGAATTGAAGTCAGTGAGGGCGCCAGTGTTGAGACGCTTCTGATTGAGGAGGTTTCTGACATCCATGTACAGAGAGATACGGTAGCCATAGAGACCGATGTTTTTGGTAAGTCGGAGGTCGGTGTTGTAGGAGTCCGCGTAGCGGAGGATCCATTCCGGCTTGCTCTCTTCTATAACCCTGAGTGAAAGCTCCCCTCCGGGGTTGTAGATATATTTCTGGCCTCTGGTATACTTCTGATAAATGGTGAGGTTCCAGTCTCCCTTAAGCATGCCAAGGCGAGAAGGGGTGTGGAGGCTTATTAAACCCGAGAAATTGGGCGCAGGTTCGGGCGGTGCAATATAAGCTGGTTTTGCCAGGGCTGACGCGAGAGGGTCCTGGTACAATTTGTCGTACCCCTGGTTCCCCTGGCTCGAGATGCGGTAATCGAAGGTAAACGCACCGGTGACCCATTCCCCTTTTACTTTCGTGATTTTAGTCTCAATTCCCCGGATATCCTCATAATTCCAGTTCCGATCGGTTTGGTATCGCGGTGATAAGTCCTGGGCCACGGCAGGACCGGGTTCCCCGAACCTATCCGAGCCAAGTGCCCCGTTAATCTCGACCCGGGCTATCTGATCGATATCATCCTTTACATAGCCTCTGAGTAAAACGACATACTCATCCCGGATGTTCTGTTCGAAACCTACCTCATAGGACGAAGTCCTGGGTGGTTTCAGATCCGGATTAAATACATCCCTTACCTCACCTTCCTTTAATCCGAAGTAAACATCCCCCACGCGGATTCCATATCGGTTTTGAGACTTCGGTGTACTGTAGAACAGGCCGTAGGAGAAGAAGAACTTAGTGCGTTCCCCGATCGGATGGGATACGGAGACCCTCGGCATCAAGACTGTCCATGTCTCGGCGTCCCTTCCATATTTGTCCTCCAACAGCTTCATGACCTTCTCTGCGGATTCCCTTGTGTTCTCCGGTTCGAAGGGAACCACTATGTCGTATTTCTCCTCGAGAGTCTCCTTCATATTGCCCAGTCGGGTCCAGAGGAAGGAATAAAGGCCATCGGGCATTTCGAGTACCTTGGCACCGGCGTCGAATTGCGTGACCCTTAGCCCGATGTTGGCGATCATCCCACCATACTCAATTTTGTCCTGAATGTAGCCCGAGAACTCCTTTGGCTTCACATCGTAGAACCTGAAAGCAGTATACATACGCAGAGTCTCGAGCCATTCCTTGTGATCCTTGAATATATGGGAGAGCCGAGCCTCAAAACCGGCTTTGACCAGATGATGGCGGGCCAACTGGCTGGTCAAATCCAGATTAAGCGTGTGTGTGACTACCCAGGAGGTATCACTGATTTCACCTTCACCGCCCAGAGGATATGCGTTAGGAAGATCATCCTCTCCTAAAGTGGATTCCACCCATCCCTCGGACGCCACAAAGTCCACACCGTTGATAGTTTTAACCATCTCAGCCGGGTTTTTGGCCGCTAACTCCTCCCTAGAATCGTCCCTCCACGTTTTCTGGTCCACCTTGAACCAGTTGTAACGGACCTCGTAGAAGGTGGACGGGTTCAGCGTATGTGTCAAACTGAAGCCGGCCTGCTTGATCTCCTGTCCCGCATGGACTGAGGAGGAGAGGTTGTACTTATTGCCACCCCATTCTGACCATCCCGACAGCTTCCCGGCCATCTGGCTTATGGTGCGCCAATCATCTATGTCGCCACCTATTACGGACCATGCATCGCCCCTGGCGATGGTGTTCCATTTCCCATAGAGCCCGTTCAGACTTACCTTAATGTAGGGGGTGGGACGTGTGGTGAGCTTAAACTCGGTGCTCCAGTCTTTGGCAACAGGCTCAATCGCCGGCAGAGGAAGAGCAAACCAGCCAAACCTATATCCGGCATAGAAACTGGAGTTCAGGAAAGGCAGGGGTCCTCCGATGCCAGTGTCCAAATACTGATCCGGTTCGTTACCGTATTCAACGCCCTTATGACGCCACCTCCAAACCTCCTGAAGTTGCTCAGGGGTCCAGTTATTTTTGCCTTTCCAGTTTGCGCTATTTTTTTCCGCAGCAAGCGCTGTCCACCCCTTCCAGATAGATGGTTTGCCCCCAGGGCCGGCATCGGGGGTATCATAGACTGCATCATATGGATTATATGAGGGTTCTCCATTTTCGTTAAAGAAGACATTTTCACCAGGCCAGGTCTTATTTTCACGGCCGTAGAGCTTATAATCATACTGGTCTTTTCCATATGCACTCGGGCCGAAATGCTTCTGGTGGGCCGGAGCATACCGATAGTCAGCGGTATAGCTCCATTTGGCTGTGCCTTCTTTTCCGATTACGTTTACGAGACCGGACCGGAGGTCCCCGTATTCCGCATTGAAGCCACCCGTGATGATCTGGATCTCCTTGATCATGGCGGAGTTCAAAGCTATATAAGCCCTGTTATTCATTACATCTGTACGTTCAAGGCCGTCCACCTGGAAGGAGATCTCATCTGCCGTTCCACCCCGGAGCCTGAACTCCCTCAGATTGCTCAGCTCAATCCCAGGTTCGAAAGTCAGTGCCTCCAATATCTGGGGTGCCGGAAGGGTCTCCGTCTCTTCAGGAGTGACTATAGTCTGGCTCACTGCGAGGTCAGGCTCGACAAGGGGCCTCTCCGCCGTAACGATCAATGCTTCTGATACCTCTATGACTGTGGGCTTCAATGAGAAATTAACCTCTGTCGTCCTGTCCGCATTTACCACGACATCTTCCGTTGTGGACTTCACGTAGCCGATTATAGTCGCGCTGACGGAATGTTTCCCAGGCGCTACGTTGAGGATGAAGTAATATCCATCGACATCGCTCACGGCACCAAGATTTGTCTCTTCGACTATAACGCTGACCCCGGGGACAGTCTCACCAGTGTCTGCGTCCTTCACGACACCTGAGATCTTCCCGGTCGTCCCGCCAAATGCAAGAGCGGGAACCATCAGGCCCACAAGGAAGGCAATAAATGTTAACCTTAATTTCTCTTTCACCTTTTATACCCTCCTTTCATCGCTTACACCAAACTACCGAAAAATCGGAAAACCGAAAAACCTTGGCTGGTCACATCACCTCCTCGCAGGTTCTGGAATTTGGATTTTACATTTGCTTACAAGCCCTGAAATAAAAGACTTGTGAATTATATGCATATCTACAGGCCATATTGAAAATTTACGGGTGTGCTGGGAAAACCCAGGGCCCGAAACACTTAGGTAACCCCCAACATAGACAAACTCCCAGATTAAAGCATGACCGGGCTATAGGTTATAATACACGATGCATTGATTCTAAATAAATTCTAATAATTTGTCAAGTTTTTTCTTCGAAATTGAGAAGTTAGTTATTGACTTAAAACTCTATAATGGGCTAATTTGTATAGAACATTATAATAGCCTCATACATAATTGGGATATTGTACTTCAGCCGGAATTGGGAATGAGTAAATTGAGGATCAAAGGTGGGAAGGATGACGGATAGGGGACTATCTTTGGATCGGAGGCTGATTCTGATCTGCTTTTTCGCCTCAGGTTTTGCCAGCCTTGTCTATGAGGTCCTTTGGACACGCCTCCTCAGCGTTGTTTTCGGGGCAATGGCCTTCGCGGTCAGTACGGTCCTGGCTGCATTTATGGGAGGACTTGCCATTGGGGCAGTTGTAGCAGGCAGGCGCGTGGATCGTGATCGTACGAACGTCAACCTGATCAAGGTCTATGGGTATACCCAGGGTGCAATCGGCATCATTGCACTTGCGGTTCCCTCAGCACTCCTGTTCCTCGACCGTATATATCCATTTATTTATCAGCATGTTACAAAATCGAACTACATCCTTAACCTCTTTTGCTTTGTCCTTTCTGCGGCGGTCCTCATAATACCGACAGCTCTTATGGGGGCGACGTTTCCGGTGCTTTCCCGTTGGATCGCCAGCGATGCCGGTCAGATCGGCCGCCGGATCGGCCGTCTCTATGCGGCCAATACCGCCGGAGCGGTGGCAGGTGCAGCTTTAGCCGGATACGTCCTTATCCCTACAATACATATTATGTTAACTAATATCATCGCAGCTGCTATCAATTTAGCGATCGCGGCTGTGGCGATTTTCATAATATCCAAAAGGAGAACTACTACCAGGGCCATGCCGGCAGCCAAAGCTGAAGTGAAGAAAAGCATACCCCGGGGAAAAATGGTAACTGCCGGGAGAAAGCATGCACCGCTGGCTCCTGAAGGTGCGAACCCAAAGCTTATCCACACACTTGCCCTGCTCTCCGGATGTGTAGCCCTCGCATTCGAGGTGGTGTGGACCCGTGTGCTCACCTTAGTTGTCGGGA
>CAZTBA010000443.1:0-4800 GCA_964611725.1 uncultured bacterium
CGACCTTGCTAAGACTCTTGAAAGTTGCTATATTGCTGCAAAAGTCGAGTAAGTACTCTGCAAAATCCTCGGTCGGGCACATGTAATAGACGTCCCCGCCGTGGCTTATCTTTTTGCCATTTCTGCCGGTCTGGGCCTCGCCAAGGTGGTCCATGCCATCGAAGCGACCGTAGAGGTAATCCTGATAGTTACCCCAGGATATGCCTGTCATAAGATGTATAAGATAGCCTCCATTCCCCCATCCCTCGATCCTTGATCTGAGATCAGGGCCGATGCCATAGACTATCGCCACATCGGATTTGATATCAATTATCGGATCATAGGGATGCGCTGTCTGGAAACAAGTTCTTTCAAGCTCATGACCCCGATCCGTAGATCGGTCGTTCTGCAGTTTCATCTCTAACTCCGATGCATTAGCCAGGTCAGATTTAGATGGAACAAGGATCAAAACCGCTATGAGGATTCCATTGCGTCCGAGAAAGTTCATAGTGGGCCCCGGTTTACAGGTTCCACAGGTACCTATAACATTTGAAATTTACTCGAAGCTATTCGGGAAATCAAGGGAATTTCCGGTTGGAAAGTGAGCCTGAAAGAACTTGACAATTCACAAGTTTATCTACATTATTCTTACGAATGATGAAATGGCCGCTGGGGTGGTGGAAGAAGTAGGTTCGTCTAAAAAGTTCACCGTTACAGTTTACAAATCCAAACTACTGAAGTGAACTACAGACAACACAGTGATATGGTTTCTAAGCTTACGGATGTGTTGGCTTCGGTTAGTTCATCCAGGGGTCGAGTAAAGATAGAAGGAGGCACCTTAAATGCTGAAGAATCGTCTGCCAAAAGTGGTTTGTTCTATTTTACTGGGTGTTATTTTATCATCTTGCTTAGCGTTTGCTTCCTTAGCAGAGGAAGAACCATTGCCGGTGCTAAATACAAAAGCAAACACCGTTGCTATCTTCAAAAACGGACTTGGTTTCTTTATAAGAGATGGAAAAGTTCCTCTAAAAAGTGGATGGGCTGTGACGGAATATGTGCCAAATTCAGCACTTGGTTCTATGTGGATCAGTTCTCTGGATAAAGGTGCTGATCTGGAGGAAGTGATTGGGTTTAAGGAAGAGATTGAGAAGGAGATTGAAGCAATTTCCATGGAGGAATTACTTAAAGCCAATATGGGAAAAACGGTAGTGATAACCATCGGTGATAGGTCTATCGAAGGTGAGATTAGATCGGTGCCTGAGGATAGGCAATTGGATAAAGAGGACATGCTTCGTTATGATTATAGCAGCAGACATATGCCTCAGCATCTCCAGCCCAAATCGGCTACAACCGTGATAATCGATACGGAAGATGGGAAAGTAGCCTTAAATAAGAACAGTATTTCAAAGATCGAATTTCCCGATCTCTATTCTGGCAAGTTTCTCAGCAAAGAGAAAGCGAAGAAAGTGAAATTCAAAGTTGCCACGCGAAAAAAGGAGGTGAGGATAAGTCTATCCTACCTGCAAAAAGGTATTAGCTGGCTTCCAGGCTATCTTGTAAATATCGAAAATCCCGAGAAGGCAAGAATAACCATGAAAGCTACGCTTATCAACGACGTAGAGAACCTGGAGAATGTGGATGTTTTCTTCGTGGTCGGCTATCCAAATTTCATATATGCAGATATTTTATCACCTATGGCTTTGGAGGAATCGATAGCACAGCTTATAGCGGCATTAGAATCGGGAGGTAGACGATCGGAGGACTACAGCAGAATGGCAAATATTATGAGGCAAAGTGTTTCTTTTGCGAGGGAGGAGGAGGCTCCCCGATTGGATTATGGTTATGCGGCCATCAAAGGATTGCCCGGTACTTCCGAAGAAGACCTCTTCCTTTATAATAGAAAAGGTGTTAGCTTAGGCAAAGGTGAAAGGGCATATTATCATATCTTCTCTGAAGAAGTCGAATATATGCATGTATATGAATGGAACGTCCCAAATACTTTGGCAGTTGACTCGAGAGGCTATCATCGCTCAGAACAGGAGAAAGCAGAACAAGAACAGGTATGGCATTCAGTTAAGCTCACAAATTCTACCGCCTATCCCTGGACCACAGCTCCGGCCCTTACGATCAGTGGCTGGAAACCACTTGCACAAGACATTATTGACTATACACCTAAGAGTTCGAAGACCAATTTGAAGCTGACTGTAGCCACTGATATCAAGGTTGATAGACATGAATACGAAATAGATAGACAAAGAGAAATTAGGCTATCTAATCGTTCCTACGATCTGGTTACCGTAGAAGGTGAGCTCCATATTAGAAACCACAAAACCAAAGATGTAACTATGGAGATCAAAAAGGATTTGACCGGTGAGGTCATAGAGGTAAGTCATGATGGGAAAACAGAAAAAATCGCTGAAAGATTAAAAGGTGTCAATCACAATTCTATTATTTCATGGGAGGTGCCCCTCGAAGCAGGTGAGGAAGCTAACGTAATCTATATATACAGGGTATATATTTCTCAATGATGGATTTTGGGGGTGTGTTAGCAGATCGACAGATATATCATGGGATCTCTTGAGAGCGGTTCGAAATTCTCCTTACCGTAATAATCGGTAAGCTTCTTTGAGGCGGGTATGGTAAAAGAAAAATGGTATGGGACTATTTCAGTACCTTCGTGAGCAATTGCTTTCTTTACCCTGTCCTTATGCATTCATGGTTTTCTCCTTATCTGAACCTCAGTTGATATCTACTTCCACCCACCGGCCCTTATCTGAGTTCGGATATCTCCTTCCATCCCTCAGACAGGCTATCATCGAACACGTTGAAAGCCGAGATCGCTGCAGGAGTTAAGTTGCATCGAAAGGAATTCATATCGGATCTCGATCGCCGGATTCTGTCGGGTGCTTATGGCACTCGAAATTTGTCTGAAGCTACCCGGGAAATCAAGGGAATTTCTGGGCCTGAAACACTTGACAATCCGGAAATTTACCGTATGTTATATTTTAGATAAGCTGTCATATCAGTTACGATTGCGTGAGATTTTCAGAGTGACATCTGATAATAGAAAAGGAAGGTTAGGCTGATTTTGAAAGATTCTGGGAGTGTCTGTGATAAGGAGCAAACAAGATGAGAGATGAAGGTAAGACAAAAAAGCAGCTTATAGATGAATTGGCGAGATTGCGTCACCGAGTGACTGAATTGGAAAAAATGGAAACCGAGTTTGGACGTGCGAAAGAGAAGTTGCGGGAATTGCAAAACTTTAACAGGGAGATCATTTCAAGCGTAGGTGAAGGGGTCATCGTTTACGATCGCGAAATGCGATACAAAGTGTGGAACAAGTTCATGGAGAACCTGACCGGCTTGCCTGCAGAAAAGGTTCTGGGCAGGGTTGCGTTTGACCTCTTTCCTCACCTGCGAGAACAGGGGATTGATCGGCTGCTTAAGCGGGCTTTAGCAGGAGAGACGGTGCGTTCCCCTGATATACCCTATCACATTCCTGAAACAGGGAAGAAAGGTTGGGTCGTAAGTCTATACAGTCCCCACATTACCACGAATGGAGATACCATCGGTGTGGTAGCCACCGTTCGCGATGTCACCAGGCACAAGCGTGCAGAAGATATGCTGGCAAGGCAGGCATCTGAACTCTCCGAAGCCAATAGAATGCTGCAAGAAGAGAGTGAACTTTTAGAAGCTTTTCATCGGATTGGTCAAATAACCTTGTCATCCTTAGACCTGGAACAGATACTGGACAATCTGGCGGAGCAGATCGTGAAGTCCGGGGTCTTTCGCAGTCTGATGATAGCGCTGGTAGATGAAGAAGACCGGAGCGTGGAGATAGTAAGAGGTGTGTACTATATTAGGGAGAAAAACCCTATGACTCCGGTCGCCAGGCGAGAGATAATAGGCATTCGCTACAGTTTGGATGACAGTAACATCACTGCGAAAGTGGCTCGCGGGGGAGAGATGCGGGTTATCGAGGGGTGGGATGGTCAGTTTGATCAGAGGGTCGATAGGCCTGGAACTCGCAAGGATCAGGTATCTTACTTCATACCGGTCAAGCAGGAGAATCAAGTGCTGGCAGTCCTGGCTACAGGTAGTAGGGTGGAAGAGAAAGAGGAGGCACTTCGCCGAATCGAAGCGATGAATCCGCTTCTGGATGAGGTGGCCATCGCCCTAGTACATGCAAAATTGTATAAGTCACTACAGGAGAGTGAGAAGAAATATCGCGATCTGGTAGAGAACATAAGTGATGTCATCTATGCTATCGATGGGAACGGGGCGGTAACCTATGTCAGTTCCGTTGTAGAATCTTTTATGAGATACACTTCATCAGAAGTCACCGGCCACGATTTCAGAGATTTCATTTATCACGAGGACCTGCCACGCATTACCGAAAATTTTCAGAGAGTCCTTTCTGGCAATAACGTAGTAGATGAGGAGTATCGGGTTTTGAGCAAGTCTGGCAAAGTGCTCTGGATGCGCACTTCCAGCTATCCGATCTTTGTAGGAGATCAAGTGGTCGGTGTCCGCGGGGTGCTGAAAGATATTACTGAGCATAAACGTCTTGAGGGACAACTTATCCAGGCTCAGAAGATGGAAACTGTGGGTCGCCTTGCGGGAGGGATAGCACACTACTTCAACAACCTTATGACAGCTATAATCGGACATGCCGATCTTGCGAGAACACAGCTTCGTAAAAACTCTTCCCTGTATAACCATATCGAGACAATCAGCAAATCCGGGGAGAAGGCGGCAGATCTCACAAGACAGCTTCTTGCCTTCTCGCGCTGCCAAATGCTCAGACCTAAGGTAATATAC
>CAZTBA010000444.1:0-4794 GCA_964611725.1 uncultured bacterium
CTACCCCATGTTCGCGATTGGGATCTGGGTTGCAGCAGCATTCGAGAAGGTTGTGCTGTACAGAATAGCGGCAGAGGAGCCTTCTCGACCGAACAGCATTTAATTGTAGAGGCAAGGGTTATCAGTCGCTCGAAGCTGATCTGCCTTCGACAGGAGGATCCCTAAATGAAGATCGAATATCAGGCCATCGGTGTAATCCATAGCCCGTTCAAGGATGTTGAGGGGATGCCTATCCAGCCTGCCGGGGCCAATGGCGTCCGGGGCAGGGTTGAGGTATCCTCTGACTATGCAGAGGGTCTAAAGGATCTGGAGGGGTTTTCCCATATCATTCTGGTTTACCATTTTCACCGCGTCACCGGCGTTGAGTTACGCGTCATGCCATTCCTGGATTCCGAGCCGCGAGGGATATTTGCCACGCGAGCACCCAAGCGGCCGAATCCGATAGGTTTATCGGTCGTAAAGCTGGTGGGGATCGAAGGACATGAGATCCATATAGAGAACGTGGATATATTGGACGGGACACCTCTCCTCGACATCAAGCCATATGTGCCTGAGTTTGATGAGTATCCGGCAGACCGGATAGGCTGGTTGGAGAAGGCGAGCGGAAAGGTAAAGGGCAAGAAGGCGGATAGTCGGTTCCGATAGAGCAAAGCGGACTGGTCTGGGATCGGAACCCTTTGAAGAATTCATCAAAGAGTGTCGAAACAATGTTCAGGCAAATGGATTCACTTCACTTGAAAATGGATGGAATAATGTTAATGGCATGTGTGTTTGCGGTCATGCTTCTGACCTCATCCCCGGCCCGAGCATCGATGATAACGCGAGTGGCGGAAGAGCTTGTTGTAAATAACGGCAAATTCACAATCGTCATTTCAAGTACAACCGGCAAGATCATAAGCGCTAAGGTAAACGATAAAGCTGTTGAGATTTCTTGCCAGAATTATCCGTACACTCTCTTTTTCCCGGAATTTGAGACGCCGGACTCGACCAGGACATACCTTGGGGGAGACTGCAAATGGGTCGGTTACTATGGTACAACCAGTGTTGAAGTAGCCTGGGACGATGGTGATTTGGCGGTAATAGGAACGACCTGGGAGACAGGCCTTATCGATGTTTTCTGGGTGTATCGTTTCATCTATGGGACCAATTATTTTGTGGTCTATACGTGGAGGGAGGTCAAAAGAACCGGGATTTACACTAATGCTCAGCAATGCGTGATGGTCAACAAAATGGATGATAGCTATATCGTGAACTACGAGGGAGATCTTGTCTGTAATATGAGAAACAAAATCATGATTGAACCTGGTTTGATGGCTGAATACTCAATGTTCACAGCTATAGACAATGGCAGAGGAAGGCGCTACCCCGGATTCGCATGGCATGAAGATTCTGAAGATGTAACAGCCGGGGTATTCGTTACAAATGTAACCCCGAATCAGAGGGAGACCATATCATATCACGGTGGGGGAACCATAGAAGGGCAGTTCAACCTGTTCGGAAAGGCTGACGACGAGTCCATTTATCTCAAATCAGGTACCAATTACGGCATGGAGTTATATTACTATCTGGATTCCGGAGATATAGACCAGTTCGATGCTTTTAACATGGCAGTTTTCAACGAGAGACACTATGATGTGGAGAGATCGGAGAACTACTGTGCTGCGAGCTGGGGTGGCAGAAGATGCTCCGAAGAGAAGCTCTCATGGAATTACCCACAGATCAGCAGCAATTATATATGCTCACAACAGCTTGTCCGGCATAGATCTATTTCAATTCCTCGTTCCCAAAACGGTGTTTCTTCCCCTCCAGACTATGTCGCCCATCCTCACCTGGTGGATTTGATTGTGAAGATGAGTGACCCCGGAGGGGAATTCGATCTTTCACCCATAAACGGGAAAGAGATAGTCCACGAAACTGCATCCACGACCGTGGGCGAGAACTTCATGGTCGGAGAGATGTCATGGAAGCTGCATGGAGTGGAGAATATTCTGAGATACAAACTCTTCGATGGTAGCGATAAAATGATCGTATCCGGGGAAGTATCTGTAATAGACAGCTTAGATATCGAAGAACTCTACATCGACCTAATGTGTTCGCCTCGTGTGAGAGAGATTTCAAGAGTGGATGAAGGGATTTGGGACATCAGGGCGAACGATACCATATACGGAACAATCGGCATTGCTTTATACGATGTCGTTGGCGTCGAGAGAATCACGCGGGAAAATTTGGGAGGCGCCAGCCCGATTCTGAGACTTCACCTGTTAGAGAATGATGGTGATCGTCCGTATCTACCAGGAAACGTTTTCACATATGGACTTAAGCTTTTCCCTCACATAGGATATAATGTGGAGGCGAAGTCAACGATCACACCACTTCTCTCCGCACCTGTACAGTACTATAGGGAAATCTACAAAACGCTTCCTGGATTGAGGGAATTCACTGGAATCGGGATGAAACCTTGTCCGAAGGCCATGGTCTACGATGCAGCACTGAGCAGTGAAGAAGGAACGATTGCCGAGATCAAAGTGTATGCCGACCAGGGGAATTATCCCCTAAGGTTCTTTGTATCAGAGGAGGTCAAAGGTGTCAGTATGGATGAAGAAATCCTACCTGCATCCGCATGGAATTACAGTGAGGAAGACAGTGTGTTGTCGGTGGCGGTAGATTGGGACGGCAAGGCACTTCTCGAACTCTTTTCAGTTCCATGCCATGTTGAAGAGACAGAAGAACCTGGTGAAGCCCTTGAGCTTCGGATTCTTACAGGTTATTCCGGCAATATCACGCTTAACCTTATCCTTCCGGAGCCGGGATTTGTCACGCTCACAGTTTACAATGTCCTCGGCCAAAGGGTCAAGTCCCTCGTAAGAAGGTACGAGCAGGAAGGCGCATACAGAATTGCATGGGACGGAAGGGACGATAGTGGAACAGAGGTCTCGATCGGTCTGTACCTCTGTCGCTTAAGGATAAATGGCAAACACAGAGTGGAGAAAATTCTCCTTCTAAGATGAGCTTCCCTGGGAAAGCGCAGGAGCGCCGTCGTGAGGTGGGATCGAAAGGAAACATCGAGCGAACATACGTGACGACGAACAGGAACCGCCCAGGAGGATCATCTCAACCGAAGGACCGTGGTAAGCACTCCGTATGCCCCTGTGTTGAGAGAACCGGGGTCGTGACACCTCGTCCCGTTACGATTGGGCATTTCAGAAAGGCAAATCATTTCCAGTCCGGTCAAACTTATGGATTCCAGCTCAGACAGCATCGACATTCTTTTCCTGGGTACAGGAGCAGCGGATTGGCCAGTGCAGTGCCATCCCATTGGCGATGAGACACCAAATGGGATAGTCCGTGGCTATTCCTCGGTGATTATCAACGAGCAGATTCTGATCGACTGTGGGGCTACTGTCCCGGACGCTATTCGCCATTTTGGCTCGGAACCGAACAGATTAACCGATATTCTATTGACCCATACGCACACCGATCATTTCGATGTCGACGCGGTCAAATGCTTGATTGCTTCGAGATCCCGCAGAATGGCAGTCAATCTGTGGGCACATCCTGCCGCGTTGAACGCAGTGCCTGAGATCGAGGGCGTTAACCGGTGTCCGGTTACGGTGGCCCAGACGTTTGAGCTTCCCGGAATACTCGTCACAGGCCTGGAGGCAAATCATTCTGTTGAAAACTCAACGGAAAAGGCTCTCCATTTCCTCTTTCAAAACTCCAAGAAAACAGTTCTCTATGCGACGGACGGGGCCTGGTTTCTAAAGAAAACCTGGTTACAGCTCAGGGAAACGGTCCTCGATGCCATTATCTGGGATGCCACCTGTGGCGAAACACAGGGAGATTGGCGAATTTTCGAGCATAACAGCATCGATATGATTCGCATCATGGTACAGACCTTAAGGAAGGAAGGCATTCTCTCGCCCTGTGCAGGCGTGTTCTTGACACACATGGCCAGAACGCTATGCGCTCCCCATGAAGAGATGGCAAAGAGATTGATTTCAGAAGGTTTGACTCCTGCATACGACGGGTTGAAAATTTCTATTGGGAGCCATCTCGAACCAGGCGCTCCAGCAGCCATGTAAAGGCCGGTTGAGAAGTGAGTTCCTTTGATGGGTTCGGAAGTGCTCCCCTATTCAGAGGATACAGAGATCAATCTACTCATTGTTTCATTATGAGGGCAGACTATAAGATATATTCTGAAAGATGTCGATCAATCTTCGCGTAGCCACAATTTTCATTGGGATGGGAAAAACGACGCCGGGGAAATTATGCCCAGTGGCACCTATATACTTATCTTAAAATCTCGTTCATTTTTGAAAGCTCAGAAAATATTGCTGGTAAAATGAGTGAGGTATAATCGTGTAAGCGGAGGTTTTTCTCCCCCACTCCATACCACCCCCGCATGCCGGTCTGCATCCGGTGGTTCACAGAACTTACCGGACCGTAGTCGGGTAGTGCCTTGACAGACACAAGTCCTCGATCATTCAGCGGAGGTTTCTATGGAGGGCAGTCCAAAGAAATACAGAGTAATCCAAGAATACACTTCACCATATCCTGATCCAATAATATTTCACAGAGGAGATATAGTTAAAATCGTGAAAGAGTTTGCCGATGATCCGGACTGGAAAGATTGGATATGGTGCGAAGGGAAAGATAATAAAAAAGCATGGGTGCCGAAGCAGTATATCGCCATAGAGGAAAGCGAAGCAATATTTAGAAGAGATTATAACGCTATGGAGTTAAACGCTTGGTGTGAATTACCAGTCAATTAAGTCTGCAAAAGCGAGTGGTGAG
>CAZTBA010000445.1:0-4754 GCA_964611725.1 uncultured bacterium
CCAGGGGGATATCCGATCGCCCAGTTATCCCTGTAATCCTTCGAGGTGCCTGTCTTAACCGCACACTCAAACGGTAGATTTAAAGGTCCCCCCGACCCGAAAGCCGGTGCCCTTGCATCGTTATCGGAGAGGATATCCGTGAGTATATACGATATCTGTTGGGAGAAAACCTCGCTTTCAGGTGGAATTTCGAAAAGCTTGACATTTTCGCCGGAGAAATCCTCGGCTCTCAAGGCCAAACGCTCGGATATTAACTTCCCTCCCCTCGCTATAGCGGAGTAGGCACGGGTTAACTCCAGAAGCGTTACCTCTCCATTGCCGAGAGTCAGCCCGAGTCCATAGTGGACCGGCGGTTTATCCAAACTCCGGAACATCGCCATGTGCAGCCTGTGCAGGAGCAGATCCACACCGAGTTTGTTCAGGACCCTCACTGCAGGGACATTGTACGAGCACGCAAGTGCCGTCCTCAGCCGAACCGGGCCATGGAAGCAGCCATCGTAATTTCGCGGTGTGAAATCCCCACCGGAATCCGGAATATGAGTTTTGATATCCGGCAGCATAGTTGCGGATGTCATCCCGTTTTCCAGTGCCAAAGCGTATGTAAAAGGCTTGATAGCCGACCCTGGCTGTCTGAGGGATACAGACCCGTTTACCTGTCCATCATGGACGGGATCGAAGAAATCTGCAGAGCCTACCAGCGAAAGTATATCACCACTTCTGTTATCCATCAACACCACAGCGGCATTTGTTACCCCTCTATCCTCAAGAGCCCTTATATTGGCTTTTACCAGAAGCTCTATGGTCCGCTGAAGTTCCAGATCGATCGTGCTCCGTGCCTTCGAGATCTGGCGGCGCTTTCCGGGCGGGATTCGGGACAGGAGGAGATCGCAGAAATGTGGTGCGCGAAACTTAATCTCCCTTTCCGATAATCCGAGTGACTCGTCCAAAGCCGACATGTATTCATCATCATCTATAAACCCCTTATCCCTCATCTGTGACAAAACCTTCATCTGTCGTAGCTTTGCCCTGTTGTAATAGCGGTAAGGATCGTAACCGCTCGGCGAGCGCGGAAGCCCGGAGAGGAAAGCCGACTCCGCAAGGTCGAGCTCCTTAGCAGGTTTGCTGAAGTAGAGACGGGATGCTGCCTCTATACCGAAGGTCTGATTACCGTAGGGCATTCTGTTTATGTACTGCAGGAGGATCTCCTCCTTTGAGAGGGAACGTTCTATTCTGAGGGCATAACAGGCCTCGACCAGTTTGCCGCAGAACGTCCTCGGTATATCGTAGAGGTTCCTGGCAAGCTGCTGGGTAATCGTGGAACCACCTGATACCACACGCCCTGCCCTTATGTTCTGATATGCCGCCCGGGCGATGGCGAAAGGATCGACACCGAAATGACGGTAAAAGCGGCCGTCTTCTGCAGCTACGGTCGCCCTCAGTGCATAGGGCGATACCTGATCTAAGGAAAGCCAGCTACAGCGCCCTTCCTCGTCGGAGAGGATTTCCCTGAGTAGCTGACCGTTTCTGTCGACTATTTTGAGAGATATGACCGGCGCCGGGGCGAGCTTATCCTTTGGGATGGGAACCAGGATATATACGCCCAGTCCCAAAAGTAGAACAAGGGATATACATAGGATGATTTTGGGCAGTTTCCGTTTCATAGTAATCGCATTCGAAGAAGCAATACAAGGAGACTCATAAGACACGATTTCTTTGTAGGGGCAGGGCATGCCCTGCCCTCACGTTGATTAACAACATACGATATATGAGAGAGATGCTAATCCCCACCAGCTCCTACGACAACTTCACCATCCGTTGTCCTGCCGAACACCTCAGGATGGTACATCTCCTCCGCCTTAGTGGGAGGCATATAGAAGTCTCCATGCGTCGTCGCCCTGACGAAGTACGTATAGGTATAAACTCCAGCGTAGAGTGCGTCGGCGAAAAGAAGCACCCTGTTGTCGTGCATCTCTATATGGTTAAAACCTGCCCACCATCTGACACCTTCCTTCTTCCGTTCTTCCCTGAGCCTCATTGCGACTTCCCTGCTTTCCGTAGCAAGGGATACGTCCACAGCCTCCAGACCTGCCGGGAGTGGATCATCTACGACGACGAAATTCCTCTCCTGCGATGCGGTGACTCTCAAGGTTATTTTGACGAGAGAGCCGGGATCGAAACGGCACCGGAGCCTCCCACCTTCGGCCTTTATTGTTCCCCCATCCTCGATCGGTTCTACAGTCTTAAACACGGCTATGCCCTCATCCGCAGGAGGTAAAGGTTTTTGGGGGGCATACGTCATGCGGACCCCGTAGTAAACCCTGCCGTGACCATCCTTTTCGATCTTAAGCGGCAGGGTCTTCCCTCTCAAATCCCCTATGCCAACCCCGGAAATAACCGTTTTAAGCTCCCTTCCCCTGAAAGCTCCCTCCAGGATATCCTTTCCTGCCAGTTTCAGCTTCACCTCGAAATCCGGTTCAACTTTCTCATACTGCTTGAAGTATTCCGTAAGAGCGAGGAAAACGTAGGCATTTTCCTGTGTGGAACGCCAGCGTCCGGACTTCTGCTCTTCCATAATCCATCTTACGATCTTCTCGGCAAATAAATTTTTTCCCCTCACCTCCAGAAGTGCCTGGAGCACAAGGGCAGTGGTGCGGACATTGGAATGATATATCCATCCCAGGCCAGTTTCGTCCGGCTCTTCAAAATGGGCCGTCTGGGGCGATATCCTGATCATATTACTCAGCTCCCTTATGAGTTCGGCCTCCATCTTCCGCTTTTCAGGACTGTCCTGTAAATTGTGTATCGCCTTGAGCAGATACGCCTTCCCGAATACGGGCATCCCTTCCCTGAATTCGTAGGGTATCTTTACATAGTCCAGCCGCGAGAATCCCAACTCCGAAAGTATGTAGTTCATAAAGCTCAGTGTGCACAGCCATGCGCCAGTTTCATAGTAGGGGTAGTCGGTCCTCCTATCGAGTTTCTGTTTTTTTATTATGGAATTTATATAGGAGATCCTATTCTTGACGTAACTGATCGAGCCTTGATAGACCTTACTATCGACTTTGTAGCCTGCTTTTTCAGCCATTACAAGGGCAAAAAGGACATAAGTGGACAGGTATGGTGAATCATATATCCCACCGGGCCAGTAGGTGAAACCTCCCTTAGATGTCACGTAGTCTCCCAACTTGGACAATACAACCTTGACAACCTTGTCGTAATCTTGGATTTCGGAGCTTGTAAGTCCAAAGTTTTCAATAAGTTCTTTCCCTGCGAGAAACGGGACTATGCTTGAGAGTTTCTGTTCGAGACAGCCGTAAGGGTAGTTTATCAGGTAATCCACAGCCCCGGAAAGCTGCGTGAGTGCTGTCGATGAGGCTGTAAACTCTATCCCTCCGGGATCCGTGTATATATCCCCAGGAACAGATATAGCCTCGTTTACCTCATCCTCTGTCGTTCCTCTGTAGTGGGCAACCGATTCAGTTTCCCGCCGGAGCTCTATCGGGATGGTTACCTCTACCCCATCCGTCCATTCCCCCATCCTCGCCCTGAAAGCGAACTTAGCATTTCCCACAGAAGAAGCTCCGAAGTGGAACCTGACTTCTTTTCCTTCGCCTGCTCCGAGGTTAAAACGGGAGAGACGCTCACCGACCAGTTCTATCCCCTGAGACTCAGCGCTTAGTATAACCTCCTGAGCCCTTTCCGTATAGTTGTGGACCACAACGCCGGCATCGAACTCGTCGTTCAGCCTTGCGAACCTGGGGAGTGCTGCCGTTAGAAGCAGCGGTTTGCTGACCTTAAATGTCGATTCGCCGGAACCGAATTCCGAATCCTTGGTGTGGGCTACTGCCATAACTCTGAACGTGGTGAGGTTATCCGGGAGTTCGAATTCCAGATGCACCCTTCCATCATGTCCGGTCCTGGCCGATGGTTCCCAGAAGGCCGTAGCCACAAATTCCCGTCTCAAATCAACGCCTGCGAGGCCCTCCAGTCCTCCTCCCCCGGCACGCTTCTCTCCTTTCTCACCGTAATCCCTCTGCCCGATCACGTGCAGTCTCCCCTCTGAGGTCTCCACGGACAGGGACTTCGGGCCATAGAAGTAGCGGAACAGATCCGGTGTGCGGTAACCGATCAGGTTCAGTACGCCGAGATCCACCACAGCCACAGTTACCTCGGCTACGGCAGGCTTGCCTTCGTGATCCTTCACCATGAGATCCAGGCCTAACCTGTCGCCGGGGCCGTATCTGTCCCGATCAGTTGCCACATTCACAGAGAGATGTCTATTGCCAGGATCGACTTCGAGATTAACATATCCGATCTTAAAAGCAGGTTTTCCTACATCCTCTCCCTCATCGGAGAAGACGTGATCGGCAGTCCGGCCCTGGAGCAGGATCACTGACACGAAGATGTTGGGAATGTGCTTATCGAGGATCGGTATTTCCACAGTATCCGCACTTCCGATAAGATCCATAACTCTGTTGTCAATTATACCTTCCCTCTCAATGGTTACGAGCGCTTTGGCCTCTTCGAACGGGGATTTCACCATGACCTTCGCGGTATCCCCCGGGCGGTAGGCCTCACTGTCAGCCACGAGCTCTACACGGTCATCATCGGACCGCTCCCAGGCCACGTATCCCCTGCCGGTCACGTAGAAGTGACCGTCCGTTACTATAGGGTTGCCGCGGTTATCCTGTGGTTCGGCTGTTATAATAAGAAATCCCGTTTTCTCAGGCTTGATCTCAACGCTAACCGAATCA
>CAZTBA010000446.1:0-4732 GCA_964611725.1 uncultured bacterium
GTGTACTCTCGAACTACCTTTCCTGGTGTATTGTTGGGATAATCGTGCTCCTTATGGTCCTTGCAGGTATGTAGCCAGAGGAATCCTCCTATGACTATGCTTTATGTACTTATGCTTTTCGTAATTGTCGGCTCGATAATAGCAGTTGAGACAAAGGATCTGTTATCCTCAGTGGTCTCTGTGGGTGCGGTTGGCTTTGCGCTCAGCATAGCCTTTCTAAGGATGGGGGCACCCGATATCGCTCTCGTGCAAGTTGTCGTTGAGATAATATCCATTGTCATGCTCATAAGGCTCGTAGTTATGAGGGAAGATACGACACTTCCGAAGAGGATTGAGACCTTCGCAGTTGTCTCGGTACTTCTTCTGTTCGGCTTCTTCATGGGCGTTGCCTACTATGCCTTCAAGGATATGCCCAGTTTCGGCCACCCCCTTATGACGGTGTCGGGAACTTACGTAGAAAAAGGTCTTGAAAGCACGGGCGCCCCGAACTTGGTAACGGCCATACTTCTTGATTTCAGGGCGTACGACACCCTTGGTGAGGCGACTGTCCTTTTCGTTTCGATCATCGGCGCGCTCACAGTGCTCAGGAAGAGGGGCAGAAAGAAGAAAGAGTAAGCCCAATAGGCTTTTACGCTCATGGTTTGTGAGACAGGTTTGGAATCTATTAGGAGATTGAGGCTATGGATGAAGCCAAAGGGATGACTTTGATAGTCAAAACGGTTACCAGATTGGTATCCGGATTTATACTGGCTTTCGGTATATACACCGTCCTTTTCGGCCACCTGACTCCCGGGGGGGGCTTTGCAGGGGGTGCGATAATCGCGCTCGCCTTTGTCCTGCTCATGCTCGCTTACGGGAAGGAGGAGGCATTGAAGAGGGTGAGTGAGGGTGCCTCATCGATATTAGATAGCACAGGAGCGCTTATATTCCTTGTGGTCGCGCTTCTCGGCTTCAGCGCTGGTTATTTCTTCGAGAACTTCCTTGGCAAGGGGAGACATTTTGCGCTTTTGAGCTCCGGTACGATCCCTGTAAGCAACATAGCTATAGGGCTTAAGGTCGGGGTTTCTATATTTGCTGCCATTGTCGGGCTCTCGATATTCAGACATATGTCCTCTGAGGGCGAAGATACGGACGAGGAGGAGTGAGTTATGGTAATCTATCTTTTCTGTGCAGCGCTCCTCATGATAGGGCTTTACAGCATCATAGCCAAAAGGAACCTGGTTAAGATAGTCGTCGGTGTCATAATAATGGAATATGCTGTAAACCTTTTTCTCATAACCATAGGCTACAAGGAAGGGGGGACCGCGCCGATACTTACTAAAGGTCATCTCACAGGGAATTTTGTCGACCCACTTCCCCAGGCGCTCGTGGTGACATCGATAGTCATAGGACTCGGAGTTACGGCCCTTATGATAGCGATCTGCCTGAGGCTTTATGAGAAATATGGGACTCTTGACGAGTCGGAGATAAAGAGGTTGAAGGGGTAAAAATTGACCAAAAATCGGAGGTCCACGATCAGAGAAATAGCTTTCGGTTCGGGAGATAAGATATGAACAACTACCTTCCCCTTTTCATAGCGATCCCTCTGGGTGCCGCCTTCCTGATACCGATCCTCGATAGGATCTGGAGGAGGTTCTGCGAGCTGATATCCTTCCTCTCGGTGCTCGTCACCTTGATTATGGCTTTCCTCCTTGTGGGGAAGGTTCCCCTCAAATATTATATGGGGGGTTGGCGTCCGCCCTTCGGGATAAGCCTTGTGCTGGATGGTTTTGGCTTGCTGCTCCTCATAGTGATAAGCGGGGTAAGCCTTGCTGCCATAATGTTTTCGATACCCTATATGGAGCTCTATACTTCGAAGACAAAGTACTACACCCTCTTCATGTTAATGGTTGCCGGGATGAGCGGCGTTGTCATTACCGGGGATATGTTCAATATCTACGTCTTCCTTGAGATAGCTGCCATAGCTTCGTACGCCTTGGTCGGATTCGGTTGCGAACATGAGGAACTGGAGGCCTCATTCAAATATCTTGTGCTGGGTGGGGTTGCCTCAAGCTTCATACTTTTCGGAATAGGTATCCTGTACAGCGTGACCGGAACGCTCAATATGGCCGATATGGCAAGGCTTATAAGCTCAAACGGTATGAACAGGGCAACCATGTTCGCTGCGGCCTTCTTCATCATGGGGTTTGGCCTCAAGGCCGCCATGGTTCCATTTCATGCATGGCTCCCGGATGCCCACCCCTCGGCCCCGGCGCCTATATCGGCTATGCTCTCCGGGGTTCTAATAAAGGCTCTGGGGATATATGCGCTTGCCAGGGTTTTCTATACCGTGCTTGGGATGAACGAGCTGTTCTCGGCGATCTTCATAACGCTCGGCGGCCTTTCGATGGTGATAGGTGGACTTCTGGCGCTGGGACAGTGGGATCTAAAGAGGCTCCTCGCCTACAGCAGTATAAGCCAGATGGGATATGTTATGCTCGGACTCGGCATCGGAACGCCCCTGGCCCTTTTGGGTGCGGTGTTCCACCTTGTGAACCACGCGACCTTCAAGTCGCTCCTCTTCCTGTGCTCAGGCGCCATCGAGTATAGCACCGGGACGAGGGTGCTCTCGAAGATGGGTGGGCTTTTCAAGAGGATGCCGGTTACGGGGACCACCTGTTCTATAGGGGCCCTGTCGATATCTGGCGTGCCACCCCTGAACGGTTTCTGGAGCAAGCTGATAATAATAATTGCTGCTGTCAAGGCCGGACATCCCATCCTGGCGGCCATAGCGGTACTTGTGAGCCTTATCACCCTCCTTATGTTCATAAAGGTTCAGCGCTACTCGATCTTCGGAGATCTTCCGGAAAGCCTGGAAAAGGTGAGGGAGGCACCGGTGCTCATGTGTGTCTCGATGGTCGTCCTCGCAGTGCTCTGCATATCACTTGGGCTCCTATACCCTATCCTTAAGCCCTGGCTCCTCGGACCTGCCCAGGATGTGCTTCTCAGGAGCCAGGATTACATAAACTTCGTCCTAGGGGGGTAGAAAATTGGGAAGGGTACTCGAATTCATACTAATCTATATCCTCTGGATACTTCTTACCTGGTCGCTCGGGCCACAATATCTTTTGGTCGGCCTTGTGGTAGCGGCGTTGACATCACTTGTCTTCGGGGGACTTCTCGCAAGGCACCCGGGGAGGTTCTTCGAGCCGAAGAGATACCTCTGGTTCATATATTACCTCCTGACCCTCATATGGTATATAATCAAGGCCAATTTCGATGTGGCCTACAGGGTGCTCCATCCGGATCTTCCGATAAAGCCCGGGATCGTCAAGGTCAAAACTACGCTTAAAAGTGACGTTAGTAAGACTTTCCTGTCAAACTCGATAACCCTGACCCCAGGGACACTTACCGTTGACGTTGTCGGGGAGGATATGTACATCCATTGGATAAACGTGAGATCGGATGACTCTGAGGTTCAGACCGAGATCATAGTTTCAAGGTTTGAAAACATTCTGAAGAGGGTATTCGAATGATATTCTCTATCTTTACGGGAGTATTGCTATTCTGTGCCTTTCTATGTCTCTACAGGATAGGGATGGGACCCACTCCCCCGGACAGGGCCGTTGCGATAGATATACTCGGTACGCTTGTGGTAGGTTTCTGCGTGATATTCGCGGTCATAACCGAAAATGATTTCTACATAAACATAGGCATCGCCTGGGCGCTATTAAGTTTCATAGGGACGATAGCGCTTGCAAAGTATCTGGAAGGACGGAGCTTCGATGAGTGAATTGGGATTAGTGCTTATGGCTGTAGGTGTACTCTTCGATGTGTTCGGCTGCATAGGGCTTGCCAGGCTGCCCGATATCTACAACAGGCTTCAGGCAGCCACGAAGTGTGTTACTCTCGGGACCTGCATGATACTAATAGGGGTTCCGTTCTACTTTGGGATGGGTGCTATGGGTATGAAGGCCATACTATGCGCCGTCTTCATTCTTATGACATCCCCTACGGGTGCACATGCCCTCGCCAGAGGGTCCCACAGGTCAGGGGTGAAGCTCTGGGAGAAGAGCATCGTCGACAGGTACGCTGAAGATAAGGAAAGTGTGGGGGTCTAAAAGTTTCCGGGAGTTGGGTATATGAAGAAACCAAAGCTGAGAGAGCTTGGAGAAGCTATAAAAGCTGTATTTGTAGGTCCATATACGGTGAAGTTCCCCAAGGAACCATTGGTCACCTTCGAGGCTTTCCGAGGCAAACCCCAGTTCGATGACGAGGGATGCGTCGGATGTGGGGCATGCGTGAATGTCTGCCCACCTGAGGCGCTGTCGCTTAAGGATACGGTATCGGAAGTTAGCGGCATAAGAAGGATAGATTTGGATCTTGGGAGCTGCATATTCTGCGGGCAATGTGAGGAGAACTGCCTCACGAAGGAGGGGATCCACCTTACGAACGAATACGACCTTGCCACCCTGAACAGGGAGGAGATATTTGAGGATATCGAGAAAGATCTCCTACTGTGCGAAATATGCAGGGCCGTTATAGGTACGGTGGATCATGTGAAATGGCTTGCGCGTAAGCTTGGTCCGGCTGCTTTCTCAAACCCGACTCTGATGCTTACAGCGCTCGGCGATCTCGGACTTGCCGAACAAGAAGCTCCCAATGACGAGGGCCCCGAAGGTAGGCCTGACAGGATCCCTGTCCTTTGCCCGAAGTGCAGGAGAGTGACGACCTTAGATGTCTAACAGGAACC
>CAZTBA010000447.1:0-4703 GCA_964611725.1 uncultured bacterium
GGGTAAGATCGGGCGTGGAACCTTTGAAACCTTCGGAAGACACGATCCTGAGGGCTATCTCGATAAATACAGTATTGACGAATCTATCGAGGACAAGACGACGGTTCCGCTTTACTATACCCTTACACCATCTGAACTTCGGCTTGACAGGCCCACGCTTGAAAACGAGTTCTTCAAGGTGGTGGAGGACGCGGGAGTTGCCAGCATTGAGGAGTTGAACAGAATTCTCGATAAGGCTGATAAGCTCAAAGCGGTCTTGAAAGCTCCGCACCGTGTAGATGGAATCGCCAAACACATGGCCAACCATTACCAGCAGTATGTCGAGCCGCTCGGCTTTAAGGCTTTTGTGGTAGCGGTGGACCGTGAGGCGTGTGCACTCTACAAGGAAGCCCTTGACCGTTACCTTCCGTCCAATTATTCCAGGGTTGTATATACGACAGGACACCTTGATGACAGTAAGCTGCGCCAGTATCACCTGAGTGACGATGAGGAAAAACGTGTCCGCAAGAACTTCCGCACCCCTGGGGAGCTACCCAAGATCTTGATAGTCACTGAGAAGCTCCTGACAGGCTACGATGCCCCCATACTCTATGTGATGTATCTGGATAAGCCTCTCAAGGACCACACGTTGCTACAGGCTATCGCCCGCGTGAACCGTCCGTATCCAGAGAAGAGCAGTGGGCTGATTGTGGATTACATAGGCATCTTTGAGGATCTCCAGCGTGCCCTGGCCTTCGATAGACAGACGGTTGTGAAGGGACTTATAGATCTTGAGGAGCTGAAAAAGCGTTTCGTAGAGCTTGTGGGACAGGCTAAAGGAATGCTCAAGTCTATCGACCTGGTGGATGAAAGTGGGCGGGCCGAGCGCATCGTGGACTATTTCTTCGATATGGAACAACGTGAATCATATGTGGAGCTTTTCAAACAGATCCAAGAAGCCTATGAGATCCTCTCGCCAGATCCCTTCCTGCGGGATTACATCGAGGACTATAAGCTACTCGTCCAGATAAACCAGGTTATCTATAACTTCTTCAACCCAGAGGCTGAGCGAGAGCGCATTCGAAGGAATATACTGAGGAAGACCGACTCGCTTATACGTGAGAATGTGGAGCTTTTATCATTGGTTGATGAGCTGCCCATCTATGAGATCAACAGGGACATTGCGAACCTCATAAGAGGTGACAGTCATAGCGAGCGGGTTAAAGTAGCTAACCTGCACCGCAGCATCCTCATATATGTTGACGTAAACCGAGATGAGAAACCCTATCTGATCTCGATTGCCGAGCGTATCGAGGCTGTCATCCAGCAACTCAGGGATCGCCAGAAAAGCGCTGAATCTGCGTTAACGGAGATAACAGATCTGGCACAATCCATTGCCGATGCTGAAGAGGAACAGAGGGTTCTGGGATTGGATAAAGGGGATTTCACGGTCTTCTGGGTATTGCGGAATCACGGTGTTCCTGGATCGAAGGAGAAAAGCAGTGAGATCCGTATGGCCTTCGACCGTTATAGGGACTGGGACTACAATTCCAAAACCGAGCGTGCATTGCGGATTGAGCTATATAAGCAGTTACAGAAGAGCAGCGGGGACAAGATCGTGTCAGAACCAGAGGTGATTGCTGAAAGTGACAAGTTTCCTGTCCGAAAATCAGTGGAAGTGGTCGATAATCTCCTACGTCTTTACCGAGTCATAAAGCTATGAACCCGAATGTTACCATACGCAGGCAGAAACGGAAAAGCCTGGCAATGAGGATCACACCGCGTGGGATCGAGGTGTTGATCCCAGAACAACTGGATGAGGACAGTGTCCGTGTACAGGATTTCATCCGAGTGGGATTAGAGAAATTGCCTCAGAAATCAGTAATGCCTGTCTCTCAAGTCCTGAGCCGAGAGGATATTCTGGATATGGTGTACCGATGGAGTGAGAAGTTGGGTGTACAGGTAAATCGTGTTCAACTGAGAGATATGACCACCAAGTGGGCGTCCTGTTCCACCAGTGGTTATCTGACACTCAGCACAGATATACTACGGCTTTCAAGGGAGCTGGCTGAATATATCATCCTCCACGAGTTAGTCCACCTGAAAATTCCAAGACATGGAAAAGCCTTCAAGCTGCTGATGGGAAGTTATATGCCCGATTGGGAGAAAAGACATCGCCAGCTAGGTGGAGAGATCGAATTATAGTTTCTGAATAGATGTCTTAATTCGCGAAATTCCCTCAAAACTATTGATTGGGGCTGACTGACTAAGCTGAGAGCAAGGTTTCAAGGTCTGAATACTTTGGAGGGGATACTCAAATGAAGGAGATAAATCTTTTGGAGCCACTTAGGCAGGCCACTCTATTAGCTCGAATACTGTGGACTATTGACCTTAGAATGAATGGAGCAAGATATTGGCTATCCGAAGCTACAAAACTTGGTGATGGTACCTGAATGGGGATAAGAACATCCTCTCTCACCGAAGAAAACTCTCCGATCTATCCCCCCTTAGGTTCATTCAGCAAAATCAATCTTGACATATTTCCCTTTATGCTTATATTGTTTTTGCGATACCAGGGAAGGTTATCAGACCGTTTATCTAATATGGGCCGCTGCTTAGACTCTGAGCAAAGGAGGGCCTGTAAGCATTTTAGTAAACCCTGTTGGTGGAGAATCCGATAGGGTTTTTCTGTTTTGTGACCTAAGAAGGTGTTTCTTGGATGAATCGACCATCTTCAGCATCCGCCTTCATGTGTTTGCCAATATGGCTATCTCAAGCAACGGCCGCCCCGTTCTACTTTGATGAATTCGGTTCTTATCCAAATGGGGTCATACCAACCGGATGGGAAAGGAGAGAATTGAAATGATTAACCTGCATGGAAAATGCTCTAAGCGCGAGCTGAAGGACATTCTCGAAGGTGTAATCAAGGGTCTGGATTCAGACGAGACTGTCGAATACTCCATTCATGTAAGAGGAGAAGGGGAGAAAGGCCATACCCCATTCTTTGGTGATATGTTCGAAGACATGTTTGGATCTAAGTTCGAGGATATGTTTGCAGGGAAGGGCAAGTGTCGGTGAGATTCCTTCTAAGGAAGACATAGGAGAGGCTAATCCCCCAGCGCAAGGGCCATGAACCAAAAGGGAGAGAAAAGTGATGACTGAAAACATTAATGTTCGATGGGGATGGCTGAAGTTCATGTATGTTTACACTATCGTTGTAGCAGGAGGATTCGGACTGGGGGTAATTGCCATTCCCAACGTGGCGAAGTCTATGTTTGGGTTGCCCGGTCAAGATCCAGTTGTATTTGGAATCTTTGGTAGCGTTTATCTGGCATTCGGGATTCTATCTATATTGGGTCTAAGGTCTCCTCTCAGATTCGTGTCTATCCTGTTGCTGCAACTTTGCTACAAGTTGATATGGTTCGTTGGCCTTGTCCTGCCTCTTTTGATTAGAGGACAATTACCGATGTATGCAATGTCGTTTATGGTAATATTTGCGACCTATATCATAGGAGACCTGGTTGCCATACCTTTCTCATATGTCTTCTCGAGACAACGTGAATAAATGGCAATTTGCTCCGCTTATTTAGAGAGGAGGTACTGAATGCCTGAACATCCTTTGAAGGTTTTTGAGAAACTTGACCCGGAACTCCTCAAACTCGTTAAAGATACCAGCGAGTTCACCTTTGCCGACGGTGCCTTACCCAGGAAATTTAAGCTTTTGATCGCAATGGCCTTAGATGCGTCCCACGGAGCTGTTGGCGGTGTAAGTTCATTGGCCCAACAGGCAACGCAAGCCGGTGCTACAAAAGAGGAGATTGCAGAAGCATTGAGGGTTGCCCATTGTGTTTGTGGGGTGGGGAGCGTTTACACGGCTGCACATGCACTCAAAGAGTTATTCCAGTCCAAGACAGGGAATACTATTGAACTTCGTTAAGCAAAAGGAACATCGTGATTCCCTAGTTTCTCTATTCGTGCTAAGCAGTGAGATGCTGTTTCTATGAAAACACGAAGATCAATAAAAGTGTTGAGGAAATGTCTGGAAGTGAGGATTATACTGTACTTATGAACATTAACGGGAACTTTTGAAAAAGACCTTGACAGGACGGGATAGTTTTTTTATGATACATGTGTAGATGGTTGTCTTTCTGAATATCCCACTTAACCTGTCGGGAGGTGGTAAAACTACAGCCTGCAACTGTTCTTGACAGAGGATGGTAAGCGGGCCTTTTTATTTTCTATCGTGGTTTGAGATCCCGATAAAGGCAAAGCGCTCGAAAGAACGTTTCGCGAAGCGGCAGGTCCTCATCTAATCGACATTGGGGTGGGGTGGGTTAGAAGGGAAGCCGATTACCTGAAGATGGCCGAGCTGCCGAAGGATCAGAAGCGGTAGGTCGGCTTTTATTTTAGACTGTTCTCAGTCTCGTTTAGATTGGGTGTATTTTCTGCTGATCTTAACGATGCAGACTGTAAGGAGGAAGTGAAGGTCATTTCCTCGCTATATACGAACACTGATTGGCGTAAAGGGGGGATTGACATGGCAACGTTCCTTATGTTTGGGAAATACTCACCCGATGCAGCAAGGGAGATAAGCGCCCAGCGGACGGAGAAAGGTGTGCGTCTGATCGAAAAATTCAACGGCAAACTGATTTCGGCGTACGCACTGCTCGGGGAACAAGATCTGGTTCTTATCGCAGATTTTCCTGGGATAGAACAGGCGATGA
>CAZTBA010000448.1:0-4688 GCA_964611725.1 uncultured bacterium
CCACTTGAGGAGTATATCGATCACAACCCTCTTCCCTATCTCGAGCTCCTCCGTATCGCTGATCCTGATAGTGATCGGCTCAGGGAGGTCCTCCGCATAGCCTCCGGAGATCACAAAGCCGTCACCCGAGAGAGCCGGGTCTCCCGCAAATACCCTGGGTCTCTCATCGCCTTTTACATCGAGGATCTCAAGAGCTGTGTATTCCTTCTCTACCTCTTCACCCTGGTCCTTCACGATGCGCTTGGTTACTGTAGGAGCTGAGGTGACTCTGTTCTCAAGTCCGGGGTTTACACACTCCCGGATCTTACCGGTATAGGGGTTGAAGAAGGAGAACTTTGCTGCCGGCACTACCCCTCCGTACCTGCAGGCTGCGTCAACCGGATCCTCGTCGAACTTCTCCTGGAGCATCTCTCTTGTGATGGTGGGATTAAATATCCAGGTGGGGATGTTTACCGCATAGACTTTGGGGTTGCTCTTCCCTTTCTGCAGAAGCTCGTAGGTAAGGTCATTGGTTCGCTGTTCGAGGTATGAGAAGGCTATCACCTTGCCGTGATTTGGGAAGGATGCTAAGGTGTTCCCGTATACCACGTCGTAGAGCTTCTTGGCCTGGAGGTATTCTACAGGGGTGTTCTTGCGTGAGGCTTCGTCTATGATGGCTAAGAGTATCAGCTGGCCTTCGGGAGCTTCGGGGGTTGAGTCGAAGCTGTAAAAGGTGGCTCCGTAAGGCATGCGGATAGTTTTCTTCTTTATGTCTCCAAAGCCTCCCGGTCGTATGTCCATCCCGAGGTGCTCCTCGAACCAGTTCCTTCCGGTGTCGGGATCTATAGTGCTCCTCATCGTCTTCTGAAGATTGCGGAAAAAGACCTCCTTCGCCTGGGTCTCGTTTACACAGGATGAATTAGTGATAGCGATCTCCCTGTCTCTGGATATTCCGAAGTAGTCGTATGGGTCGCTCAGGCAACCGAGCTTGTAGGCATAGTAGCAGGCTACTCCCTCGATGCACCAGTTCTTGCCTCCCTTCTGACCGACCGCTGCGATGATGCGATCATACTCGGTGCTAAACTCTAATGGGTCTTTCCCACAGGTAGCCAGAAGCAGCTCCCTCTGGGCCTCCGATGGGTCCGGACGTCTCAGAAAATACCTGAAGAAGTCCAGTATCCCCGCAGGCTCGATGCGCCAGACTTCCTCTGCGCTCTCTTCTCCCCTTATACCTGCGTCGAGGATGTCAGCCTTCTGCAGAAGAAACTGACTGAACCGGTCTTGGATAGTTGAGTGCGATATTCCTGAGATCATCTGCTATTTCCTGAGCTAAGGCGGGATCTCTCCTCCGGACGAGATCGAGGACAAGATCCAGTGTCTTCTTGCTTATGTAGAACTCTGAGTGCTTCTCGACTAAGTTGATGTAAGCTTCCAGGACCCTGGCTATCTTCCCGATTGCTTCAAGAGCTATCTTCTCGTCTTTTTTTCTGGGGTTTCTTGCTTCCTTGAGGATCGCCTGTGCTATCTTGTAGGTCTCCTCCAACTCCCTGAAAAGATCCAGCCCTCCTAAGTCGTCGGTCACTTCTTCCCGGTTAACCTGGTTAACCTTTAGGTTAACTTTTGGGTTAACTTTTCTTTTTTTTCGGGCTTTTAGGTTAACCTTTTGGTTAACCTTTTTTCTCTCATTCTCCAGTTCCTGTGTTATTCGCTGAGCCGTTTCGGGTCCATCTATACCACGCTTGCCGAGAAACTTCGTTACTGCCGGGAGGCTAACCCCATACCTTTTCGCAATGTCTGTTTTTGTCCAACCTTCGGCATACAACTTTATCGCTTCGTTCTGATCTATCTTCGCCATCTCACTTAGAAGTTAGAAACCTCGATCTTCACTGTGCAATACCCAAATTTGGTCATATTTACCCAAATTTGGTCACACGCTCTCATCAGGGGGGATTTCAGGAGGTTCTTGTACCTTGTCCGGGTTTTTCAGTATCCAATCATCTACCTCTTCACGGATAGCGTAGACCGATCCCGAAGGCGTTCGTCTAATGGGAAAGCCGTGAAACTTCTCCCACCTCTGTATGGTCGAAACGCTGTGTCTGGTATACCTCGATATCCTCTTGAGACCCCAGATAATCATGGCTATGTGTGAAGGGTAAGCTTGCCTTCCTCGTCAAACTCCCAGCTCTCGACTACCTTTAAGACTGTGATACCACTTTCGGTTTCATAGGCGAAATACTCCCCTGACTGAACCCAGTCGTAGTCCGGACCTTCCCTCAAACTCCCGACCAGGTCCTTCACCTCTTTGGGTACACCTCCTCGAAACCTGCCTTTCAGCTTCTTGCTTACTGTCATAGCTGCCTCCTTGCTTTATCACACGTGTGATATTTTGCTCTCTCCAGGCACCGTCATCCTTCCACTTTATCACACGTGTGATATTCGAAGCCTCAAAGTCTCAGCTGAGACTCATTCACCGGTGGTAAAGGAGTATTCCTGCGACCGCTTCGATGTGGCACATAAAGAAACCGCTACTATACCCGCGAAACAGGAAAGAAAAGCTGTCGGAATCAACCAGACCCAGTGTATCATGTCGATCGCCTCCAAATGACATCTAAGATCTCATTATCCTTCCATCTTACACAAGCGAAGTCTGTCGCTCATTACCCTGCTTCTCTTCATCGAGCTTACGGATTTTCACGTCGCCGGCGAGATGAGATTGCGGCAATATAACCTCATCGCCATTGACAAGAGCAAGCGTTACTTTGCTTTCTCCGATCGTTACATCCTCGACAACCAGCGTCACGGTTACTTTATACATGGCCTCTCCTTTCCAACTCTCGCTTTATCACACGTGTGATATTCTCCGCTGTGGGAGATTCTGTCTTGGCTTTGGCCATCCGAGATTATCCTTCAGAAAGACAGGGATCCCGAGATCATCACACGCTCCTATGATCTCTTCAACCCACTCCTTCTTTGGGAACCTTTTGGGATTGGTCTGTGCTCCCACTATTACCCAACCCAGATCCATACTCCCAAGCATATCCGTCATGGATACCCCGGCAGGCTTGACCCTTTCCAGGAGTGGCTCGAAAGAGATAAACTTCAGCTTGTTTTTCTCGATCCTCATGAACTCTGCTCTATCCAGGTCATCGAACCCCGTCACAGTCGCTCCAAACCACACGTTATCCGGCATAGCGAAGAGCCAGCCGGTCTCAGGATACTTCGTCAACACCTGGTATGTGTGCTGAGGTGTCCTCTCCATAACGGCACAGATCCTCTCCACCCATCTATCGTCAACCCAGTGTCCGAACATCTCACCCATGGAGCACACGAATATGGTTGACGGCTTCTTCAGCTTGAGCGGCTCCCCTAATCTCTCCGGATGAAACGTCGGCTCAAATCCTCTCGGGAAAGCCTTCGAAAAGCGTCTGGCCATCTTCCTGGCATAGCAGTAAGGACATCCTCTCCTACATCCTGTGATGGGATTCCACGTATACCCCCGAGAGCCATCGGGGTTACGCACCCACTCTATGTGCGTACGGTTCACGAACCTTCCCCCTCCGTCTTCGACAGAAAGCTCTTGAACTTACGCTTGAGACGGACAATCTCATCCTCGAGAGTCGCCTTTAGCTCCTTCAGATCATCAATACTCATCTGGAGCTTCTTTACTTCCGGTACAGGGACACCGAGTTTCTTGTGTGTCTCGTCCCTTGCGAGATTGTAGAGGTCCTCAGCCACTTTCAGTGGATCCTCTCCCTCTTCCACCGAAGCTCTTAACCTGTGACCGACTTTGGTGTTCGAGAAAGTCGGGTAGCCGCTCGATACGAGATGGCTGTACTCCACTTCGACTTCTTTAATTCTGTTTTTGATCTCAGGCATTTTCTCCCTCCTTTCGGTTTGAAAAACATCCCCTAAAAAGAGCCACATATTACCCCTCAGAATGAGACATCATCTTCTTGGCTGCGACTACTCTGGGAGCAGTCATCCCCTAAAATGTCACCTATGGATTCCGCTTCCCCGATTCTCTCCTTGCTGCCAACAACAACCTTTACGCCGATGTTTGCCTTCGCCTTCCTAATCCATGCAAGTGCTTCCTCTCTTGATAAGCCAGGTCCCTGGGTGTATTGTGAGGACCTTTCCCTGCGTCGCTGCTCCATAATCAGATCAAGCTCTTTCTGTATAAGTGCAGGTACCGGGAATTTGAACGCCGTTATCTTGACCGCATAGAAGGCTCTTTTCAGGGCATCATCATCGTAGTCTTTAAAAATGTCGAAATACTCCAGAATCGTTTCATTCGGCAGTTGGTGGACCAGGAATGCGCTGGCTAAGCCTGTCATAAGATTCGTAATCAGGTCAAGTTTCGCCTTCTCTTCAGGTGTCATCTTTGCCATAGCGTTCCTCCGCGAGTTCTTCAAGTGATTTCTTGTGTTCGACCCTTAAAAACCAATTCCCGATACAGCGCTGTCCGCTTGATCTGCCCCGCATTTTCTCCTCGTTAGCGAGGGCCCACACAGCCCACCTCTTGACCTCGGTATCGAATTGCATTGGATATTGGCTTTTAAGTTGGTCCATGAACTTTTGCTTCGGTTTTTTCAGCTTTGGATACTTCTTGAAAACTTCTTCAGCGATGTCGGTGAGGTCTGCAAGGGCCTCACCCCCGTCTTCGTCTTTAGTCTTTGTACTGTCACTGGGGGTAAGGGTGGGTACACGGG
>CAZTBA010000449.1:0-4647 GCA_964611725.1 uncultured bacterium
GTACACTGCATCCTGGTACCTTCTCACCAATTCCCCGAAAGATCCGATATCCCCCTCAAGTGTGGCTGCGACTAATAGACTGTCTGACTCTTCCCGGTATATTCGCTTCTCTTCCAATACACGCTCCATCTTCGGAGGATGGAACCCACTCACTGATTCTCCCTACCATCTGTTGACGATAAGTCACATCTATTCTACAGAGTTTTCTTCTCCTGCCTCTATTAATATAGACGCATTCCGACAGTAAAAAGGAATGCCTGTGTGTGAAAATAAAAAAGCCCCTGAGTCATCAAGAGCCTTTCCTTTTGGCTATGAACTGCCTATGGCGTTTTAGTGAAAGCAAATTCCATATAAATGAGAGCAACCTTGTACCGAATTCAGCTCATTATCGGTCCGGTCGGGATCGTGGTGGCAGATTATCAGATCTTTTACTTCCGCCGTCATAACGAATGGCAGATGGACTTGGGCCGGGGATTGAACCGCGAACTCCTCAGAGTCTTACCGTCATTGATAGCTTCATATTCATCCCTTTAATGCGCCTCGAGCCAGTTTCCACCAACCCCGACATCGACCTTTATCGGGACAGAAAGCTCCAGGGCACTTTCCATCTCCTCAACGGCCAGTGATCTGAGTTCCTCAACTTCCGGCTCCGGGACCTCAAACACGAGCTCATCATGAACCTGGAGTATCATCTTCGCTGACATTTTTCTCTCTTTAATCTTGCCATGTATATTCACCATAGCAACTTTTATAAGGTCGGCAGCCGTGCCCTGTAGAGGGGTATTTATCGCGGTCCTCTCGGCAAATTCCCTGACCCTCGAGTTGGAGCTTTCCATCTCAGGGAGATAGCGTCTCCTGCCGAGCATTGTAGTTACGTAGCCTTTCTTTTTCGCCTCCGAAATGATCTTCTCCATATAATCTTTTACTCCCGGATAGGTCGCAAAGTAACTATCTATGAACTTCCTGGCTTCCTCAAGAGTTACACCGAGCCTCTGTGAGAACCCATAGGGACCCATCCCGTACATGATCCCGAAGTTTATGGTCTTAGCCTGCCGTCTGAGATCCGGCGTGACAAGCTGCGGGAAAATTCCGAACATTATCGATGCGGTCTTTGTATGGACATCCTCGCCCTTCCGGAAGGACTCGACCAGTGTGCTGTCTCCGGAAAGGTGTGCCATCAACCTGAGCTCGATCTGGGAGTAATCGGCCGAAAGGATAACCCAGGAGCTGTCAGCAGGTATGAAAGCCTTTCTTATACGGCTTCCGATCTCAGTGCGTATGGGGATATTCTGGAGGTTGGGATCGCTCGAGGAGAGCCTCCCGGTAGCTGTCACCGTCTGGTTGAAAGAGGTATGGATCCTCCCGGTATCAGGGTTCACGAGCTCTGGGAGGGCATCGACATAGGTCGATTTCAGTTTGGCGAGCTGTCTGTATTCGAGGACCTTCCCGGGAAGCTCATGCTCTCTGGCAAGCTCCTCAAGTATATCGACACCGGTCGAATATCCGGTCTTGGTCTTCCTCTTCGTAGGAAGCTTAAGCTTTTCGAAGAGTATCTGTCCGAGCTGCTTGGTGGAATTTATGTTGAACTCCTCCCCCGCAATCCGATATATCTCAACCTCGAGCTTCCCGAGGCCCAGCGCCATCTCAGCCGATATCTCCTTAAGTAAATCGACATCAATGGAAACACCGTTCATCTCCATCTCGCGCAGCACATCCACAAGCGGCATCTCGACTTTTTCGAAGAGTTCCAGAAGCTTCTTTTCCTCAAGCTTGGGCCTTAGGACTTCCCAGAGTCTGAAGGTTATGTCCGCATCCTCCGAGGAATATTCCGCCGCCTTGTCCACAGGGACCTCGGCAAAGCTTATCTGTCCGCGGCCGCTCCCTATCAGGTCAGCGATCGGAATCGGCTTATAGTTGAGGTGTTCGAGGCTTAAAACATCGAGGTTGTGCTGACGCTCCGACGGGTTCAGAAGGTAGGAGGCTATCATCGGATCGAAGACAAAACCTTTCGTCTCTATCCCGTACCTCCTAAGTATTACAGTGTCGTACTTGACGTTCTGGCCGCACTTCTGAAGGCTTTCATCCTCGAGAAGAGGTTTCAGTTTTGAAATGACGAGTTCGAGGTCGACGTTCGGCCCATCTCTGTGACCGACAGGTATATAATATCCCTCACCCGAAGCTGTCGAAATGGAGATCCCGACGATTTCCACCCTCATGGGGTTGAGTCCGGTAGTTTCTGTATCGATCACGAATTTTCCGGCCGATTTGATCTTATCCACAAGTTGATCAACCGACTCCTCCGAAACCAACTGGTAGTTCCTCTGTGCCTCAGGAGATTCCGTAACTTCCTTCAGAAACCTTGTAAACTCGAGATCCTTGAAGATCTCGCAAAGCTCCTCCCTATCGAATCCGCTGAACTTTAAATCCGCAACCTTTACGTCGACCGGGACATCTTTGGATATGGTCACAAGCTCCTTGGAGAGGCGGGCTTGATCAGCATATTTTCCTATAAGTTCCCTG
The DNA here is from genome assembly GCA_964611725.1 of uncultured bacterium. Lineage (GTDB taxonomy): Bacteria > Latescibacterota > CAZTBA01 > CAZTBA01 > CAZTBA01 > CAZTBA01. Next base: position 2,521 of record CAZTBA010000449.1, read on the forward strand.
AGTTTTTCCTTTCTTATGTTTTCGGGGTTTTCCAGGATCGATTCTATGTTTCCTAACTCGCTCACGAGGGATTTGGCAGTCTTTTCCCCCACACCCGGTACACCCGGCACATTGTCCGAGCTATCGCCCATAAGGGCAAGGACATCGGTGACTAACTCAGGCCCCACACCCATTTTCTTCAAGACAGCGTCCTTGTCCATAAGCTCTATCTCCCCCTTCCTGCCGCCAGGAACGAGCATTTTGACCTTAGAGGAGACAAGCTGCATGAAATCCTTATCACCGGCCACTATCAGAACCTCAAACCCCTCCCCGGATGCCCGCTCAGTGAGGGTGCCTATGATGTCGTCCGCCTCGAATCCTTCGGCTTCAAGCACCGGAAGTCCCATGGCCTCCACGATCTGGTATATGCGCGGAATCTGCTGGTACATATCTTCCGGCATCTTCTGTCTTGTCGCTTTATATTCCGGGAATCTGACGTGGCGGAAGGTCGGCTTTCCGGTATCGAATGCGACCGCTATGTACTCGGGCCTTTCCTCCCTTATCAGCTTCAGGAGGGTGTTCGTAAAGGCATAAGAGGCGCTGGTATTTTCACCCTTCGAGTTTATGAGGGGATTCCTTATAAAGGCGAAGTAGGACCTGTATGCGAGGGCCGTTCCATCTATCAGAAAGAGGCGTTTCTTACCTTGAGTCATCTGTATCCTCCTTCCGGTCGGACACTTAAGGAAACTGCTGAGGAGCGGGTTCAGGGCATGTCATCAGACCTCCACAGATATCTTCCATCGGCCGAGCTCGACCTCGCCAGGTTCTCCGCCAACGGAACCTTCGAGGCCATCGGGAAGAATCACCCCAAACTGAATACCTTCAGGGATGGGATACTCAAGCCTGAGCAGAAGGGCTTTGTCTCCCCTTCTCTCACACTCGAACCTGCATCCGCACCTTAAGTTCCACCAATCTATTATGTTTATACCAGGGGCCATCCAGGCACCTCTGAGGGCCCCATACCTCAGGATCTCCATGTAGGTCTCGCCATAGCCCGGGTAATCGGCCTCGTTCAGAACGCTCTGATGCCACAGGACTGAGATAAGCCCACCATAGGAAGCAGCCGTATCTATCATTTCGAACACGAGCTCAAGAGCATCTCCTTCTTCAATGGACATCCCCTCCTTCGCCAGGGTGCCGTCCATTACCACAAGCGGGATCTCCCAGAAGCTGTAGGCTTTCCTGGATGCTTCGTTGTATGGGTGGAAGGGAAAGCTCAAGCCAGCCCTGTAGCCAACCTTATTGTCGTATCCGAGCGTCGAATCGTACCTTAATCCCGCCCTCTCAAAAGAAGAATAACTGCTGGCTATATCGAACCCCAGGTAGTGTTGTCTGTTTCCGAAGACCTTTCCCTGTAATACCCCCTCCAGCCTCCCTCTATCGCCTCTCAGCTTCGATCCGCTGCCAAAAGATTTGTATCCGCCGTGCAGACCTATCTCCCATCCCGATCCGGCAAGCTTTCTTACCACATCACCCATTTGATTTACGCTGTATCTGCTCCCAAGGGCACCGTCCTTGAAATCGCCCATAAAATAGAAGGTAGATTTAACCCCTGAGCTTCCCTCGATCTCCATCCATCTATCGAAGTTCCAGTAGCTATTCCCGTTTTCGAGAAAAGAGCCGATGAACTTAAAGATCCAATTGCGGAACTCCTTCATATCCTTTCGGAGGAGACCCCCTTTTGCCGATACCAGCTTGGAGATGAAAACGTAAGAGTCCTTTCTGTACGGTCTGTCCACGTCATGGCTCAGAAATATGCAAAGCCGCTTGCCGCAGGGCCAGTACCGCTTGTAGACGAAGGGTCTCCCGAGTTCCCTGAAGCACAGCGTCAGAAGCTCCTTAAGGAGCTCAACATATAGATCAACCGTGGCCTGGCGTAAGAGCCCTTGCCTGTTCCTGGGGCTGTAGTCTCCACGGAACCTCCCGAATCTATCCCTTTTTTCCTCGAGCCTCTCCTCCTCGCAGCTCACGAGGTACCTTGCCGAGCTCAGGATATCGAATCCAAGCTCTAAAACCCTTTCCCGTTTACCCACGGCCTTTAAACCCTTGACAGATGTCATGACGGGCTCTCCACGCGCTTCCCTGCAA
>CAZTBA010000450.1:0-4614 GCA_964611725.1 uncultured bacterium
CGGCGGCCTCCGAAATCGAAGGGGCGATCGTATACGCCCATCCCTATGGGCCGCTGCGTTGGGGCGAGGAATCGGAGGCCATCGCCGACCTGGAGTCGGGACTGATCGCACGTGAGTTCCCTGTGGACGTTGCACTGGGTCAGCCGTGCACCCTCGATCTCCTTACCAAGGAGGACGCACGGGGTGTCTTCGACCTTAAGGTGCGCGATTACTTTCGCCTGTTGAAACTGGGGTTCCGCATCGGCGTGTCCGGCTCGACCGATTTTCACCTCGATCAGGCCCGCGAACCCATCGGCGGCATGCGGACCTATGTGCACGTGGAGGAACTGACATGGCCCAACGTGGCTAAGGCGTACCGCGAAGGCCGAACCTTCACCACAAACGGCCCGGTCCTCCTTCTTGAAGTCGACGGACACGGGCCCGGCGACACGCTCGAGCTTAGCTCCGGCGGCGAAGTGACTTGCACGGTCGAGTCGTCCAGCCTCTGGGGTATACGGGGTGTTGAGGTTTGGATCAACGGCAAAATTGCGGCACAACTTGAGGCAAAGGACGGCGCCGTAAAGGAAACGATCCGGGTGCCTGTCCGGGACAGTGGCTGGCTTTTGGCCGTTGCCAAAGGGGATGCGGAGGATATGGTTATGAGTGCCCCGGAGGGCAGAGTGACGACTGATGGCCAATACGCCATGACCAGTCCCGTATACATCGAGGTCAGCGGCCGCCCGATCCCTGGGGATCCGGAGGCGGCACGCTATTACATGAGTTGGGTCGACGCCGTGCGAACGGCCTTCGAGAAGCGGTGCGCCAGTATGGCCGAGAAGGGTTTCGCCGTCCCTGCGGAAACGCAACGGCTCGTGCTGGAGCGTCTTTCTGAGGCGCGCAGTGTCTTTGAAGAAAAGGCCGGAAATTAGAAGGAACCTTACTTGTCAGTCTGAATAATCTCGGGTGAGAACTGCCCGGGTGATGTTGACCAGTCTGCGGTATTGACTGGTCAAGTGTGTTTTATCGACAACCCAGTGATCGGGATTCTCCTCGAGATGGATGACCGGGCAGTGCAATGTCTCGAGACCGCATGAAAATGGCTTCGCTCAGAGGGGTGGCAGACCTATTCCGTTCTCCATAATGGAATTTGGGTGCATCACGATCTGGAGATGCCTGAGCCGACAGGTGGTGAAATAGATCGCAATCTCGCGACACCCGGTCCCTTGATGTTGCAGGAACACGGCAGCAAGATCCGTTATCGCAACGTCTGGGCCCGCCGACTGTCCGAATGATAGATCCTCGAACAGATGGGAGATCGCAGGGGATTCCCGATGGGTGTGGCCGAAGATATATCACCCGAAAATAGTTGAGGCAGTTTATGCACTCGCCGATCAGGAAACTGGTACAAAACACCATCAACTCAGTTCGACCCTATCGATTTTGGGAATTTGCTCTCCATATTGAGTGATTTTTCAAATGCTCTTTGGTATTTTCTATTGTTTAGAGAATCGCCCAAACTCTTGAAGCAATGAGAAATCGTGAGCAATCAGCGGTCGGCTGTCAGCAATCAGCAAAAGCTGAGAGGTGATAACTGAATGCCTACGAAAAATTAACGGAAGCTTCCCAAAAATTACTTGATTTGACTCTCACGTTAATAAGGAGGTTAAAGAACCTTGAGTAAGCTGAAAGTCGGAGTGATCGGACTTGGGATTGGTTATGGTCACATTTTGGAATACGGCTCGCACCCCGATGCCAAGGTAGTGGCCATATGTGACTGCAATGATGTAAAGCTAAACGAAATAGGAAGTGAAATCGGTATAAGACGACGCTATACCGACTACGAGGAGATGCTTGATAGGGAGAAACTCGACGTTGTGAGCGTGGCAACGCCGAACTACCTCCATGCACCGATGACCATAAAAGCTCTCGACGCTGGATGCCATGTTCTCTGCGAGAAACCGATGGCCATGGATGCCGGGGAGGCGGTCAGATTGAAATCACGTTAGCTGGAATCAATACATTTTGAAAGAGCTAATTGAGCGTTATCCTGACTTGAAATAGGGATTTCATCCCGACAGGCTATGGCTCGATATGAGGAAGATCCGATTGAGGAATGCCTGATTGCGATTCAAGAAGCCTCAGCTACTCCGTCGTTTTATGTTGGCCTATGGGGGAAAATTCAGTTCGAGTTTTGGGTATAGAATGGAAGTTAATGCGGAAGGAGATTCGAGTATGAAGATCGACGTGGAAATTCGTCATTTCGAGCTTGGTCCTGGTTCCTGGCATATATACAGCGCTATGGGTACCTCGCCAGACGGGGATATCTACTGTGGGATCTGTGACTATTCATTTGCCTTTAAGCTCACCGATAAGCTTAACGGCGCCCGCCTTGTCCGATATGATCCTGAAGAGAAAATTATGTATGATCTCGGGGATATGCAGGATATTACAGGCCAGCGCGGGCGTGATAAAGCTTTCGCTCAGTCCAAGATTCATACCCCGATAGTCTTCGGATCTGATGGGAAGGCCTATTTCGGAACACACAGCGTTGAGAGGGATTATATCCCTGATGAATACATTGACAGGTTCATAGAGAGATATCCTGGAGGACACTGGATCAGCTATGACCCTTCCTCAGGTGAGTTTGAGGATCTTGGAATAGCGGTCCCGGGTGAATCACTTATGGGACTTGCCATAGATATTCAGAGAAATAAGCTCTATGCCACGACACATAGAAGGTCACTATTTGTGGAGTACGACATCATTGGACGAGAGACGAAGCTAAGGGGCAGCATAGGAATATTTCCTACCAGGATGGTGGCCTGTCTTCCCGACGGGAGGGTTTACACTTTTGATGATAAGGGCTACCTCCTCCGCTACGATCCGGACAGCAAATCTATCGAGAATCTCGGCCTGAGAATTCCAAATGGCGGGTATGAGGCGGACACTATAAGCGTCTTTGCGCTCTGCGTTGATCCTTCCGGCAAAAAACTCTATGGGCTTTCGTCACTTGTGGATCAATTTGTTGATAAAAAGAATGTGTTCAGGGGTGGTTATATCTTTGAATACCGTATAAATGGACAGGGTCGTGGTATATTAAAGGATCTTGGCAAGGGCAGTGTCTCAGAGGAGGTTTCTACCTCTGAATCGGAACTCTATCATGCGATGACCTTTGGCAAAGATGGTAAAGTCTACTACTGTGCCCCAGTAAAGGAGAAGCCGGTCCATCTCATGTCGTACGATCCGGAAACGGGGGAGAAACATGACCACGGGGAGATGTGGGCCGAAAGCGAGGGGGCTTATGTAATTGCTGTCTTCGCGGCCTGCACCGGAAAGGACGGGAAACTCTACTGGGGAGGTCTCCTGAAATCGGACAGCGATCCGAAGTGGGATAACGAAGCTGTCCTTATAATATGTGCCCCGGAGAGGCTTTAACAGGGCAAACCTGAGATCAAACGATCTCTTCTAACTTACGGAAATTTGCCTGCTTGCAGGGGGAAAACGAATGAGGACATTTACTTTATATATTTTAATCACAGTGATAGGCAGTTTGATATCAGTCAGAACACTTCGAGCTCAACCTCCGGCCATCAGCCAGAGCAACTATAACGTATTGAATTATGGAGCAAAGGGAGATGGCAAAACCAAAGACACCATGGCTCTACGAAAAGCAATAGATACGTGCAACCGTAACGGAGGTGGTACGGTTTACTTCCCTCCAGGGAACTACCTTACGGGAAGCCTCCGCCTCAGGAGCGATGTGGCACTCTATCTGGATCATGGAGCAGCGATCATAGCCAGCACAAATGACGAGGACTTTGATCCCTACGAAGATTTGGGATTTGATAACGATGCGGATACCGAGACCAGTTTTTTCCATCACTCCGTGATATGGGGGGAGGATGTAGAGAATGTAGCGATTACCGGCACCGGCACCATCGATGCTAATCGAGAGAAATCAGGCGATCTCAAGGGTATTGCCCTTAAGCGCTGCAAATATGTCACTATCAGGGATGTCACCGTTACGAGAACTCCCAGTTATGCAATCAGCATGCTTGGAACGGACTATGTAAACATTGACGGTGTGAAGGTAATTGATACTCTGGAAGATGCCATCGTTCCGGATTGCTGCCAGAACGTGCGGATATCGAACTGCTTCATCGAGTCGGGGGACGACTGCATTGTGCCGAAGTCAAGCTTTTCGCTCGGCTACCGGCGATCGACTGAGAATATCACGGTTACTAACTGTATAATGGCAACCAGGAAAAGGGCCTTTAAGCTTGGTACCGAGTCGAGTGGTGGTTTCAAGTATATTACATTGAGCAACTGCGTGATGTTCAAGTCACCCAAAATGGGTCCACGGATTTCGGGGATCGAGATCCTTTCGGTAGATGGCGCAGATATCGATGGCGTGACGATAACGAATATCTCTATGACAGGTGTTCGGGGGGCGCCGATCTTCCTTCGTCTCGGCAACCGGGGACGCGATATGAAGACGCCCACACCTGGAACCTTGAAGAATGTCGTGATAAGCAACGTTATCGCTACCGATGCGTTGCGGACATGTGCGATTGTCGGTATCCCGAGAGCGTTGCATGCTGGATGCAGTAAATACAGGTAATAGGAGAGTATAAT
>CAZTBA010000451.1:0-4613 GCA_964611725.1 uncultured bacterium
GGTTATGATAACCGGCGTCTCGAAAACGGCCCCGACGGCGATAAGGACCCTGGTTACTATCGAAATATAGTTGTCGATCTTGATCTCGGGCCTGGCGATGTCGCCGCCGTTGGTATCGAACGGAGACCATCCCTGGAAATTGAGCAGGAAATCGGTCGCCGGCGGCAGCAGTATATAATAGGCGAATGCAACCCCGGCCAGGAACATAAGTGTTATCCAGGGCAGGGTCAGATATATGTATTTCTTCTCCCTGCGCGTGAGTGCGGGAGCGATAAACATGATGCCCTGATACACGAGGACCGGCATCGCGATCACGATACCGGCGGCGAGGGATACTTTCATATAGGGCCCAATGAATCCTGTCAACTCCGTGTAGATCAGGCTGATGTCATCCGGTGCGGGGGCGATCAGGAAATCGAAGATGTGCCGGGCGAACATGAAGGCGATGATTGTGGCGATTACCAGTGCGAGAACGGATTTAATCAAGCGCTGGCGGAGCTCGATGAGATGACCCATGAATGTCATCTCTTTATTACCCCTGCTCACTGCGAGTCGCCCCGCTTCTTGCTTTTATCCCCCCCGTCGTCATCCGCCTCTTGCCGCTGCGACGGCGTCTTTACCGCTTCCTCCAGGTCCTCGAGCTCTCTGGATACGTCGTCTTTGATATCAGCGGCCGCCTTCCTCAAAGCTGCAATCCCTTTACCCAGGTTTCGGGCCATTTGCGGCAGCTTTCCCGGTCCGAAGGCAATGAGCCCCACGATAAGTATGAGAAGTATCTCCAGGGGACCCATGCCGAAAAATTCCATTGTTGCTGACCTGCCTGTCGGGGTGTGCTTTTTCGAGGCTTGATAGAATTTCTGACGTTTTTCCGTATAGCTTCTCCGGGGTTACCGCCGGACAGAGTAAACGGTTATGTTGTTCTGTCCTGCTCCTGTGCCCGGTCGATCTCTAGGCGTCTTTCTTCTTACGCCTGGGCTTGACCTCTTCCTCTTCTTCCTCCTCGTCCTCTCCGGCTTCCAGCAGGCCGGCCCTTCCCTTTCGGAACTCCCGGATACCCTTACCCAGCGCTCCGCCCACCTGCGGCAGTTTTCCCACGCCGAACACTATGAGGATTACAGTCAGTATTATGAGGGCCTCCGGCCATCCGAAGCTGTGAAACATAGTGCCCTCCTACGAATTCCTTCTTTTTATATTCTCCTGCGCTAGAGCGCCTTCTACTCGCTCCTCGTGCGAATAGGCTGACAAACGGTCTCCGCGTACATAGCCGACCAGTGTGATGCCTAGTTCCCGGGCAAGGGAAATCGCCCTGTCGGTCGGTGAGCTGCGAGAGATCACGATTGGAGTTTCCATCATCGAGGCTTTACCCAGCATCTCCGAGGATATGCGCCCGGTTGTGAGCAACAGTTTATCCCTGGTTGACAGCCCTGTCATCAGGCACTGTCCCATTATCTTATCCAGGGTATTATGCCTCCCGATGTCTTCAGCGATCACGAGTATATTCCCCGGATCGGCCAGCGCTGAGGTGTGCACGCCCCCGCAGGCACGGTAGAGGTCGGCGCGCTGGTTCAATTGCTTCATCAGTGACAGTATGCTACCGGGGGGGACAACTATTGTTGAGTCGACACTGTGTCTCTCCGACGCGAAACTGACGCCGCCACCGCACCCGGACGACAGCGTACGCCGGGGTGGTGGCTCATACCCCGGTTTGCTCAACCGTATGTCGGCGAGCAGATCGTCCTCGCACACCCTCATGGTCGCGATATCGTCCTTACCGGTGATGATGCCCTCCGAGTACAGGAACCCGAGGACCAGGTGGATCAGCTTGGTGGGGGTACACAGTATGGTTACCAGCTCCTCGCCGTCTACATAGATGGTCAATTCTATCTCTTTGGGCACAGACGCTGTTACTCTTTGCCATGAGTCTGCGGAGAAGCGGCTGTGTACTATATCCGGCGCAGTGCCGTCCAGCAAAAAATCGCCTACCATCTTTTAGAACCAACCACCTTATCGAGATCCGTCCTGATTCAACTTTGCTTTCAACAGCTTAGTCGGATTATCAGGATAGCTCTATGTACAGGTACGTCCCTATTACCAAGTATACTTCGTTTTGACCGATGTTGCCACTATAGTGCCGGCGCGCTGTGTAAAGGGGTAACAGTCGGCGGACAAAGGTAGGCTGACCGTGGACCGGACATCGCATAATATACCTGGACACTGGTGGCAAAATAGGGCAAAATAGGCGACAGGTTTCAGTATATACCCGGGGATATGGCGTATTGACAACAGGGACAATCGGTGATAGGTTGATTGTGATAGATTTCACTAATGGCTGAATCACATTATCCAGGGAGGTGAGCTGTGGCATTTAAGAAAACGGCCCGAGATATCATGACATCAACGGTTATTACGGCCAGGGAGGACGTACTGGTAACCGATGTGATCAAGCTTTTACTGCGCTGGCACATCAGCGGGTTGCCGATTGTGGATGATGATGGAAATCTTGTGGGGATCATTACGGAGCATGATGTCGTGAACTTTGCGCTCAGCGGCCAGGCAGCGGAGACGGTGGCATCTGAAGTGATGACGAAGAATGTGGTCACATATTCTCCGGATACCCTGGCTGTGGAGATAATAAATTATTTTGCTGCTCATCGAATCCGTCGGGTTCCAGTTGTTGTAGATGGCAAGGTTGTGGGGATAATCAGCCGTCGTGACATTGTGAGGTATATGGATCAGATGTATAGCCGTTTAGTCGCTAAAGAAGAGGAGACGGAGTTTGAGATATGAGCGTTAAGAAGATAAATATAAATACCCTTAATTCTTGGGTCGACGGCATTATTGAGAAACAGAAGGTGATCGGTATTCAAGCCCGTGGCGACCATTTCGCCTTCGGGCAGTTGCGGAAAGCTGCGGACCTGCGGCTTGATTACGATGTTGCCATCCTGCCACCGAAAGCCTTTCTGCAGCCACCACAGGAAACGATACTGTCATTTAAGACGAATGCCGGATATGAGAGCGTAATCGATTCGGAGCCCTTTGTCCTTTTTGGTGTGCATCCCTATGATCTCGTGGCGATGTCCCAGATGGACGAGATATTCTCCCAGGGGAATAACGACGTTCATTATATGACGCGGCGGGAAAACGCGATCGTTGTTGTAATGGACGTTCAGCAAGTCTCGCGGGATGTCTTCGCGGGCTACATGGGGACTGCTTATATCGAAGACGGGTATGATGTTCTGCTCACCAAGATCGGCGACGATTACATTGTCGACGCGAAAACGGGGAAAGGCGAGAGTCTGATCGCTGCGCTGGCAGACGAATCCGATGCAGGCGAGAGCTGGCTCGAGCAGCGCCGGCTGGTTTGGGAATACAACAGGCAGCGGCTGCGGAAGCATGAGCTGAGAGTGGAACCTTCGAAATGGCCGGAAATCCTGGAAAATGCGTATGACCATCCCGTGTGGGAGGAGCGGGCCCGGCTCTGTTTCTCCTGTGGATCGTGCGTTCTGCTGTGCCCTACCTGCTACTGTTTTGATGTCCGCGATGACCTGAATTGGGACCTGTCGAGCGGAAAGCGCGTCCGTGTATGGGATGGGTGCATGCTCACGGATTTTGCCACGGTGGCCGGAAATCTGAATTTCCGCAAGGACCGGACCGATCGATACCGCCACCGCTACTACAGGAAGGGCAAGTTCGTTCCTGAAAAAATTGGTGGGCAAATTGCCTGCGTCGGGTGCGGCCGGTGCATTACCGCATGTGTAGCTAATATTGCGAATCCTGTCGAGGTCTTCAACCGACTCGCGGAGGGCAAATAATGGATATTACAAGCACACGTAAGGATGATATTTACCTTCCTGAAATGGCGACGGTGGTGAGATCGGAGCCGATGACGGCGCTGGAGAGATTTTTCGAATTCAAATTGGATTCCGGCAGGGAGCTTGGTCATATGCCGGGCCAGTTTGCCGAGGTCTCTATCTTTGGAATCGGCGAAGCTCCCATCTCAATCTCGTCGTCACCGACTCAGAGCCGCTCCTTCCAGATGATCGTACGAAATGCGGGAAATGTCACGCGGGCTATGCACGATCTCAAGCCTGGTGACAAGATAGGAATTCGGGGTCCGTTTGGCACCCACTTCCCTGTTGACGATGAGATGAAGGGAAAAGACATTGTGTTCGTCTGCGGCGGCCTGGGTCTGGTGCCTGTCCGATCAGCGATAAACTATGTCCTGGATCATCGTGAGGACTACGGAAACGTGACAATTCTCTTTGGCGCAAAGAGCCCCGCAGAACGGCTCTTCATCGATGAGATCAGAGAATGGGTGTCGAAGGAGAATGTGAGCTACACAGAGACCGTGGACCGGGGAGACGAGCAGTGGACAGGGAACGTGGGGGTCATCACCACACTGATGACGGATATGATGGTGGATCCCAGGAAGACCATGGCGGTCATCTGCGGCCCGCCGGTGATGTACAAGTTCGCAATTATGTCACTATACAAGATGGGGATGGTTGACAGGAACATCTTTGTGTCTTTTGAACGCCACATGAAGTGTGGCGTAGGCAAGTGTGGCCACTGTCAAATTGACGGGCTTTATGTCTGCCAGGACGGTCCCGTGT
>CAZTBA010000452.1:0-4580 GCA_964611725.1 uncultured bacterium
GAGAAATCTCTGACGAAGAAGATGCTGTATGTCAAGTGAGATATACAGGAATGCCCTTCCAGAGGAGCGCCCCTGGGGCTGTAAGAGTTCCCTCAGGGGCGTTTTTCCTTTTTAGACCTCAGTTGTATTGACATAGCCATCATAGCAGTTTATATTAAGCCTTGAGCTTTATAGGTCAAGGTGGCCCTTTCGAAAGGAGAGAAGCTATGTTAGAGCAGAGAAGGCAGATTCGGAAACGTTACCTTCTGAAAAAACGCTTTCAGCTCGGGCTTACACTCAAGGTCTTCATTGCGCTTTTAGCAGTAGCTCTCATTGCTGGATGGACGATATACTATTCGATCTGGTCGACGATTCTCAACGAATTCGGACAGGAAAAGCTTGTTCTTGTACATCGTGCGATTACTATAAAGCTTATAATCGGTTTGGCTCTTATGATAGTTGCCATATCTATTCTTAGCATCTTCGCATCCCACAAAATGGCAGGTCCGATGTTTAAGTTCGAAAGGACACTGAGGCAGCTTAGCCAGGGAGACATGGTCGAGAAGATAAGATTGCGGCGAGGGGATAGCTTCAAGGAACTCGCATCTGAAATAAATGTCCTCATAGACAGACTCTCTGAGGATAAGTGGTCCCAAATGTAATTCACCATATCAAGTCAATCTATTCCAACGTAGCCCACCGTCCCGGATTGCGAGGAGTGGACAGTCTCAGCTTCAACCTCTCCTGTAACTTTATTCTAAACTCCAACCGAAAAATCCTTGAAAATATCCAGTCTTAGTGCTATTTTAAAGCAAGCTTTGAGCGTTCAGCTATCGGCATTCAGCCAAAAAAGCTGAAGATTTTTTGCTGGGCGCTTATATCGATTGGTATCATTCAACGTATATTGTTATAACACTTGTGAAGCTTTGGTATAGTAAGCAGCTTCGATCCATAAGGTTGTTCTTCGTTATGTAGAGGAGAGATTCTGTCATGGGACGAGAAGAGAGCAGGGCTGAAGAGCTTTTAAAGGGCTGGAAGGGCGAAAATTATGCCTTCGGAGTGGATGTGCTGGACAAAGTCGGGGAGTTCGCCTCCCGGTTTGGCAGGCGGACCGTACTGGTGATCACGCAGTACGGAGAGGAGGGGGGAGTATGGCTTAATCCCTGGATTGAGAACATTACCCGGTCTCTGAAGGCCAAGGGGCTCGATTCCGGGGAACCCATTAAAGGGGCTGGCCCTAATGCCCCGAGGGAAGATGTCTACCGTATCGCCTTAGCCATTTCGAAGGCGAAGCCCGATAGCATTATAGCTGTTGGTGGGGGCAGCACCATCGATGCAGCGAAGGCTGCCTCCGTCCTGGTCAGCTACGACGGCTCTGATGTTGAACCCTATTTCGGCACGGGGGAAGTGAGCAAGGTTTCCGAGAAAAATGGAAAACCCACACTTCCGGTTATCGCCGTGCAGACGGCTTCCAGTTCGGGCGCGCACTTGACGAAGTATTCCAACATCACCGATCCGGCAACCGGCATCAAAAAGCTCATCGTGGATGAAGCCATCATCCCACCTGCGGCCGTCTTCGACTACAGGGTAACCCTCGGTGCTCCCAGGTCGCTCACCATGGACGGAGGTCTGGACGGTATAGCCCATTGCTGGGAAGTCTTCATAGGGGCTGCGGGAAAGGTCTATTATGAAGAGATCAAGGAGATCGCCCAGATAGGCATAGGCCTCATCGTCAAGAGCCTCCCCAGGGCGAAAGATGATCCTGACGATCTGAAAGCAAGGGTTGCCCTGGGATTGGGTACGGACCTCGGTGGATATGCTATCATGATCAGAAAGCTAAATCCGGATACGGGCAAGGTAGAGGCCGGAGGGACGAACGCCGGCCATCTGGGGAGTTTTCAACTGGTGCATTACCTCACTCACGGACGGGCCTGCGCGGTGCTTAACCCTTACTACGCTGTCCTCTTTGCGAAGGCAATTGAGCCGCAGAACCGTGTCATAGGGTCTATTTTCCAGGAGGCGGGGTTTATCCCCGATAATGTGGATCTCGACAAGCTCGCCGGACGTGAATTGGCCGAGACTGTGGCCTCCGGGATGATCGCGTTCTCCCGCAGTCTCGGATTCCCGACCACTCTGGAAGAGGCAGGAGTCTCGCGGAACCAGATCGAGGTCATGGTGGGGGCGGCTAAGAACCCTCAGTTGAAGATGAAACTCCAGAATATGCCCGCACCTATGGACGTCGAAAAGGGAGATGTGGATGCGCTTATGAAACCCACCCTCGAGGCTGCTTATAGCGGTGATCTTAGCCTTATTCCGTGATGCCTTTCGAGTAATGTCTTGCCAGGAACCGATGAAGGTGAGGTGTTGTTATGAAGGATGATTTAGTTGAGACACTGGAGCATATAGATACTTCGAACTGGGCTGAGATAACATGTGAGTATGGTCCCGAAGAATTGAGGATCCTGGTTCCCCCGGATTTCAAAGATCTGAGTATGAGGGAAGTGAAAGCACTGAGCGATCCCCGGGGTGAGGTAGAAAAGGCCCTCGAAAACCCCATCGGCTCCGGGAAACTGGAGGAACTGGTCAGAGCTTCGGGGACGAACCCTCAGGACATGAGGGTCGCCATTACAGTTTCCGATATCACACGCCCTGTTCCGTATAAGGGAGACGGAGGGATCCTTAAGCCGATCCTGAGCAGACTGGAAAGGGAAGGTATCAAGAAACAGAACATCGCGATTGTGGTGGGCAATGGTACCCACCGTCCGAGCACAGAGGACGAGAAGATCCGTATGTTCGGGAGCGACATCGTCTCAGGCGGCTATACGATTATCGATCACCGTTGCGAAGACAGCGATATGATGGTGGAGGTCGGACACACGGAGAGCGGGACTCTGGTTTATGTCAACAAGTACTTCGCACAGGCCGATTTGAAGATTGCCACAGGGCTAGTGGAGAGCCATTTCATGGCGGGTGTGTCCGGGGGAGGAAAGGCCATATGCCCCGGTCTGGTAGACCTGAAGACCATCCAGAAATTTCACGGCCCCGAGTTCTTGGAATCCCCGTATGCTACCAACCTTGTGCTCGAAAATAACCCCTGCTACAGGGAGGCATCGGAAGTTGCTCGAAAGGTAGGGGTCGATTTTCTGGTGAACGCCACTCTGGACAAAAACATGAAGCTCACCGGCGTCTTTGCCGGCGATCTGATCGAGGCACACAGAGCGGCGGTGCAGAGGATAAGGAGTTATGTGGAAGTCCCTATTGAGGAGGAGTCCGATATCGTCCTGACCCACGGAGGTTATGTGGGGATAAACCACTATCAGACCGCCAAGGCCGCGGTTGGGGCTACACCCGCGGTGAAGAAGGGCGGGATCATGATTATCGCAGCCAATAACCGCGATGCGGACCCTGTCGGCGGCCCTGAATACAGGACCCTGACCCATCTCCTGAGACTTCAGGGTCCCGAGGGGTATGTATCTGCTATCACCAATCCCGGGTGGAACTTCGTCAAGGATCAGTGGGAGCCCGAGGTCTGGGCAAGGGCACTGAGGAAAGTCGGTGGGAGCGGATTGATCTATTGCACGAAGGAGATCCGAAGGGAGGATTTCCCATCCATTCCCGGCATTAGCGGCTATGAGTTTTTGACGCCCGATCAGGAAAGCTTGCAGGGTATAGATGCTGTTCAGACTATGGTTCAAAATGCCGTAATCTGGGCGGTTTATCAGAAGAGAAACGCAGGAATAGAACCTAACCTGGCCTTTATCGGGGAAGGCCCTTATGCAGTTCCGAAGTTAAAGTCCGATATCACCTAAGGAGAGATTGCAATAAGGGCAGGGCATGCCCTGCCCTTACTGTGCTCGATTAAGGATATACGATGACACCAAAACAATTGATGCTTTCAGCGATTAAACGACTCCCGGTGGATCATATCCCGGTGGCAACCTATAATTTCCATCCCTTCAGCGGCTTTCCGCAGCAACCGGCATACCGACCGATGCTGGAGGCGGTTCTGGGAGCCGAAAACGTCGGTATGTTGTGCAAGTTTCCGGTTAGGAATCGAAATGAGAAGGGTTGGCGGATGGAGGTCGAACACCAGAATCTGGGAGATACGGTCCTGACGATCAGCCGACTGGATACCCCGAAGGGTGAATTAAAGATGGTCAGCAGGAAACCAAGGGACCAGCCTGGATATTGTGTGGAACCCCTCATAAAGGATGACCGGGACATAGAGAAATTTCTCTCCCTGCCCTCCGAGCCGGCGATTCCCGATCTCTCCGAAACCAAAGGGCTGTACGAAAAGCTTGGCGATAAAGGATTGGGTTATGTCTCTTATGGAGATCCGTTCTATTCCGTGGCCCACTGGTTTGACTTCGAAGATTTCGCGGTAAGGTGTATAGACGAATTGCCTTTGATCCAGGATCTCGTGGACAGGGAATTCAAGCGGATTAAGGCGGAGCTCGAGTTGACACTGGATCAGGCAGAAGGCTGCGATTTCCTGTTCTACACCGCCGGACCGGAGGTAGCCACTTTATTAGGACCTGAGATTTTCGGGTAGTCTCCCTTTTAAGTGTTGTTAAGTAGGAGAGACGGTTAAAGTTGTCAAT
>CAZTBA010000453.1:0-4568 GCA_964611725.1 uncultured bacterium
GTACAGAACATCCAGCGTTTGGCATTCTCCTCCCACTCTCCGGCCCTTTCATGTCCGGACAGGAAGAGGTAGCAGGCGGCAAGTCCATGTGAGGTCCATGCGTTTTCCTCCATTTGGGTGTCTGCATAGACGCCACTTTTGGGAGGCATATCACCAAAGCGGTTTAGATAGTCTTCGCAGATAGCCGCCAGCATCATCCAGGTCTCATCATCTATCCAGGGACGCAGTATCAGGGCTGAGGAGGTAATATTTGATATGGTGGTTCCACACTGGCTCTCGGGGAAGAACCCCCTTCCACGTTCGCCCCATTTCGTACCACAGTTTTCCGGCCTACCGAGGCCTTTCTCGGGCCGGACGCAGTCCTCGGGACCCGTATCATGTGTGAAACAGAGGTAGCGGATTCCCTTTATGGCTATCTGGCAGATCTCATCTTTGGAGATCCCGGTGACGGACTCATCGTATTCGGGTGAGGTGCTGATAGATGCCAACGCTTTGACCGGCCCTGCGGTCTCGTTGCCGTACCAGTGTGCGCCTCCGAAAAAATGTCCGCAGTTGGGGCGCTTGGGCCATTCGTCGAAATAATTCATGCAGATTGGGATCCATTTCTGGATCATCATTAAATACCTTCGGCTCATATCGTTTTCGATGTTCGGGATAAAAGCCCTCTCAAGGTCGGTTGTCATATCATTTGTGATCATTTACTATGCCTTTCCTTTGGCGACTTAGGAAAACCCGAACTCCTTCCACAGGAGCGGATGGCATTCATACTTAAACTTCGAGAAATTTACGTTAATATGGGGAATATTTTCAAGTGAAAAACTTGAAAGCTGACTATACGGGAAAACCCGTTCCACAGGACTTCCATCTGACCTCTCTCAAGATCAGAAGCAAATTGAGTGTCTCAGCAACGAAAGCACTTTATTTGTTTCTCCCCCCTTGACTTCCCGCGAAATTTCTCTATTATTAGATAAATTGTCAAGAAAACTTGAATCTTAAAGCGAGGAGGTTTGATTATGGAAGGAAGAATGCCACTTATCGGTGACATGTTTCCAAAATTAGAGGTCAAAACTACTCATGGCATGATGACATTACCGGATGCGTTCGCCGGTAAATGGTTTGTCCTCTTCAGCCATCCGGCGGATTTCACGCCCGTGTGTACCACGGAATTTGTGGCATTTCAGAAGAGATATGGCCAGTTCAAGAAGCTAAACTGCGGACTGATAGGTCTGAGCATCGATCAGGTGTTCTCACACATTAAATGGGTAGAGTGGATTAAGGATAACCTCGACGTTGAGATTAAGTTTCCTATAATTGCCGATACCGGCAAGGTTGCCAACCTGCTGGGACTTATCCACCCTGGAAAAGGTACAAATACAGTAAGAGCAGTTTTTGTGGTTGACCCACAGGGTATCATAAGGGCTATGCTTTACTATCCCCAGGAGCTTGGGAGGAATATGGATGAGATCCTGAGGATGATTAAGGGATTCCAGGTTGCCGACGAAAATGATGTGGCGATTCCGGCGAACTGGCCGAACAATGAGCTGGTCAAGGATGAGGTCATAGTACCGCCTGCTTCAGATCAGAAGGCCGCGAAGGAAAGACCTAAACAGTACGAATGCTACGACTGGTGGTTCTGCCATAAAAAGCTATAATGGAGACTTGAAGGTAGTATTGTGGGAACATTCGTCGGCTGCGGTAACGGATAACAGATCCATAACCGCGGCCGGCGTTTTTCTGTAGCGTCTGGAAAAGCTATCATTTTCGCGCAAAAGATCGGGAGAATGTAGAAGCTAAACCTCAATATTCACAAAAGTTGTCTCTTTATGAAATCCCGCAAAATTGTCGGCGCCATCTTGACCGTAGGCAAGTATTACACCATAAGAATTTCCCACACTTAGCGGGCGATCTTTGGAATCACCTGAATTCAAGGGGATAGTAAAGCTGATTTCAGTTTTACCTTCCGCTTCGGTGCCACTTTTTTCCGTAACATTATCCTCTCCGCCGGAGTCCACATCGGGTCCATGCGAAGTCAACCCGGATCCCCAATCATCCCGGATATTTACGGTACCGTTGCTGACATAACCGATGATAAAGTTGGCGTTTAGCATTTTCTGTCCAGGACTGGGATCAAATCCAATGCCGACCCATCCCGTAGTCGGGGCGCTGACTTTTACACGCAGGAGTTCCCCCTCGGCTTTCCACTGCAAGGTAATGTTGTTGGAAGTAACCTCTTTATATCCCTCAGGATTAAGATTTTCATCTGGCCCTGTAGGCTCATCCTCTACCGTATTGCAGCCGAGTGATAGAAGCAAGGATGAGCATACGAATATCATAAGCAAGGCTTTCAGTGCTTTCATATTTTACTCCCGATATCTATTATTCCAGCAACCTCTGGATGTTAAACCCCAGATGCAAATCGTTGCTTTGTGTGCCCAGCATCAAACGTCTGGTCCCGATTTCTGTGCCATTGCCCAAAATAAAGATGAAATGATGCCCATAGGTTTTGAGCATGATCCCCAGAGCAAAACGATTCTTCTGACCGATAATTCCTTTGTTTAGATCGTCGTCATTTCTGTCGAGAACCGGGAAATATTCACCCATAATACTGAGGTCCTCGAGTATAGAAACACCTGTACCGAGCCCAAGCCCAAACCTCTGATTATAGCCATCATATCCGGCATTGATAACCGGCGTGAACCTTTTTGAAAGGGGTTCGCTTTGCAGAACTATCTGATAAAAGATGTTTTGCCTTCTTTCATCAATACCTAATTTCTTATAACTGAAAAACTGAATATCTAACTGGCTTCGAAGGAATATTTCAGGGAAGAAATAGGCATAGCTTGCTCCAACTATATACTCTTTCTGATTACGGGTGTATGAAACATTGGCCTCGAATTGTGGCCGAACAAGGTGCCTTAAACCCAGACTGACATTTGCTCCCAAATCTAAGCCCAGGAAAGTATCTAATGGTTCTTCATCTATCTTTCCATAAAACCGGTGTTGAACATTGAATTCCGACTGACCCTCTTCCAGGTTCGTTGGCACTTCCAGGTTCAGCATGCTGTTCTCATATGATAGAAGCGGCTGCGGTAAAAGGATAAGCAGAATAATCAGATATATATTTTTCATAATTGCATCCTGGTATAAATCGTTTGGGATCTGCGCGAAATAGTCACCCAACCAATCTTAATAGCTTGCCTTCCGTTTTTGCTGTCAAAAATATGTGGTATATATGACTAAGCTGGCATGTAAACTTGCAGAAATAATCGCTATAAATCCGAATCTTTTATGCCATTTGAAATTGACTTTGATCACACGAGTTCCGGTCAATATCTGGATCCAAACCATCAAATAGGTAAATATTCCAAACGGGACAATTAGTTTATAAAGACCCATGAGGCCCTCCCTTCTCAATAAATTAACCGTAGATTACTCTGATGATTCCCTTGGTTTTTACTTCATTGACTACCATTCAAATTATATGGGTATCTCCATATATCTATATATAGCAGGAAGCGATCTGGAGTCAAGGTCTTTCTTAGACGCTTTGTCACAGGTAGATGAAATTATGCCATACTTTGTCTTCTTTTCGCCGTGATTGACCGTGCATGTTGCCCCTGGTAGTTTCCACTTGACGGAGGGTATTGATCTGCGTAAAATAAATATTGAGTCGCAGGGGATTACAAGGACGGAGGGAAGCTTTATTCCTGGTGTTTATGTTATTCAGTACAAAGGAGTTATCAATGGCGACATATCCGGAGTTTCCTCAGTTCAAGGATCTCGAGTTCGAAGATCGCGACTTCGTTAAAGGGATCCTGCATAAATACCAGCCTCAAACCTCTGAATTCACCTTCACAAACCTTTTCATATGGCGCCTCCATTATGGATTTCAGTGGTCCGTGTACCGAGACTGGTTACTTGTAATGTGTACTGCCGATGCCGATAATCTTTACGCTTTACAACCTGTGGGACCTCCGTCCCGCCTGGAGGTCACACGCGCGATTTTGCGATGGATTGAGGAAGAAAAAGGAGTAGAGGAGCCGCGCGTCGAGCGCGCCGATCAGCGTTTGGTTTCGGAAATCGATGGTGCGAAGGATCTTTCAATTGAGCCTAACAGGGACCATTTCGATTATGTTTATCGAAGCGAGGACCTGATCCAACTGGCGGGCAGAAAGTATCACTCGAAGCGAAACCACATCAATAAGTTCACTCGTTCTTACCTGTTTGACTATACTCCGTTGAGCGAAGAACACCTGGAGCAATGCTCAAAGCTGACGGAGGTCTGGTGTGAGTGGCGTCGCTGTGAGGAAGACCTGAACCTGTTGGGAGAATGGGAGGCGGTTCGAGAGATACTGAACCATTTTAGTGATCTGAAGGTTCAAGGCGGAGTGATTCTGGTTGAGGATAAAGTGGAAGCTTTTGCCATTGGCGAACTGCTGAATGACCAAATGGCAGTGGTGCATATAGAGAAAGCCAATTCCGAGATACCAGGGCTTTACACGGTGATCAATCAGCAATTCTGTGAGAATAGCTGGAGCGGTGTGCCTTATGTCAACAGGGAACAGGAT
>CAZTBA010000454.1:0-4540 GCA_964611725.1 uncultured bacterium
CTTTGCAGGGATCACGGGTTCCGCTCAATCGGATACCGCAGCTCTTGGTGCCGTTTTGATTCCGGCAATGGAAAAAGAAAAATACGATCGCGACTTTGCTACGGGGCTTGTCACTATAGCAGGGACCATTGGACCGATTATTCCTCCGAGCATCATGTTTGTCGTGTACGGAGTAGTCGCAGAAGTCTCTATCGGGGCTTTATTTGCCGCAGGTGTAGTACCCGGGATAGTTATTGGCATTGGATTGATGATACTTTCTTATATATACGCAAGGAAACGTGGCTACCCAAGAGGAAAGAAGCAGCCTATCGGGCAGATATTAAAATCCTTTATAAATGCTTTTCCGGCGCTGCTAATGCCCATAATCATTGTGGGAGGAATTTTAACCGGGATTCTTACTCCGACGGAGGCTGCGGCCGTTGCTGTCTTGTATTCACTAATCATCGGGTTTTTTGTTTACAGAGAATTGAAACCATCCGATTTACCCAGATTGATACTGGATACCGCTGATTTAACCACGTCCGTGATGCTGGTAATAGCAACAGCTACCGTTTTCGGATGGCTTTTGAATTATAACTGTATTCCTCAGAGGATCACCACAGCCATGGTTTCTCTTACCGAAAGCCCCTGGATTTTTTTCTTACTCATCAATGTTTTTTTACTCTTTATAGGAACATGGATGGACCCCACAGCTGCTATAATTGTGCTTGTCCCTATTCTTCTCCCGGCTGCTGAGAAATTTGGGATAAATCCCATCCATTTCGGGCTGGTTTGTTCCATTAACCTTATCATCGGGCTTGCCACTCCGCCTGTGGGTTACGTCCTTTACATCACCTCAACTGTGGGGAAAGTCAGCATAGAAAGATTGTCAAGAGCAATTATGCCTTTTCTTCTATTGGAGATTGCAATATTATTTCTTATAACTTACGTTCCAGCAATTGGAATGACGATTCCGACTTTATTGGGTTATACGAAATAACAAACGATGAAAATCATTAGTGTCCTATTATAATTCTAATAATAACAATGGGTTAGGAAAATCAACCGATTGATTTGTTACACCAAAATCCGTAAATACTTGTGTGATAAGTATATTCTCAAATACAGTAATATTTAAAATTTGCAAAATTGTGTAGAGACTGTGCTCTAAATTAAGCCTTTTTTGATAATAGCAACCAATACGCAAACACGGATAGCTATTCATATCTGTGTTTTTATAACTTTATTGAAGTACCAGAGAATGATTTTACTCACACATGTTGTTTGATCCATATTTGGGGTAGGGGTGAATGAACATGCGGAGTATGGTTATAAAAAGATATTTAGACAAAAGGAGAGAGAAGTATGGTTAAAACAGCAGAACCGAAGTTATCCGGCAAGGTGAAGGAAGAATTGGTTGTATCAGCTAGGGGAAAGCTGGCGAGGGTGATAAGGAAGGGGGATGTTCTTCGAGTGATTGATCTTGAAGGGAAGCAGGTGATGGCCCTTGTTTGCTTCAGCCTGGAGAGGCCTTCAGAGAAGTTCTGGGTTGCCAACACAGCCAAGCTTAACAACACCCCCTATTTGAGCAAGGGAAATGTGCTATACTCCGATTATGCCAGGAAGATGTTCACCATTGTGGAGGATACGGTTGGGGTGCACGATCTGCTGTGTGGTTCATGCTGTGCCGAAATCGATTTTGTACAGTATGGGATGGAAGAGCACTTCGGATGCATGGAAAACCTGGCCGAGGTTCTTAAGGAGTATGGAGTTTCTCGGGGAGACATCCCCATGTCGTTCAATATATTCATGAACGCCCCGATCGAAGAGGATGGCTCTTTTGCGATCAAAGAACCTGTGTCCGGGCCCGGGGACTGGATTGATTTGAAGGCTGAAATGGATTTGATTGTGGGAATGTCCAATTGTCCTCAAGATTTAAACCCTTGTAACGGGGGTAATCCGAGCCCTTTGAAAGTTGGCATTTATGAATGAGTGAGAAACACGACGTTTTACCAAGGGAGTTTTTTAAGGAAATTGATATGATGAAGTGTTTTAATTACTTTTCACCTAAAACTGTAAAAGAGGCTTCTGAGATTCTGATGAAGCATGGTAATGAGGCCAGGGTGATGGCGGGAGGGACGGATCTTCTGGTGGAGATGAAGAACGAAAAGCTTGCTCCCTGCTATGTGGTTGATCTCAAGTGTATTCCTGGCCTTAACAAGATCAGAAAGGCAAAGAAAAACGGATTACGAATCGGAGCACTAGTAACCCTTCGGGAGATCGAGAGTTCTCCTATTATAAGGAAAGATTTTCCCATTCTGGCTGATGCGGGTTCCCTTATGGGTTCTGTTCAGATTAGAAACAGGGGGACTATAGGAGGAAATCTGTGCCACGCCTCGCCGGCAGCTGATCTTGCGCCTCCGCTTATCGCCCTTGAGGCTGAGGTAAAAATATTCGGCATCTCAGGTGAGAGAATCGAGAAGCTGGAAGATTTCATAGAGGGTCCGAATTTAACGAGTTTAAAGCCCGGAGAGATATTGGAGGAGATTTATATTCCCTCCCCTTTGCCGTACTCCTGCGGAACCTACCTTAAGTTTGGTCCGAGGAAGGCTGTAGCACTTTCGGCGGTGAGCGTGGCCACCCAGCTTGTGGTAAACGAGGGTGGTTCGGTGTGCAGCAGAGCGAGAGTTGTTTTGGGTGCTGTCGGGCCTACACCGATCCGAGCGACAGAATCTGAGAGATTGCTGGAAGGAAGACGCTTGGATCGGTTTCTGCTTCAGGAGGCTGGAAAGCTTGCAGCAGAAGTATCAAAGCCGATAACAGACATTCGAGGTTCTGCGTGGTACAGGAAAGAGCTTGTAAGAGCTTTGGTCGAACAGAGCCTTTTCCAGACTCTGGATCGAGTTAATCTATGAGAGAGTGTGATCTATGAAAAAGAGGATTCGTCTTGTGGTCAATGGAAACTCTTACCCCCTTACTGTAAAATCTCATCACACGTTGTTGAAGGTTTTACGGGAAGAGCTTGGACTCACCGGGACCAAGCAGGGATGTGAGATGGGAGAGTGCGGGGCGTGTACTGTTCTTTTAAACGGAAGTCCGGTTAATTCGTGCCTGATTCTTGCCGTGGAAGCGAACGGGAAAGAGATAACCACAATCGAGGGGTTGGGAGGAGATGGAAGAGTTCACCCCCTCCAGCAGGCCTTTGTAGAAGAGGGGGCCATACAGTGTGGTTACTGCACACCGGGGATGATCCTTTCGGCTAAAGCCCTCTTGGACGAGGTGGCGGATCCCTCCGAACGGGAGATAAAGAGGGCAATTGCGGGGAATCTCTGTCGGTGTACAGGATATGTAAAGATTATCAAAGCCATAAAGAAAACGGCAGCGATGTTGAATACAGTGGCTGCTGGCAAAAGATAAGGAGGACTGACAATGGGGATTAAAAAGGAAGAGATTATACAGGAGGTGGTTATTCCTGCGAAAGAGTGGCTGTCGCTTATCGTTAAAAAAGGTCAATTTATACGGGTAATCGACCTGGAGGGCCAGCAGGTGATGGACCTTGTGTGTTTTAACCTGGAGAGACCTGAAGAGAAATTATGGATTGCCAATACCCTTAAGTTAAATGGGACACCTTACTTGACCAAAGGGCATGTGCTTTATTCGGATTACGCGCAGAAGATGATGAGCATTATGGAAGATACCGCAGGAGAACATGATGCTCTCTGTGGTTCCTGTAGCGCAGAAATCGATTATGTGAGATACGGGATCAACTGGCATCCGAATTGCTCCGACAACTTTGTAAAAGCTCTCACCCGGTATGGATTGAAAAGGAAGGATGTGCCTATGTCATTCAACTTGTTTATGAGCGCCCCCGTAGAAAAGGACGGCTCTTTCGCCATAAAGGATCCTCAGTCAAAGGTCGGAGACTATATTGACTTGAGAGCGGAGATGGATTTAATAGTTGGGATGTCTAATTGTCCTCAGGACTGCAACCCCTGTAACGGCTGGAATCCGACTCCATTGAAGGTTATACATTATGAGAAAAAGGGTAGTTAAAGAGGATTAAGATGGCGGATTATATGAGTGTATCCAATTCTCTGTCGAAAGGCGAATCGTTTTCTGTGGTTGGAAAACCTGTTCAAAGGATAGATGCCCTTGAGAAAGTTACCGGAAAGATGGTGTATGCCGGTGATATGCGGATTCCGGGAATGCTTTACGGTAAGTATCTGCGAAGTCAGATCCCTCATGCACGTGTTGTAAGGATCGATACATCCGGGGCTTTATCTCTTAAAGGCGTCCGTAGTGTTCTGACTGCGAAGGATATCCCTGGAGAGAATCGTTATGGGCTGTCGATTCTTGACCAACCAGCCCTTGCGGATGAAAAAGTTCGCTATATAGGTGATCCGATAGCCTTGGTTGCGGCCGAGGATGAGGAGATTGCGGAAGAAGCTCTGAGATTGATCGAGGTAGAATACAAGGAGCTTCCGGCAGTTTTCTCTCCTGTAGAAGCTTTAAAGGAAGGGGCACCCAAGGTGCATGAACAAGGGAACATGGTTCTTCATTT
>CAZTBA010000455.1:0-4497 GCA_964611725.1 uncultured bacterium
AAAGGATACACCCTATTATCTAAGGAATGATCTCCCCTACAAAGAAGCCCGTAAAATCTGGATGGAGGCCTTCAAACGTGAGTACATAAAGGCTATCCTTCGCAAGAATAGCGGCAATATATCGAAAGCGGCCAGAGACGTGGGGGTTAGCCGCCGAACGATCCACAGGTTCCTTAAAGAGTCCGGGACGGAGATCTAACCCGGCCTCAATAGGGCCAACAACATCCACTGAAATTTCTCCACAAGGGAAGCCTGCGTTTCGACCATCCAATCAGGAAGCCCCAGCCTCATCTCCCCATCGACCTCAGTACATTCGGTATCTCCGATAAGGGCCCCCAGCTCTTCCAGATCCTCTTCAAGATCGTAAGTTTCCATCGGTCCGCCCTTGTTCGGATCATACGTATACTCCACCTTCCAAATCTCACCTGGGCGTAAATCTCATCGCTAAGGATATCCTGCAACAGAGGCAGTGCCCGGAAGTGAAATCTGTGCGACAGGGTCTTTATATAATTGTCACACCTGAGATGTTTATACCTTAGTCTTTATTTATCATGTATTTCTTGAGTATATGAGAATGAAATAATTCAGTTGCTGTGTGACAAATGTTTCACATATGGCAATGTTCGAGCATCTCCGCCCCGTTTCATTGAAAGCCAATGGTGATAAGGCTCCCTGGGAAATTCCATTGGTATGAAATCTGTTTGGCATGTTTATTGCACCATTTCTAACTTGAGGGATCTACTGTATTTGGGGGCAGGATATGTCTGAGAGGAAAAATGTGCTTGTAGCAACTGCGGATGAGCAGGTTAAGAAAGTTATATGCGATTCCCTTCAGGATTTTTCGAAGGAGTGTTACGTGAAACCTGTTGAAGGGGGCGGTAAAGCGATCCTTGCCATTTTAAACGAGGGAATTGACCTTGCGATCGTGGATCTTAACCTTGGTGGAATATCGGGTCTGGAAACCATTGAGATAATGAGAAGAAGCAGGCCGAAGGTTCCGATCGTTGTTATCTCATCCGACAAATCTGTAGAGACCGGGAGCAAGGTGATGCAACAGGGGGTCTTCTATTACATGTTTAAACCCTTCAGAATTGATGAACTGAAAACTGTGGTTGAAAGTGCCCTTTGGAAAAGATCAAGTTTAGGGGGGGAGATTTGAGGACTCTGTTTTTGGGCAAAACGGGTTTGAAGAAACTTCTGGATGGTATCTTAGAGGATAAGATTGGGTACTTCCCTGTGGAATCCGACGATGATTACGTGCTGAAGAGGTTCGAAGGTGAAACTCCGGATCAACTTGTTTTCAATAGATACAGGTTCGTTGAGCCTTTGAAATCCATATTGTTCGGCGCTAAGGATACGGTATATCCGATCTCTGAGAAGGGCCCGAAAATCAGGGCTATTTTCGGCGTTAAATCGTGCGACCTCGAATCCCTGAAGAACCTGGATTACATATTTAAGGGTGGAGAAATCGAAGACCCGGTCTATATGAATCTCAGGCAGAACACGATCGTGATCTCGGGGGACTGTACGGATGTCAAAGAGACCTGTTTCTGTACCTCTTTGGGTGTGTCTCCTTACCCTGGGGAAGGGTTCGACCTCAACATATCGGAGATCTCCGATGGATTCCTGGTTGACGTAGGTTCGCCCCTTGGAGAGGAGCTTATCAGCCATTTTGCGGGAGATGCCAGCGAGGCTTCTGAGGAAGAGCTTAAGGAGAGGGAAGGGAAGAGAAAAGAGGTCTTGGAAAAGCTGAGGAAGCTCAGAAGCAGCTATCCGGAGGATAACCTCTATTATAGGAGGGTTAAGGGGAATTTCGATTCTGATATGTGGGAGGAAAAGGCCCAGGATTGTGTGGAATGCGGGGCGTGTAACTTCGTATGCCCCAACTGTTATTGCTTTATACTTTATGATAGACTTTCCGAGAGCGGCCTTAGGAGGGCAAGGGCCTGGGATTCCTGTCAGTACAGGAACTTCGCAAGGGTTGCCGGTGGGCAGAACCCCAGACGGCGGCTCGCCCAGAGGGTACGTCACCGGTTCGCACATAAATTCATCTACCTCCCTGATAGCTTTGGTAATTACGGGTGTGTAGGATGTGGGCGCTGTGTAGAAGCGTGTATAGCGAAAATAGATATGAGGGAGATCCTGGAGGATACATCAGTATGATTAACCCTTACAGGCCGATAGAAGCCAGCATAGAAAAGGTTGTCACTGAGACATCTACGATAAGCACGTTTGTTCTGAAGCCGGACGAGGCGATACCATTCGATACCGGGCAATTCGTTGAACTCACGGTTTTCGGGGTAGGTGAGGCGCCCTTTACTCCATCTTCCTCCCCCTATGATAAAGAAAGAATGGATGTCACGGTTATGGACGTGGGACTAGTTACCTCAAAGCTCCATGAAATGGAACCGGGACAGTCCATTGGTGTGCGCGGTCCTTATGGGAAGGGCTATCCCCTCGACGAATTTAAGGGTAAGGATGTGTTGATAGTCGGTGGGGGTGTGGGACTTGCACCTTTGAGGTCGCTCATATTTTCGCTCTTCGAAGACCTTGATAGCTACAGAAAAGTCCTCATACGTTACGGTGCTAAGACCCCTTCAGATATAGTCTATAAGGACGAGATATGGAGCTGGGGCAAGAAGGATAAAATTGACCTCGTGGTTACCGTCGATGAGGGCGATGAAAGCTGGAAAGGTCCTGTGGGTGTTGTAACCACGATAGTGGATGACCGCGGTATAGACCTGAAACAGAGCGTCGCTGTGGTATGCGGTCCCCCTATAATGATGAAGTTCGCAACGCTCAAACTGGTCAATGAGATAGGATACGATCCAAGCAATGTATACCTTTCCATGGAGAAGAACATGAGCTGTGGGATAGGAAAGTGCGGTCACTGCGGCCTGGGGCCTTTCTATGTGTGTAAGGATGGCCCTGTCTTCTCTTATGACCGGATAAAGGATATACCTGACGTATGGGATTAACATATGCTACAGAAGAGGGTAGGGCTGTGAAGAGGCTTTTCGTAGACCTGGATATATGTGATAATTGCCCTGAATGCGTTGTAGATTGCAGCTACTTCTATCATCCCGGGAACAACGGGATCACTGAACTTAGGGAAAAGGCGACCTTCGCACTCATATGCCGCCACTGCAAGGAAGGCACATGCGTTATTGCATGCCCCAACGATGCGCTTGAGAGGGGTGAGGATGGTATTTTGAAGAGAAGCAATATGCTCTGTATCAAGTGTAACTCATGCGTTGTGGCATGTCCCTTCGGAACAATACAGGAAGGAATTATACCATTCCTCACATCAGGGTGTGATGTCTGTGTGGGCCGGGCGGAGGATGCGGACCCTGTCTGCGTGTCTACCTGTCCCTATGGAGCACTCAAGTACGGCGAGTTTTCGGAGGATCCTGAGAATAGAATATACGTTGTCAGAGGGAACGTTATAGTCCATACCACTTCCTGGGAAAGGGAGTAAACAAGTGGGGAGGGGTGTATGAGCTACATCTTCAGCTTTCTGATTTTTCCTGGCTTCATTTTCTCTTCGGTAGTTGGGCTTCTATCGAGCTGGGTTGACAGGAAGCTCAGCGCTAGGGTGCAGTGGCGCGTTGGCCCTCCCCTCCTGCAGCCGTTTTACGATTTTCTGAAACTTCTCGGCAAGGAGGTCATAATACCTGAAGGTGCCGAGACTTTTGGGTTCCTCGTAGGTCCGATTATAGGGCTTTCCGGAGCAGTTTTGGCCGCTGCTATCATTGGGGAGGCGAACCTAAAAGATGGTTATTTCATTGGGGACCTGATAGTTGTTCTCTACCTGCTTATACTCCCTGCGATAGCGCTTATAATCGGTGCATCGGCGTCAGGGAACCCCCTCTCCGCAGTCGGCGCGAGCAGGGAGATGAAGCTTATACTGGCGTATGAGCTTCCACTTGCACTTGCGGCCTCAGTGGTAATAATAAGGACGGGTGGGAGCCTGAGCTTGGGGGGTATGGCGGATCACGTTGCCGTAGGAAGCATCTCGGGGTTCATCGCTTTCATCGTCGCGATGATGTCCGTACAGGCGAAGCTCGGGTTCGTACCGTTCGATATAGCCGAGGCCGAAACTGAGATAATGACCGGTACCTATGCGGAATATTCGGGGGCGCCCTTGGCTACTTTTCATCTGACAAATGCGATTATGCTCTTCGCCCTCCCGAGCCTCGTTGTCACCCTCTTCCTCGGGGGGTTCCACTTCAGTGGACTCGGGATACTCTGGGGTATTCTGAAATATGTACTTGTGCTGGCCATAATTATAGTCGTAAAAAATACCAATCCGAGGCTGAGGATAGACCAGGCCCTGAGATTTTTCTGGCGATACATGGCATCCTTGGCTGCGCTCGCGCTTATACTTGCTATAGTTGGAAGAATCTATGGAATTTCCTGGCTTTAAGGAGAGTTTGATATGAGCCTTGGAATCTGGGCGCTCAAAAAATCACCCTGGGTTTACCATGTGAACACCGG
>CAZTBA010000456.1:0-4469 GCA_964611725.1 uncultured bacterium
GCTATCAGCAATCAGCAAAAGCTGAGAGCTGAATGCTGAATGCCTACGAAAAATTGACAGAAGCTTCCCAAAAATTACTTAAATAAAACGGATATGAATATTGATTGAAGAAATAGTTGTTGCATTATCCGGTATACCGAAGGAAATTATAACATGCTTTATCGCTATGCTTCCTATCTCTGAACTCAGGGGAGCCATACCCTGGGCTCTCGCAAGCCCGCCTGTAGGAGGGGGGCTTACCTGGCAGGAAGCATATGTATTTGCTGTTATAGGCAATTTCATACCGGTTATACCTATATTATTGCTCCTTGGCCCTCTGTCAAACTGGCTTTCCTCGAGGTCCAAGATGTTTGAAAGGTTCTTCACTTGGCTGTTTAATCGTACCAGAAGTAGAAGCAGTCTGATTGAGAAGTATGAGGCCTTGGGGCTTACAGCGTTTGTAGCTATCCCTTTGCCGGTAACGGGGGCCTGGACTGGCTGTGTTGCTGCTTTCATATTTGGGATTCATTTTAAATATGCAATTCCTTCAATTATCGCAGGTATAATTATAGCGGGAATCATAGTCACTCTGGCATCGCTTGGTGTAATAGAAGGCATTTCCAGGTTCATCTAATACTTGCCGATAGTGAATCTCGTTTAGTATATTATAGAACAGATTGTTCAGTCGGGGCGTAGCGCAGCCCGGTCAGCGCGCCTGCTTCGGGAGCAGGAGGTCGTCGGTTCAAATCCGACCGCCCCGACCAGTTTATTAAGCCGAAAGCCCAATATTTACAAGGTTTTCGGCGTTTTTGCCTGGGGGAAGGTAGAATGTATACCAGTGTACGAGAAGGCAAGAATAGACGATCCAATGCAACGTCTTTCACGTCCTTGCAGCACGAAAGAGTATATCATCAGCGATCCTTTTCGCGGTTTTTTGCTCACTCTCTTCAAGCCATTTATCGATAGAGTTCTGGTTAAATCTTAGCAACCTCCCAATTCTCGAGAAAGGGATCTTCCTGTCTTTGAATATCTGACGGATTTTCCTTTCAGGCAGAGATAGGTATTTGGAAAGCTCTTTGACTGTCATCCATTGAGTCTTTATATTTGTATTCCCCTCTGAGTTTTTGGCAAGGCAGGAGGCTTTCGATCCGGGTACAG
Organism: uncultured bacterium; assembly: GCA_964611725.1. Lineage (GTDB taxonomy): Bacteria > Latescibacterota > CAZTBA01 > CAZTBA01 > CAZTBA01 > CAZTBA01. The sequence goes on from CAZTBA010000456.1 coordinate 1,138, forward strand.
GTAAGATTGCAATAGGCGTTGACACGTACAATGATCCGGTGCAAGGGAGACTGATCTTTATCTTTTGGGTAGACTCCTCAACTCGAAAGGTGTGGACGACGTACTATGATACCTTCTGGGACTACGTAAGCATCGATGAAGATATTACCGCGCCGGATCCGGGGAGTCTATATCCTTTTGCCGGATTTGGATGGAAGGCGAGAGTAGATGAGAGTGGGGAGAGGTTTTATCTCAGAGCGGATCTTGGGAGCGATAAGAACAAGCTCTATCTCTCACGAAGGGGAGAGACAGATTTTGATGACGTTGTGATCCACACGCTGCCTAGCGGTCTTAAGTTCAGGCTGGTGGATTTCATCGTAGAGGATGACTCAATCCTGTGGGTCGCAGACGTGGAGGATGCGAGCGACTGGACGTCGCATGGAGATATCTACTTCGGGAAGGTGGAGAAAGATCCATGTTCGGTATGCGGAGAGCTGCACACGGTTATAGCAGGCCATCCAAGGGTCACGAATGATCTCGGGGATAAGACCGTCACGCTGCAGCCAGGGATTGTAGCCGGAAGGGAGTATGTGTTTTTGGGGTACATGAAGTGTGACCCCGACAATGCAAACACATTCTATGGGAATAGCCTCTATCTGGGGAAGTTGCATAAAGTGGATCTGGAGAGTGCAGGGTTGGAGAGCGTGTTTGGGGTAATGGTGTGAAGAGAATGCTAAGAATTTACAGAGGTTCTATCTTGTAGTCCGAAATAGAAAGACACAGCTAAGCTCATTGCAGAGATAAGAAAACCGACTGACGTTAGATGGCCTTTCATTCAATATCAGAGAGCTTTGCCACAGGAGTTTTAAGACTGTTAATCAGCCCAGCACCCACGACGACAATCCCCATGATAGCCCCCAACACCGTCGATCGCACGTCCCATTGCCCTGACAACATCTGGTAGATAAACCCTGTGCCGCAGCCGAGGAGGAACGACAGCGAAAGTGCCAACGGTACGACTCTGGACCATCTGACGATTCTTTTGTCATCTTTCTTGCCGACAATGACGATTCTCATGCTCTGACTCTCCTGATTTCTTATCGAACCGGAACAAGGGATCCTTTCCCCTTGGCTTTTTAGGGCAAATATATGTTAGCCACTATTGTGCAACATCGTGTTTTGCTATTAGTTCGCGAACAGTTGGGACTAACTCTGTAGGGATTTCCATAGTAGTCTGGTTAGGGTTTTCGAATGCAGCTTCATCTTCTGCTACCGCTTCTTCCTCAGACTGAGATTCGTAGTGAGCTAGTACTCGCGCTACACGCTTCTCATCCCACCCTGGCGGGAGCTTACTTTTTTTCATCTTGGTTTTCCCCTTTGGCGACGCCGATAGGCAGTTAAAGGTTTTCCGCGTAGTTCGTAAGCAGTTATTACAAAGACGCTATTTGGTTCTGGATCTGGAACATAGATACTCTCAAGTAACGTCCACCGGAAGTTCGTCCAATAGCGATTCTCGATCCCTCCTTACCGGGACGGTCCTCTCCTGGATGTGCCAACACTTCTTCAACCTCGGATTCGGGTATATCATGACTATAAATATGTGGCAACCCCGTTCCAGGATCAATATAAAAACGAATCTTCATAGCATCTCAATCACATACAGAGATCTTAAGCTTATTCGGTGGCAGCTAACGAGACTGTCGAATAAGCGGTGATAAAAAGGTGTATAGAACTTTTCTTCCCACTTACACGCGCAAAATCAGGAAAACTCCATGCTTTCTCCTACCTCGGCGTAAAAAGTGGTATTGTTCTGATCTTTTTCTCCCACAAACTTTTCTGAAGCAGGTTTTTCGACAGGCCCAACGATCGCGGTCACCGGCAGAGGAAACGGCCACGTTTTCACTGGTCGGTGGACCACTGGGTTAGGTTTGGAAATATTTCATCAAACGAATATTGTATCAAATCAAATTGAGAAATCGTCGACAAGGCCTTGCCAAAATCGTCAGCTCCTTGCTCCGACAAATTCTTTGGTCGAGCAATTCGAGCAGGATCAGTATGATAATGGATATAACCCGCAATATAATCTGGCATCATCAATAGAGTCTCTCCTTGCTCTGTTTTGAATTCAATTCTTTCGATATATGGCTTGATCTCCAGACGCGGAATGAGTTTCGTAACCTTACACCAATGTCTCCAATTATTCTCGAAAACTTGTCGAATTGGCTCTCCTTTGTAACTCTACCAGAGATATCATAGAAAAGAGATAATCTATTCATATGATGACGGAAAACCTAACGAGTTATTCTATAGTTTCCCTCGTATTATAACTATGATTCTTTACATTGACCCACAAGGATTTTTCCACTAATAATACTATTTGCTGACTGTATAACATTACAGAAAGGATAATATGAAGAAGATGGATAACTTCAGATGCTTGATGTACAATTGCGAGCAAAGAACAATTATGGTAAATTGCTACCAATCAACCTCTGCCTTCTCACTCCAAAAACACAAAAACCCCGCCTAATCTTCATTGACAGGGCCTTCTAAGCAGGATACAGGCCCCCGCTATTCTGAGTGATGGCCCGTATCAGATAGGTAATTCTAAGAACCTTCCCCAAACTCGAAGTCAGTATAAGAAAAGGGAAAGAATTTGTCAAGCATTTTTCGTCAGAAATACATCGGGGTATTGCTTCCGTCTATCGGCAATGTCTCTCTTGTTTTTATTAATGTTGATCCGAAGTGTCATTACAGATAAATATCTGAATAGGCAATGGTTATTGAAGAATTTCAGGTGCCATGAAGAAAAGCCCAAAACATTACTGAAACTTGCTTGGGCTCAACTTCGAGTAAAATCCTTAAAGTTCGCACATACTAAAGAATCAGATTTATCCTACCTCAAGCAGTAGTGAAAACTCTCCCCTCCTTATAATAATAGTCCGGAGAATGCCCCAAATATAGATTCTCAGTGCCTCTTTTTGAAAAATAGGTTGTGGAAAAACCAGAAGTAGACACAAAAATGAGTAATTGTGTGACAAAGCTCACAGAAAACTATCCTCCAAGGTTTTATAAGAGTGTCCACATATAAGAATTAGCCAAGCATAGCACTGTGGGGAGCTATAGCGGAGCTTTGTGAAAGGGGGAAGTGAAATGAACGCAATCGATTACCCTGTAATAGATCATCCCAGAGAAGTGCAGGGTACGGGGGAAGAAAGGTTATCGGGAAATATAAGGGATGATATACTGAAGATATTCAGGGAGGAAGGGAGTCTTAATGCCCTGACCTGGAACATGAACCTTTTCAGGCTCAAAAAACTCCATCAAACCCTTTTCGAAGAAGCTGTGAAATC
>CAZTBA010000457.1:0-4468 GCA_964611725.1 uncultured bacterium
CCCGCCTTAAGTCTCAGACCAATGGCCATCAGTTGAACTCCTCCTTATACCTCCTTATACCCTTTGTAAACTCCGCCTTCCATTGGCAATTCATACTCTTCTTTTCTCTTTAAGACCTTCAACGTTTTTTCTGTCCTAACCGGCTTTACCTGATACTCCTTTAACCAAAAGGAAAAGTCCGGTTTTTCCTCCATCTCCTCTATGGCTTTAGTCAGAGCAACCAGTTCATCTAAACCTTGAAGCCTCAAAAAAGAGGGATGCACCCTGGCAAGTTGCTCAAAGTTATCACTTACTCCCTTAGCAAATATCTCTCCCGTCTCGTCTTGAAAGGTGGAAAGATCCTCTATTTTCTTTCCATCTATCTCTGCCGAGAGCACTTCGGTGAAGACACCCACCTTTAATCCTTTTATTGACACCACATCTTCTCTGACCGTAACACTGGGAAGCACCGGATAAAACCAAAAACGGGAGCAAATCTTATGGCTGGCATCCGCCTTCTTTTTTGCCTTCTCCATAGCCAGATCCCAGTAGGTCTTGAGATTCGGTATCCCGGCGGGAAGAAGCCCCATGCCTATTTTTTTAAGCTGAAAGTCTGCCTCAAAAAGGTCTTCCCCAAACTGAGTCCCCTCTATGTCACCTTCAAAGCGGACGATTTGCATATTTGTCCTTTTGGTCTCTTCGGTGGGATCGATGCTTACCAAAGGCCATTGGTTATGGATAAATCTTGCTCTTAAGGCTGTCACATAATCGTCCAGAGTAAGGGTGGCACGGGCGGGGTCTTTTTCCCCTACTAAGATGACGTCTCCTGTCTTTCGATCGTACACCAAACATCGTATCGCAGTGATTCCGCCCAAATTAAAAACCTTCTGCGAAGCTTTTCCTTCCGAGAGAATCAATTTCTGTGCCTCCTTCAAGGAGAAAGCCACGTACTCATCGGCATGGAGACTTTCCTGACTTAGGATTATAAACAGGAAAAAAATGGTTAAGATTCTCAAATATTTCATGGCTTACTTCTCTCCTTTCCGATTTCCCCCATTTCCAGAAGGACCTGCTCGGTAGAATAGACCAAAGGAGGTCAGCACTGGCCAGTCGCCAAGGTCCACCTGAGCACCGGACATATCTGTTTTCACTCCTCCCGGATTTGGACCGGGAGAGGGTACCTTCGGTAACCAGGCCACATCACCTGGTTTCTGATTAATCTGCACTATTCTATCCGCTCCAACCATTCGCCCGAAAGATTGTGCATCCATGTCAGCAGGCACAAGAAGGGTGTGAACCCCCCGTCCCTCAAAACCGCGAACCATCGTTCCTAACCGCTGGATGTCTGTATTCCCATCAATTACCACCAAGGGCGTCTTTCCCGGAGGGGCTATATCCTTTCCTATTGCCCCCGGCAGAACATCGAACTGGGTCAAGGGAGATTGATTAGGTATGGAATATGTTGGAATAGAACGTTGTGACGAAGGGGGAATGTACATCGTACCAAGACCGAGCACGTCACCTCTGCTAAAGTCTATTTTCCGGTTTACGGCCAGGGCAATATACTTTTGTTGTTCTTGTTTCAAATCGTAATATTGCCGCGTGCGAAGAACCAGTTCTGAAGAGTATCCGCCTAATTCGTTCTCAGCTATATACCCATATGTCCGTGCCGTCTTTTCCATGATATAGCTTCCACCCCGCAGAAGTCCGACGATTGGATTTTGACTTAAAGTTCGATACCCCAAACCTGAGTAATACTCCGCTTTTGTGTCTTTCGGTGACAGATCAGCAAACGTCTGTAAAGTGTGTTGCGGCACATTGAGCCAGGTCTTCCAGCCATCTTGAGGAACGACATTTGCCACGTTCTTACCCATATCCATAAGTGACAAGGTTTGATCTAACATCCATAGACTCTTCTCTGCCTGACCTGCGGCTGCTATGGCACTTCTTCTCTGTTCAATATTATGGGAAAGGTCAGAAATATGATCGCCCATTTTGGCCAGTTGCACGGAATAGACCCGGAGGGCAGAAATCGGGTCTTTCTCCCCAAGCTCGTTTACGGACTGATGGAATTTGATCATTTGGTCGGCTGTAGTTAAAGATGCATAATCCAATTTTTCCAGATCAGACTTGGCGATAATGGACGTCCCCGGATTGGCAGTGTCAGATCTTTGAGGCGTGGAGGAAGAAGTCAGAGCGGATAACACCAAACCTTGGTTAGATAGGGCGGGAAGTAACGCGGGACAAAGCTCAAACGCTTTTTCCATGTCATCAATTGCCGCATCATATTCATATTTACCCCGGCCGAAATAGGCACATCCCCTTCCGTTATAAGCAAGGGCAAATTCGGAGTTGATAGCAAGAGCCTGGTTAAAAGCCTCCAGGGCTCCTTCCGGCGCCTCCTTCAAGAGCCAGTAAGTTCCCAGATTGGCGTGTGCATCGGCAAAATCAGGAGCCTGTCTGGTAGCTTCAAGGAAATCCATTAAGGCACTATCCCAATCTTCATTCAGCACACGCACTACACCGCGGGCATTTAATGCCAGAGGATATCCCTCCTTTATATCCAAAGCTCGAGTGAATCCCCTCGCGGCTTCTTCTAATCTTCCCTGCCGTGCTTCAGCATCTGCCGAAAGATACATGCATTCCGGGCTCTGAGGATGTCGATGCAGCAGGGAATCAGTCCACTGGGACCATCGTTCGAGATCGCTCTCTTCCTTCGCCGACAGAAAAAGCAACATGGATTCATTATTGCGATTGGTGGCCAAGCATACGTGTGCCATAATCAACCTTGCCACAGGATCATTAGCCTTAATATCATCTCTCTCCAGTATCTTGTAAACCTCATCCCAGTTACCTTGAAGGATGGCATCCTCCACGCTGGACTCAATTGCATGACTAGGGGTGACGGCTATGAAGAACATGAGAATCCAAGCCACGGACAACCAACGCATGCAAGTTATGAGTTTCATCTTCTTCCTCCTTTGTTAATAGGATTCATTGGTTACGGCAACTCACTCTGTTTTCCAAGAATGCCAGCTTCTCCGAATAGAATGACTTTCCTCCTCAGCTCCAGTATGGTTTTCTGACATTAGCCTGGGTTAATAGCAGGATGATCACAACAAATCGAACTAGGTCGAACATCCCATAAGTTGCCATTTGTGCCGAAACATACTGAGACGATCCGGCTAAGGGATCAAGTGTTAGCAGATTGAATGCTATTCCCCATACGCATCTGATAATAGTAAAGGTCTTGGCCCAGTTTTTCATTTTCATCAAGCCATGAGCTAGTGATAGATTGACAATCAGCGGAATGATTGACTCTAGATTCCCACATAGTAATCCGATAACAGCGATCACCGCAAATATATATAGCAGGACAGCTACTGCTGTTATCTCTCCAGGTCTGCCGATAGCTATTTCAACTTGTCCACCTTGGTTCTGTTTCACTATCTTTTCTTTGATCATTTTTTCCTACATTCTGAGTAACTTATCAAGGTTAAGTCCTTCTTAATGAGCTATCATCGAGGAGACGATGATGCTGGTTAGCATGAACACTATCATACCCGGCCAAAACCTTGCCTTCCACGCTATCCCAATGAACCAGTATCCCAACAATCCGGCTATGAATCCGGCTATACCCAACACCAAGACATCCGCCAAGATGAAGTATTTGCTATGCAAGGATTCAAGCTCTTTCGTCGCCCCCTCATCTAAATTCTCATGATTTAAATGCGCATATGCTGGTTCACTGAGCCGGCTCTTGACCAGCCAGCCGGTCAGGGGCATAACGAAGATCGCCGTCAATGCCCACAGAATTCCTGTCCCGATTAGAATACCTGTGAAATCCATGGCCTAACCTCCTACCTAAGTTTTTTGTTTTTTAATTCTGTTTACCGTCTCGCTTAGTAGTGTCCAAAAGTCAGCAAGTATTTCACGGAAAATTCGACTTTTCAAACATTTCTTCATTCAGGTTTGGAATTCAGGGTACTCCCTAAGGCGATGGTTAAGTTGTCTGGGGAAAAAGACATTATCATGGAAATCAACCGCGTCAGCAGCAAGCAGATAGGAAATGTCAGGTTGCGTCAACCTGCTCGGGTATGGGAGAGGAAAGGATGGAACATTACCACAAAAGAAGAAGAGAGGGACGAGGTGAGGTCAATAAGATAGATGGGGGGTTTCTCGTAGCTAAAGAGGCCCCAAAGGTTTTAGGAATTATACCAAGAGGTGGAGAACAACTTGAGAGTAGAAGGCTAAAGAAGGGGAGGTGTGCTAATCGAAGGATATACTTCACCTTCACCAAAATTCCGGCTTGACGGAAGTTTGGGGTTCTCGAGAATATCCAGTTGATTGCACTCTAGGGATAGGATCTCAAATTGAAGAGTATTCACTCGGGATGTGCAGTATATCAAAAAATGGGATGCGGACAATCCCGTTCATCTACATGCCCTACCTTACACAATCAGGAGAGATTCAAAGTAATGATGCACCC
>CAZTBA010000458.1:0-4446 GCA_964611725.1 uncultured bacterium
CCTTTTCCATTATACTGAATCGCTCAAATAGTTAAACATATATGAAGCCGACAATGTATTTGATAGCTGTAAATAGAACGCAGGCTGCCAAGATCCATTTGATTAGTTTAGCCGGTACGAATTTCTGCAACCTTGCCCCGCAATACATGCCTGCAAAACCTCCCGCACCGAAAAGGAAACCCAAAGCCCAGTCGGGTGCTACAGACATATTGGGATAAAGGGGAGCGATGAGCTGATAGAAAGTTACACCGGCGACTGATGTCGCAAAAGTTCCCATCAGGGCTGCGCCCGCCACTGTATAGACGGGAAGGCCAAAAAGACTCACAAAGAAGGGGGCGATTATGGAACCCCCGCCTATTCCATAAACGCCGCCGATGATACCTACTGCAAAGCTTAAGACCATGATACTAATAGCATTTATACTGAAAGTCTGACCGTAAAACCTGTAAACGATGCGCCTGAAATTAAATTGCTCCACGATAACCTTCGGCAGCTCTCTTTGTTTTGAAATAGATTGACTATGATATTCTCTGACCAGTTTTTGAAACTGTTCTTCTGCTGAGGTTTTATCCCCTTTGGCTCGCCTATTTTTCAGCAGGTCTTTCAGTAACCTGCCTCCGATATACAAAAGCACCAAACCGGCAAACATTTTGAAATTGCGGGAATTTGGGAGGTACTGAATGCGTAGGATGGCACCTATTAAAACACCCGGCAGGGTTCCTATGATGACCATCCACGTGAGAGGCCACACCATACGGCCTTCCCTGATATAGCGATATACTCCACTGGGGATGGCTACAATATTGAAAAGCTGGTTGGTGGCACTGACTGCCGGGCTGGTGAAACCGAGCACGCTGACTTGAAATGGAAGGATCAGAAATGCCCCCGATACACCTCCCATTGAAGTAAAGAAAGAGATAATGAAGGATGCAACAGGAGGAATCCAGGGAGCTATTTCAATACCTGAAACCTGGAAAGACATCTTTGACACCTCGTGGCTGCAAAATAGTGTTTAGACATATGGGATTGGATCGATACCTGATTTGGCTGACGCAAGCTATGTGTTAGACTAATACCCACAGTCTAATACTTCTTGCAATTCTTCCTTTAAAATATTACTTTCAAATAGCTTATATCAACAACAAAATTCGGGGTTTTGGACAGGTATCAAAATAAAGCCCCACTATCGGACAAATGTGTCGATTTAGACAGGTCTTATTCTGTGCTTTATCGAGTAGGTTGGGTCCGCATATAGTGGTACCTTCGTTTCCTATTGATTTATCCATTGAGTAATACTTATCCGGGTGTTGCGATGGAAATGAGAGAAGAAGAAGTATCCGTTTTGTTAAAGGCTATACATTTTGCAGCCCAAAAGCATAGAAACCAGCGAAGAAAAGATGTTGAGGCGTCACCGTATATAAACCACCCTATAGCGGTGGCGGAGACGCTCTGGCGGACGGGCGGCGTCCGTGATATGGTTACTATTGTCGCTGGCGTCCTTCATGACACGATTGAAGATACGGAAACCACTGCGGAGGAGTTGGAAAAAGAATTTGGAGGGCGAGTCCGTTCCGTAGTTGAAGAAGTATCTGAGGATAAAAGCCTTCCGAGGGAGAAGCGGAAACACCTTCAGATTGAGGAAGCACGTTATAAATCATTGCATGCAAAACATGTCAAGTTAGCAGATAAGATTTGCAATATACAGGACATCATTAAATTCCCTCCTTCGGGCTGGTCATTGGTAAGAAGGAGGGAGTATATTGAGTGGGCTCGAAATGTAGTAAATCAAATTCGTGGAACTAACATACAACTGGAAGATTACTTCGATAAACTGTATTCTGAGGCATGTGCTCAGTTTGAGCTAAAGTAAATCAATCGTTCCCGCAATCTGCCAACGCAATTCTGAGAACTTCTCCCTGTCCCTCCCCGCAAGCAGAGCAGGAGCACCCTCTGATAGCATTTCGAATTCTACAGGGCACCCTCAGGCTTTTCAGAGGCGACCCGGTCTGGGGCTTTCTATCTTCATGAGTTTGCGACTCAGCGATATTTTCTGTAGCACTGTCAATGCTTCTTCTTCCCACGGTTAACTGCCCAGCCTTCAACAGCTTTCAATGCTGTGTGCGCTGTCTCTTGATCTTTAATCCCGCCGATTCCCAGCAACACTCCCTCCGGGTAGATAAGTTCGGAAAAGCGATTGAACTCGTCCACCGAGACGGAAATACAGAAGGCCTTTCCTGCCTTCTGAATGTGTTGATAAACCTCAATCCATTTGGACCAGTGATCTTGCCCTGTGCCTGGCACCCATTGGATGGCGTGGATCTCGGGGATCTCCAGGAGCAAATCGAGATAACGCAATGCCTGCGGTCCATCGAGATGATAAATACAACGGTTCATGTGCTGGCATTCCCGTATGATACCCGGCAGGAAGATTCTCTCGAACATTTCATTGGAAATCATACAGGAAAAATCATTTGAGGGCACGTGATATTTGCCTTTGCAGATGGCGCCCAGCCATGTGGTACTCGGCATTCCTGCCGCTGAGAGCTTCTCGTAAAAGATGTCGTAAACTTCGAGAAAATCATCCGTAATGCGGTCGCAGAGGGACTTAACCTCTTTCGAATGTTCGATCATATCGATGCAGAGCTGTTGCGGGTCCCTGAAGGCGGCGATTGCATCACCCCCGGGGTGCAGGTCGGTGTAGCCCACGATAAACTTATCCCTTCCTGCTTCAATGAAGACATCCATCATTTCCATGATCTTGCGAAAGTAGAAGCCATTTTTGTCCACCTGGAGCTTATCAACGGATTCCGGACTCCAGTCGTCGAGTATCGGCTCACTCCATGCTGTCGACTCACCGTACTTCATGGGACAGCCGTAGAACGCAGAGAAGATCTCTGGCCCCAGATTGGGCCAGGCGATAGGGAGTGCGTCGGCGAAGTGAACGCGGTTTCTGAAGCTCGCTTCTGCTGATTCGATAATATATTCTGCATCCATCCACTTTTCACGCAGGGAGCTATATTCCTTCCTTGCGGGCAGAGGAACCTTTTCCGAATCCTGTTTCGGAAAGGTCATACATACGAGGGGTCGATCTATGATTTCGCATTCCCACCAGGCTTCATATCGGTTCAACACATCTTCGAAATCCGGTTTCAGTTCGAACATTTTCCCTTAGCCTCCTAATTCAGTTGTCCGGGTACAGCCGACAGTATAGGTCCAGATTGTCAGGTGTATAACTCTCACTCTATCACATCTTCCCCAATTGTACGCTCCTGCCTACCCGAAACACGTCGTCCGGCGGATCATTGCGCCAGATCAGATGTATCTGTGACACTCTGAACTTCAGTGTTGTCCACGTGTCCCGCCATTCGGTGATGAGACTCGTGGCGATGTTTTTCCTGCGAGCCTGTGCGATGCTGAGGTGTGGGGTGAAACCGTTCGGGTGTCGCCTGACCTCATCGCAATCGGGTACGACTTGCCATAACCGAGTTTGTAAGTCGATTACAAAGTCCTCAGGCTCAGGCGCCAGCCAGATCGTGCAGCCCCGGTGTGGATGCTGGAACAAGTTGAAGGTTGTTAGCTCCAAATCGAAAGGTTGTAGATCTACAAACATCCGTGCGAACTGCTCGCTTAATGCGTCAAATTCATTGACGGGACGGAAAGGGTAGATGAGTGTGATGTGCGGCATCCATCGCCGAAAATTCCGATCGTACCTCTCCCGAATGGCCTGGATCGGTGGCCAGGCTTCGGCAGGTGGAATGATGATGACGGCTGTCTTATGTGTTTTGTTTTCCGTGAGTTCAATCAATTCTTAAGACCTTGGCTCCACGAATCTTTCTCATTTTGAGCTCAATTAATGCCTTATTTGCCTCTTCCAGTTTGAATTCCTGGATTTCAGGTTTGATGGGTATTTCAGCCGCCAGTTCCAGAAACTCACCGACGTCTCTCCTCGCTACGTTGGCTACGCTCTTTATCTCCTTTTCCATCCAGAGATGAGTGGGATAATCCAGTTTTAGCAGATAGTCCTTGTCCATATTTTCTTTACGGATGGCGTTGATTACCAGTCTCCCGCCGGGCTCCAGGTTCCTCAAAGCTTCGACTATCGGTTTCCATACCGGAGTAGTGTCGATGATGGAATGTAATTTTTCGGGTGGTTCATCTTCGGTATCACCAGCCCAGGCAGCACCGAGTTCTCTCGAGAATGCCCTTTCCTTCTCGCTTCTGGCAAATACGAAGACTTTGGAGTTCGGATACCTGTGCCTTGCCATCTTTAGCACAAGGTGGGCCGAAGCCCCAAAACCCGTAAGCCCCAAGTTCCATCCATCTTTGAGGCCGGTTAATCTCATGGATCGATAGCCAATCGCGCCGGCGCATAAGAGGGGGGCTGCTTCCGAATCGGGAAAGACGTCGGGAATGGTGTAGGCAAAATCTTCCGGTACGGTCATGTAC
>CAZTBA010000459.1:0-4446 GCA_964611725.1 uncultured bacterium
GTATAAATTAGCATGTCGTGGCTCAGGTAAGCATATTCCATTATATTATTTATGTCCTCTTTTATCAATTTCTTCTGAGCATCATCCGCTGCAAAGTAATACCAGTAGCCATATCCGCCTGTAACCGTGATAAAGACTATCTCGAGCATAAGAGTTACTATGAAATTGCTCTCGGTTCTTCCTCCTTTTCGAGTTTTTCACCTCACGGTTCTCATGGCCTGCTTGGTAATAGATCCCTCCTGAGTTAGTGCAAAGATTATGGTGTTTATACCGAACTGGAGCGGACGCGTGGGATTAAGCCCCAGATACCCATTGCGGATGTTCCAATCGCCCCATGCGTTGGAGAAGGCCTGATTGCTCATTATCAGTACGAGCCTGTCGTTTATCTCAACTCCGTCAAGTGTGGGGTCTGGCGCGGTATTGTTCGCCCCACTGAAAGTCCAGTATCCCCCCTGATCGCTCCAACTCCTGGGTGGACCATCTTCGAAGTCGAAGAAGCAATGGTATATCCAATGGGAGTTAGGTATAATCTCAAAATCCCAGTCCACACCTTTCTTAAATCCCTGAGCTGCAAGTGCATCTTTTATCATATTCCTCAAAGCTATATCGCCAGGCATCCCCTTGCGGTGCATCATGTCATCCGCCACCAGGAAGCCACCGCTAAGAACGTACCTTCCGAGGCTTTCAGCCTCACCATCCGTCAACTCAAACACGGGACCTGAAGGGATGTAGACCCAGGGCACCTTGAAAAGTTTCGGGGAATCGAGCGGAAACCTGCCTATGAGATCAGTTTCAATACCCGTATATTTATTCATCACCTCAACCAGCCTCTTGTATGCCATGGTTATCCTGTCCACGTAACCCTGGTGCTTTTCCACCACCTCTTTCATAGTAACGGAATAGGCCAATCCTATATGGAAAAACCCCCGGATTTTCTTTTTATCACCCGGGTCCTGTATTACCATAGCATGGTATCTCCCGGTATCGAGGGCATCTATGTCAACCATTTCAAGGGCCATGTTGACCTTGCTCTCCGGTTCCTTTGCTCCGATTATGATTTCTGACTCCAGGCTACCTTCCAGCGAGAGGTCCTGAAATCCTACAGTTCTTGCAGGGCTACTACTGGGTTTTGCCAGGCTGTCCAGCACCCTGAGCGAAGGCGGCACGGTCGAAGCCACGGGACGGTTTATTTTCGCTTTCACCATGACCACTTCACGATGCATAATCCTGGGTTTGGGCCTGGGACGTTTTCTAAGCTCCAGCGGCTTTACGAGCCGCGGTTCACGCTTTATAAACTTGGTGGCGAGCGGCCTGGAAACTCTGCCCTTCTCCTCAGCGAACCTGAGCTGGAAGAGAAACAGGTGTATTCCCAGGGCGATCCCAAAGGCTATGACTAAAGCCTTTCTGGTTCGAACCAGAAGCGAAGCCAGTGATAGTTCCGAACTCGCGCAGCTAAAACGGCCCATGTACACCCTCTCGGAAAATAAGACCATATCCAGTGCGTCACAAAATACCGACTCAGGCGTCCCCTGTCAAGAAAGACTTTACCCTGGTCCTCCCCCAGTCTCATATAGTCCTTTAACCTTGACATCTCCGGAAAAATGGGATAATTTAAAACGAAGTTTAACTGCCACTGTGAGACCCGGGTACAGACGGGCTTTAGAACCGATGTCAAGGAGGAAAGATAATGGCAGGCAGCAACTTGAATATAGTTGAGACATCCCTGAAAAACGGACTCAGAGTTCTCATAAAGGAGGTCCACTCTGCTCCGGTTGTGGCTTGTTACATATGGTACAAGGTCGGCTCAAGGAACGAGCGCCCCGGCATAACAGGGATCTCACACTGGGTAGAGCACATGCTTTTCAAGGGAACCAAGAAATTTCCGAAGGAAGAAATGAAGAGGGTCATCGAGCGGAACGGTGGCCGCTGGAACGGATTCACCGGATTCGATTACACGGCATACTTCGAAGTGCTTCCAAGTGACAAGCTGGAGCTTGGGATCGAGATGGAGTCCGACAGGATGTGCAACAGCCTCTTCGATTCCGGAGAGATTGATCTGGAGAGGACAGTTATAATCTCCGAGCGTGAGGGAGCTGAGAACTCTCCGGAATACCTTCTCTGGGAGGAGATTCTTTCCGCGGCTTATAAGGCACATCCCTACCGCTGGGGCGTCATCGGATGGAAATCGGACCTCAGGGCTATAACGAGGGAAGACCTTTACGGCTACTACCGTAAACACTACATCCCGAACTATGCCACGGTCGTTCTGGTCGGTGACCTCGATCCGGATAAAGTCCTGCCAAAGGTGGAGAGCTATTTTGGCGGGATCGAGCCGGGTGATCCTTTTCCGGACATAAGGACCTCCGAGCCTCCGCAGTACGGCGAGAGGCGTGTTAAGGTCTCAAAACAGGGGAATGCAGCCTACGTGGGTATAGCATATCATATCCCACAGTTTGGCAACGATGACATTTATCCGTTGGAACTCCTCCGCTCGGTACTTGGTTCGGGGAAGAGTTCCAGATTATACAAAGCTCTTGTTGAAAAAAAGCTCGCGACCTCGGTCAGTTGCTATACCGGTATTTCGAAGGACCCGGGCCTCTTATGGATCAGGGCGCAGGCACAGGATGGAATAGATCCCGAGAAAGTAGAAGGTGCAAGCTTTGAGGAAATCGAGAAGCTCAAGGACCAGCCAATATACGATGATGAGCTTAGGAAGGCTCTGAACCAGAGCGAGGCCAATTTCATATATGAGCAGGAGGGGGCATCCCAGCAGGCCCTCCGGATAGGAATTTTCGAAACCCTCCTCTCATACAGACTTCTTGAATCCTATCTGGAGAAGCTTGGGGAAGTCAGCAAAAGCCAGATACAGGATATGGCCCAGAGGTACCTT
The DNA here is from genome assembly GCA_964611725.1 of uncultured bacterium. GTDB lineage: Bacteria > Latescibacterota > CAZTBA01 > CAZTBA01 > CAZTBA01 > CAZTBA01. The sequence continues at coordinate 2,891 of CAZTBA010000459.1, forward strand.
TCCGAGTCCAACCGCACCGTGGGATTCTTCGTACCCGCATCCTCCGGAGTCAGCGGGGAAGGATTGAGCATGTCAGAGCCGCTCGCCAGAGCCTTCTACGTTGGCCATACTGAAAGCAAGAGGAGTCCCAGAGCCATGAGAAGGGTTCTCGATAACGGCATCACCGCCATAGTTCGCGAGAACCGTTCGGTCCCAACCCTGGTGATCTCCGGGAGGATCAGGGCCGGCGCCATGTATGACCCCGATGGCAAATCCGGGGTGGCAGATTTCACGGCGAATATGCTTTCCAAAGGGACCAGGCGCCGTACGTGGGAGGAGATAGCCGAGGAGACAGAGTCGGTCGGAAGCAGCATCTGGGCCTGGGGAGAGACGGATGTGTCGGGGTTCGGGGCACATATGCTCTCCAGGGATTTCGATAAGGTCAGTGATGTCCTTGCGGACATGATCATGGACCCGGTGTTTCCGGCCGATGAGATAGACAGACATCGTCTGAAGACATATAGCCAGCTCAAATCCTGGAATGACGAGCCGAGGCGTGTTGCGCAGAAAGGGCTGCGCAAGCTCATATATCCGGAATCGCACCCCTACGGCCGCCAGGCCAGTGGGGAACCGGAGTCTGTGCTCCACATAGGGCATGAGGATATAGTACCCTTTTATGACCGCTATTACCGTCCGGATTCAATGATAATATCCATAGTCGGTGATATAGAGACGGATGTTGCACTGAAAAGGGTTGAAAGTCTGTTCGGTGGGTGGAGTGCCGATGGGGAGGCACCGCACTTCGAGATACCACATTCGGAGATCGGTGATGCTTCGAGGAAGGTTGTGTCCATGATGGACAAGTCCCAGGCTGAGATATCCATAGGCCATAAGGGAATAAGCAGGAAAAACCCCGATTACTATGCGGCCAACTTGATGAACACGATACTGGGGGGGAGTGCGGGCATAGGGAGGCTTTTTGCGAATGTGAGGGACAGACAGGGCCTGGCATATTTCGTGGCAAGCTGGTTCACGGCTGGTATAGGCGATGGGCCTTTCACAGCGCATGCCGGTGTGAATCCCGGAAATGTCGACAGGGCCATTGAGGCCATCCTGCATGAGATCGAAAGGATGAAACAGGACGGTGTAACCGAAGAGGAGCTTGCCGACGCCAAGGACAGGACCGTGGGAGGCTTCGCGATCTCCATTGAGACAAGCAGTGGGATCGCACAGGTTCTGGTCGAATCCGAGCTTTATGGGCTCGGGATAGATTATCCGGAGAGACACTCCAGCATATACAGGTCCGTGACGATCGACCAGGTCAATGAGGCCGCAGGCAAATACCTATATCCTGACAAGTGTTCGATCTCAATTGCCGGACCGTATGAGGGATAAAATGCCGCTCCCAGGAGCATCGATTTTAGGGGGACCGAGCCCCACCTTCGGTAAATCGTAATGACTCAAGTATCGTTCTTGACAGTTCCCGCTTTTTTTTATATATTTTGAGGTGTTTTGAAGAGCCAACGTAGCTCAGCTGGTAGAGCAGCTCACTCGTAATGAGCAGGTCAACGGTTCGA
>CAZTBA010000460.1:0-4439 GCA_964611725.1 uncultured bacterium
GCTATTATACTCTCCTATTACCTGTATTTACTGCATCCAGCATGCAACGCTCTCTCCTGTCGGTGAGCCTTGCATAAGCTATAACTTTATTAATACCAATTTCCTAACTAGCGAGTGCATAAACGGCTTGAACAAGGTAGCGATAGGCAGTCAGAGATGCGATAGTTTGAGCTGAGTATCTTCTAAGTATATCTGCCACTGCATCTCTGAGATCGCTGAGTTTCTCGAATAAAGGGAAGGTAATCTGTTCTTTGATATCCTGCCATAATCTCTCAATGGGGTTAATCTCTGGTGCATATGATGGTAGAAACAGCAATGCCATGTTATCAGGAATAGTGAGTTTCTTAGCTTTGTGGAAGGCACCATTATCCAATATCATGATGGTGAAACTGTCCGAATAGTTGGCTGAAAAATGATACGGGAATATCTGAAAGCAGTCACTATCCAAATTAGGCATCTCAAGGAAGAAACCCTCACCACTTATAGGTTCGACTGCTCCATATGGGTAGTAGTTTTCGAAGCTGTGTTGCACTTTGTGTATAGGCTTTACTCCTTTGAGTGTGATTCGTCTTCTAACCTTTGACATCAGTCCGAATCGACTCTCATCCTCAACAAACACACGAACTGTTTCTCTATTGCCAGACAATCCTTTAAGCTTATCAGGAAGTTCTTCCTGAAATGCTTTGATCTCAGCTTCGTTTTTTTATATGGCTCTTCCTTGGAACCTTAAGCTTAGCTTTTAGATCTCTTCGAAGTATCTTATACAATGTCGAATAACTGACTCTAAGACCATGCTCCTTTTCTAACCATAACGGTATCTCCATATAACTCCCAAAACCTGAGAGATCTTTCAGCCTCTCTCTAAGTGATTCCATCACCTCCTCGGATAATGTCCTTTGGCCTGTAGGTGGAGAAAATTGCCTTATCTCCAACATACCCTCTATTCCTGATGACTTATACTTCCTAAACCATCTGCAGACTGTGTTCCGGTGAAGTCCAAGATGTTCGGCTATCTCTTGGCGAGTCTGCTTCTTGCCACTCTTTGCTAAGTATAGTGCATGCAACCTTAGCTTCTTTCTCACGTCCTTTTCTCTTTGCATCCGCTCTTTCAGAAAGGACGCTTCTTCGCTGATATTTGGTAGTGGTGTTTTCATAATGCCTAAGATAATTCTACTATGAACCTCATCTCAAGGAAAATGGTATAACATACTCATTTTGCAGAAATGCGATCGATGAATGTAGCGAGTGATTGATGCTCAACTGCGGAGTTCTGGCGCAATACATTAGAGGTCAATACGATCAAATATGTGCGTCCGCCAGGATGTTCGACAATTGCAACTGAATTCATCACATTTTCCACATTCCCCATGTATTTGGCGCATTCAAATCCCGGTTCAGGTTTGCATCGGTAAAGGCTGCCAGATTTAAAATAAACGGCAGCTCCGGCTAATGCAGGGGATGAGGCGTACCGGATGCGCTTTGCTGTCATATACATCAACCGCTTTATTTCCAGGCTGGACCATTCATCCACCATCACCCCACGTTCCAGGGCAATCAAAAATTTCAAAAGCCCTAATGATGTCGCAAAGCTCCCGCCACTGCCGGGGATGATTTTCTTAGCAGGACTGGTAAAGAAACTGCCCAACCGCCATTCACCTTCCTCAATTCCGATCATGCGTAAGGGATCGTTTACCGTTGATATCGCCGTATCGCGCAAGATATCCTTGGAGGTCTCTTTGAAAAACTCCCGCTCCTGTTCGATTGTCGGCGGGTAATCGTTGCCAAAGGCGCGCATCAGTATGACTTCTTTCCATACGATATTAGCAGCAGAATTTGCACTGGCAGACAACATATGATCTACCCACTCGTACAAAGAGAACTGATCCCCGTCCTTTGTCACCCGGGAAACATATGTTCCCGTTTCCGGGTTATAGATTGGAACTTCATGTTGATCACCATGGATCCACTCGTCAGCGACGACTATTCTGGTGCGCAGCAGTTCCCGCCGTTTTTCAGGAGAATCAGGATGAAGTCTTTTTAACTCCGCGAACAGGCCTGCTGCAATGGCTAATTTCCCCACGCTTCCGGGAGAGAATTTTCGATCTGCATGTCGTTTGGCAAATCGTATTCTTCTGCCAGGCGTTATGTCAAGCAAAGCCATAGAGTAACTTTCGTCCCTGTTGAGGAAAAGGGCGTCGATATTCTTCTGTAATCCAGCATCCACAGGAGGGAGCAGTGCCAAACTATCACCTCGGGCATTTGCCAGATTCAGCTAAATATCTGAAATTGATTTTCTTGCACCCGGAACAGGCATTGTCCCCGACAGTTTCCCTTCGATAATGAGCCTTAATCGTTCCAGTCGACGGATGCCGGTCGAATTATATCCATCAAATGGATAGCCATAGCCAGTATAATAAGCGACGAAGACAATAGAAATCGGGACAAATAGTTTGACGATGATTCGATTCATAAAAACCTACCCTTATTCCAAAATGAGCTATTTATTCCGGTTGATAGCCGAAAGAAACTAATCGCTGCCGGCGAAAACCTCCAGTTTTCTGTGCATGGGAATTCGGATTTGCCCTGGCAATTTAGCATCGATAGCCTGAAGATATGCAGACGAACGCGCCTTCTTATTTTCAACGTACGGTCTTATCTGAAAGAGCCAGATATGATCGCCTTCGAAACCAAGTTCAACATCAAAAGGACCGGTCGTTTCAATTCCGGGGACATCGAGAAGCTTCTTTTTAATATCTTTGACTAACTTTCGGAGCTCTACCAGTTCCCCGGCACTCAAAATCGGCTGATTGAAGTGCGAGCATTTCTTTGAGGTCCCTCCTGTTTTTGGCAGAAGCGTATATTTTATTTCCCGACAGGGGCATAATAGGAGAGAAGTTCCGTCATGCCGTAAAAGATATGATTCTGCCATCTGCCCTTCCACGGCGCCACCGGCACCACGATTGAATGCGACAGTTATATCCCTGGGGTCCGAAGTCAAAACACCCGTAGTGACCATCACTCCGGATTTATCCACATTTGCCGTAGGTGAAATCAAAATTGACGGATACACGTCCTCCGGATTCAAGAGATATTTCTGCCTCCAGCGATAACTTCGTTCCGAAAAGGGGGAGGCCCATACATCGCGTATCCCCTGCAAAATCCTATTCTTCTCCACAACATTGAAGACCGTCAAATTTAAGCCCGCTCCGGTAAACTCCTTCAGGTCTTCCATATTGGTATCACTGCGGATAAAAACCGGCTGCTGACCCATTCTGATACCGAAGACTTCCTGAAATCTCCGTTCCAGGTTCGCCTCAAAACCGGGTAAGAACGGCAACTGTTTGATCGCTTCTCGAAGCTGAGAAAGGCGTTCGAGTATTGTGTTTTCAATTTCTTCCTCATTTTTGCCATTCATCCTTTCCCTTGCTGATTGTGAAAAGGTTTCCCGCAAAAACTGCCAATACGTTGAATTGCCGCCAGGAATTAATTGATCGAGGTGCTGACGGAAAACTCCAAAGGGAATGATGAACCCATCCACCACATTATCCGGGAAAAGATACTTCAGTTCCCCCAGGTTCGCTGCCTTCGGGCCACAGATTCGACCTGAGTCAGAAGCACGCAGGTTCTTGAGGCTGATCATTCCCGTCTGTTTCAGGTCAATTTTGTGGGTCGGCACCTGGACCCTGTCTTCCTGCCTTTTCTTCACCTCAACCAGTGCTCTTTCTTCACCGGTCATTTTTGATGCCGGTTTCATAACGACGGTACCCTGAGGTGAGACCGCATAGAAAACCTTCTCTCCGGAGTACGGCAATAAATCATTCAAGTTCCGCTGTGAAATAACGGCATTTGGAATACCCAGATTTCTGGCCAATAACTGTACGTGGGAGACCAGATTTCCTTCGGAAACGGTTAGAATGCCGGCCACCGGCTTTAAGTTGACAGGGGCACGCGACAGCGCATAGATTTTCTGAGGAGAGAAATGGATGTGTTCGGGAGAGCTTTCGATGACCTCCAATTCCCCGAAAGCAAAACCGGGATTGAGTCCGCGGATCTGACTCTGATCTTTGAATTGCATTACATTATTGGACACTGCCCCCGATCTGATCGATATATCTACCATACGACTGACAACATCGCCCGCAGGTAACAGTGTAGACGAACGGATTCGATCGTCGATAAATCCTGCTGCAAGAGGTTCGAATCCACCAAACAGAGAGGTGGCCGGCTCATAAACAACACCGAACATCCTTGTGCTCCACTCCACTAAACGACGCGAGCAGTTGGTTCTATCAATATATTCTTCAAGGGATAAAACAGCCGATGCCTGTGGTGGGCGCAGAACCGGTTCAATGGCCTTCCATTCCCATACATGGAGGAAAGCACAGCCAGCCGCAGCTTTGGCAAGAATGTAATTCTTTTCCAATAGCTCTCCTATGGTC
>CAZTBA010000461.1:0-4419 GCA_964611725.1 uncultured bacterium
GTATAGGCAACTTACGGGAGAAGCGGGATGATGATTACATTTAATGCGAGATCATTAGCCTCGCATGTGACTGTAGAAGGGTTATACCAAACTATCACTAAGTTACATTGCCCGGATATCCGGCGGGAATCTCCCTGTCCTCCAGTTTCTCACTATCTATAAGGGTAACATTTCTGATGTCGCTTGATATTTTACACTTTTTGAGTATTGAATTCCATATATGAGCGTTTCTTCCGGATGTGGTGTCTTCCAGAAAGGAGTTATTTATAACTGACCAGGGTCTGATATATATCGAACCTTTCAGGGCAACCGTGCCGCTCAAGGTAGTGTGTGCGCCTATGTAAAAACTCGTCTCCCTGAACCTCTCGAGCCCGGGTATCGATCCGGGGTTATCTCTCGACAGGTTATCCCGGTAAAGGTCGCAGAACCTTTTAGCTCCCCCGCTCTCTCTCACCATTGCATACATAGTTTTAAGGAAATCGGCTATTTCGCTATCAGCAAATATCTCGGTCCAGGGCCAGATCGTTGCAGCGTAAACCTCCTCGAGGATCCTGAGTTCCCTATAATCGTCAAGCTTTATAAGCCCTTTTAGTGGAAGTTTTATCCTGTTACGCGAAAAGCTCATATTCACAGGCAGCCCGCCCGAACCTATCCTTATGACCTTGTCCCTGATAACCTTTCCAAGCTCAATATCTACTCCAACTACTTCGGAGTTAAGGAGATTCACCCTTTCTCCCACGGCGGAGTTCACTATAAGCGACCCCTTTATCTCGGTACCGTCACCGCCTATTATGAGTTCATCGCGGCCCCGCCTCCCATTCCTTATTGATAGCTGCCTTTTGTGGCTGTCATATGAGTTAAAGTAATAGTTGACTATTTCTGCATCCTCCAGTAAGGTACCTGCCCTTATTCTTATCTTTCCATATAGGACTACGTTCCCTGAAAGGGATGCCCCGGGCTCTATCCTTCCCGCATCAAATCCCTGGCCGATCCTGAAAGTTGTACCGTCCGATACCCTTACATCCCTTTTCCTGAGCGTAGATATAAGTTCGATATTGCTCGAAATCGCTGCAAACCTCGCTTCGGTGCGGGAGTCGTATCCTTTCACTATTCCCTTCGGAATCATAAAGAGTCCTATCTTCCCGTTCCTGGCCTTTATATCTTCCTGTATCTCAGGGAGATAATACTCGTCGTTCGGATGACGCTCCAGTACGCAAACCCCTGGAGGGCTCTCCTCAAGCTTCCTGCATTCAGTTATCAGGTCGAGGTCTTCCTTGGAAAACTTCCTGCCTTTCACCGAGAAGAGGCTGTACGGATCAAGGGATTTTATCAATTTATTTGGTATCAGTACCGTCTCTGCGCCCGACTCATCTCTTATGACCCTGGCGTAGTTCGGGGCATCCATATCGCGGAAGGCCCCCGTAACAACGTCCCTGTCCATAACCCTCAGACCGGTGTTTCTTTCCTTTATCGAGTGGATATAGTCAGTTGAGATCGGATAGTCAGTCCCCCAGACCTTGAGCGATCCTATCTTCTCCCTCTCCTCAGGTGTCCTGCCGATCTCCTCCTGCTCTTTGACATCCAGAAATTCACCGCTTCTGGGATGCCATATTACCGACTGGTCCCTTTCAAGGTATACTCTGCGTTTTTCTATCTCCCTCTTCTTGAGCTTTATGAGCCCCCTTTCAAGGCAATCCCTCTTCGGGTGATAGAGCTTTATCTCATCGTCGTCGCCGCAGCCTTCGTACTCGCTCCTCCTCAGGAAGAGGTACTTTGCCCAGAGGCCGTGTCTATTTATATCGACCTCGGGGATCTCAATCATTATGGTTTCCCCCTCGCGGACTTGACGGTTAAACTCCTGGGATTTACTGTCTAAGACGCCGTATCCATCGGAGCTATCGACTATGCCGAGCGCGGTGAGGGGGTACCTGGCGATCCTGCCGTAGTTGAACGGATCATCTACAGTCGTCGACACGACAGTCAGGCTGTTTCCATATCTGACGTGGTCTATAACTGTCTCTTTTAGTTTTATAGGGGGGATGTTCGGGACATCGCCGTAGTGTATAAGCACATAGTCTATCTCTGGCATCGAGCTGAGGACCTGCTTTCCTTCATCCGAGATAAGGGCGGCGCCGCTTCCGAAATCACTTCCGGGAATACTGTGGAATATGCGGACTTCCTTGTAGCGTCTCTTCCCGATCTCCATGAGGTCTTTATATATTTTGAATATATATTTCTCCCTCTCCCCTCTACAATCTTCAAAGCTCTGTGGAGGTCTTTTGCCGATGAACAACAGGATTTTGGAGACGACACCCTCTCCTATCAGTGTGTCGAATATGAGGTCGAGATAGGTTCCATCCCGGAAGAGATCACGCATGGCCGGTTTTGCGACAGTGTCCAGAAACGGGTCACACCTCGCCCAGGCAGGTATTGACCTGAACCCATATCCTGCCGCCGGAACTATAGCAGCAACTCTCCTTCCAAAGTTGAGCTCATCATAATCTGAGACAGTTTCGGGATATCCGTCGTATCCCATAAGGCTTTTCCCTCCTAATAGTAGTAAGTCTATAAATGTAGGTAAGAATTGTCCCTATTCTATTAAATCTCAAAGGTATTGTCAAGGTTTTTCGCTTTCAGCTTGCCTTAGAAAAGTGCTTGACTTATCCGATTGGGCTGATTATAATCGAATAGTCAAATAATGTTATGGACGGGGTAGCATATATCGGTTTTTTAATCCGGTAATCAGGCAATTCATTAATTCAAATTCTGTATCGGGGGTGGAAGTTTTGCGTAAAGCTTTTGGTTCTACTTTAATCATTTTCCTTGCCGCCGGCCTTCTTTGGGCCGGTGGGAAAGTCTACCTTATCAGGATTAATGACGCCATAGTGCCAGCATCGGCGGAGTTCATCGTGAAAGCTATCGAACGGGCAGAAGATGAGGAAGCTGAATGCCTCGTAATCGAGATCGATACCCCGGGGGGGCTCGATACGTCGATGCGGCAGATAGTGAAAAAGATGATGGCATCAGAAGTCCCTATCGTTGTCTACGTTTCACCCAGTGGATCGCGCGCGGCCTCAGCCGGGGCGATAATCACGGTAGCTGCCCATTTTGCAGCCATGGCTCCCGGCACAAACATAGGAGCTGCCCACCCTGTTGGGATCGGAGGGGCACAGATCGATAGCACTATGATTGAAAAAGTAACGAACGATGCCGTGGCTTATATAAAGAGCATAGCGGAGAAGAAGGGGCGGAACGTTTCCTGGGCGGAGGATGCCGTCCGCAAGAGCATATCATCCACTGAGAAGGAAGCGCTCGAGCTCGGGGTAGTGGACTTTTTATGTCCGACGGTGGGTGCACTGCTTGATTCGCTGGATGGGAGGACCGTTGAACTCTCTTCCGGTCAGAAGACACTTGACACGAAGGGTGCGAAAGTGGAGGAGATAAAGATGGGTTTCAGGGAAAAGTTTCTCTCGGCGATCTCCAATCCGAACATAGCTTATATACTTATGATACTTGGCTTTTACGGGCTTATGTTTGAGCTTTCGAACCCCGGATCAATCCTTCCCGGGGTTGTCGGTGGGATCTGCCTTATCCTTGCCTTTTATTCCTTTCAGACCCTCCCCGTAAACTATGCCGGGCTTGCACTTATAGCCTTCGGACTGATACTCTTCTTCGCCGAGGCGATGACACCTACGAATGGAGTTCTGACAGCAGGGGGGATTGCGTCTCTTCTGCTTGGATCGGCCATGCTTTTCGAGACGACAGAGTCTTTCCTCAAGGTGTCCTGGGGTGTCATAATTCCGGTCGTTGCGGCATCGGTGCTTTTCTTCACCTTCGCTATCGGGAAGGGACTCATAATTCAAAGGAAGAGGCCAACCACAGGAGCGCCTTACCTTGTGGGTCAGATTGGCGAGGCGAGGACAAATATCGCGAAGGGGAAAGTAGGGGTAATCTTCATCTCCGGTGAGCATTGGAAAGCGTCATCGGACGAGAGGATAAGAAAGGGGGACAGGGTTGAAATTGTAGGGATGGATCGTTCTATTCTTAAGGTAGTCAGGAAGAAGTGAAAAGGAGGTAGATTATGGAATCTTCGGGTGCAGGGATGTCGGTAGGTATTTTCACACTTATAGTGATAGCGGTGATAATACTTGCCTCGGCGATAAGGATTCTGAGGGAGTATGAACGCGGTGTTGTTTTCAGGCTCGGCCGCCTTGTCGGGGAAAAGGGCCCCGGGTTGATCCTTCTCATCCCGATGATTGACAGGATGGTGAAGGTCCCTCTTCGGGTTGTGGCCCTCGATATCCCGCCTCAGGATGTCATAACGAAAGACAATGTTTCCATCAAAGTGAATGCCGTCCTATACTTCAGGGTCCTGAGGGCGCAGGAGGCAGTTGTCAACGTTGAGGACTACCTCTACGC
>CAZTBA010000462.1:0-4412 GCA_964611725.1 uncultured bacterium
CATAAGGGGTCCTGCAGCTTATACTTTGATGCGAGTGTTTTCCTCTTCAAAGTTGGCTTCGGGCCCCTATTTTCTTATTGGAGGTATAGAAAGATGAAGGCAGAGGTTCTAAGGTTTATAGAAGCTTTCCAGGGCCTTGATGAGAAACACCTTTCGATGTTGACGGGCATCTGTAGAGAAATCAGCTTCAGCAAAGGCTCGACTATACTTGACGAGTCGGGCGAAGGTCGGGATCTATACGCTGTACTAGATGGGAGGATTGAGGTGCGGATGGAGAAAGTGTCCATCAAGCACGGGTCCGAAAGGCTTACAAGACTCAATGAAGGCGAAATCTTCGGTGAAATGGCATTTGTGAGCAGTATGAAGAGATCTGCTCTTGTCAGGGCGGTGAGCGATACGAAGATTCTGGTTTTCGATGGCCCAGAGCTCTGGAAACTCATAGAGAGAGAACCTTATTTAGGCTATATTATAATGAGAAATATAGCTCGTATCATCTGCCAGCGGCTGAGGGATACTGACCTTATGTGGAGAAACCTTATTATGGGATAACCGGGGGAAATCCAGAAGACCGAAAGGTAAGGGTTATAGAAACCGTGAGGAAGTCTTTTGGCTTTCCGTCTCGTTGGATCCATTGTCAATCACATCTGCCATAACGGGAAGCTCAACTATGAAGGTGGTTTCCCCTTCCTGACTTCTTAAACTGATCTTCCCGTTGTGTTCCTTGATTATACTGTAGGCTATAAAAAGCCCGAGTCCCGTTCCTTTGCCAGGTGGTTTCGTCGTGTAGAAAGGCTCGAAAATTTTGTCCTGGATTTCGTCAGGGATCCCGGGACCGTTATCGCTTACCTCGAGGACCACCCTTCCATCCAATCCCCTTGTTAGCACCTCTATTCCACCACCTCTCCCGGATTCGAGGATCGCATCTCTGGCGTTTGAAACCAAGTTTAAAACAACCTGTTGAATCTGTCCGAGATTCCCGAGGATGTGAGGGAGACCACTGGTAAGATCCTCGTCCAAGTTTATATTTTCTTTTTCATAATAGCTTCTAATCAGTTTCAGTGAGCTTTCCACGGCTTCGTTGAGCAACATTGGACCCTTCTCAATTCGTTTCTGATCTTTCGAGAAGCAGAGGAGGTCCTTGACTATCTCAGCGGCCTTTAGACCGGCCTCATGAATCTTCCCGAGGTCGGATCTCAGCTTATCATCGTCCACACCCTTTATGAGCCAGAGTTCAGAGAAACCGATGACGGCGGTAAGAGGGTTGTTGATCTCGTGTGCAATACCGGCTGCCAGCTCACCTATGGCTGCCATCTTGGAACTCTGAAGGATCTGTTGCTGGACAAGTTTTTCCTTAGTCACGTCGCGAATAATCACCACGGCCCCATGCTCTTTCCTGGTGCTTAGCAGGACTTTGGAAAACCTCATCTCATATACCTTTTCATTTTTGATTAGTTCCTGTAATGTAATCTCCATATCCTCGGAGATTATTTGCTCCAAACATGCGTGTACAGGACAGCTCCCACCGATCAGATCCTCGTGGCAGGTACAGATATCTTGGTAGAGCTTAATGCCAAGTAGGTTGTAGACCATAGGCCTCCCAGTCCCATTAAGCAGGATCATCCCATCAGCCATGCCCTCCACCATAGTTTCCTTTAGCTTAGCGATTTCGGAGATATCTTCATCTGCAAACTTGAGAGGCCCATGCATTGAGAGGTACTCTATGTCATTAAGTATCTCGGCGAATTTGTTGCTTATCTTCTCCTTGTCAATCTCGAGTTCTGATTCCTCGAAATCCATTGCGTTTCCGAGCTTCCGGTCCACATACCAGAGCGTTTCCTCAAGACATTCAAGGAAAGCACTGCATTCCGGCCCGGGGCAGATGTCCTTTCCATCCTTCTGGTGTTTGCTTGATGGAAATTTCCCGAAACTTCTGCATCCAATCTTCTCAGGATCTTTCACCCTGATTATCTCCTTTTCTCTATATGATTCCTGTCCGGAGATTGTAGATCTCGTGCCCTAAGGTTATTCTGCACTATTGAGAACTTGTTTAACTGTTGATATTAGTTCGTTAGCGCTTGAGAGGGGCTTCTGCAGATATGCTGATACCCCGAGATTGACGGCATCTATAGCGCTTTCCAGAGAGGCGTACCCCGTGACTATCACAAACTCCGTATCGGGATGGTTCTCTTTGGCCTTCTTTATGAACTCAAGACCGTCTATCCCTGGCATTTTGAGATCAACTAGGGCGAGGTCGTGATGCCCCATATTCAGTAGCTTCAGAGCGATCAGTCCGTTAGGAGCTGTTTCTACAGTAAAACCGTAGGGTTGCAGAATCTCAGACATGAGTTCTCTTATGGCGATTTCATCGTCCACCACAAGTACTCTTCTGGGTTTTTCACCATCTTTCTCATCCTCTATTTCGGAATTCATCTCCTTCTGCTTTTTTCTTATACTCGTAGTTTCGCTCTTTAGCTCTGCGACTCCAGATATGTCCTCATCTGCAAACTTGAGAGGCCCACGCATCGATAGGTACTCGATGTTGCCAAGTATCTCGGCGATCTTCCTGTTTGCTTCCTCTCTATCATTCTCGGATTCTGGTTTCTCGAGCCTTCTCGCGGTCTCAAGTCTCCGGTCCACGTACCAGAGTGTTTCCTCAAGACATTCGAGAAAAGCGCTACATTCCGGTCCGAGACAGACATCTTTTTCGGTTGCCTGACTGTTGCTTGAATTGAGCCTCCCGGACCTGCTGCACCCGATCTCTTCAGGACCTTTCACCTCGGCCATCTCCTTTTTCCATAAGTAATTTTTGCTTCCCGCGACTTCTTCTCTGAGTTTCCCAAATGAATCATGAGTGCTCTCAAAATCACCTCTTCCCGTCATAGGCTGTATTGCTTTGGATCATCCGGATTTCGTCTGACCTAATCCGTCTCAAAGATATGCCGTAAGTTTCTGAAAGCTTCCATAATCCATTAATCCCTTTGGACATAGCATCCTGTCTTAGTCATCCGGGTTGAATCTTTTGAAGACGCCTTCTATTTCATTTAGCGAAAACCTTATGTTATCCAACTCAGCTATGGTCTCCTTCGATAGCTGTACATCTGAATCACTTATGCTATCCAAAGAAGATAATATCCTCTCGACAACAGGGAGGATATGCTCGGAGATCTCCCTGAGAATCTCTACTCTCAAGGTGTTCCTGTTCGCCATCTGCTTTGAGCCTATAGCCCTTCTGGCACTGAGGATCACTTCATCGAGGTTCAGAGGTTTAATCATGTAGTCGTAAGCACCGAGCTTCAGGGCATAGACGGCGGATTCGGTCGCTGCAAAACCCGTTATCATTATAACCGGGACACCTTTCAGCAGTGTCCTGGCATTCCTTAAGACCTCTATCCCACTGATATCAGAAAGCCTTATGTCACTTATCACCAAAGAGAAATCTTTCTCCTTCATAAGATCAATCGCTTCCAGTCCACTCACGGCGGCTTTCACCCTGTATCCTTCTGATATGAACAGTTGAGAGAGAATATCACATACATAAGGTTCATCGTCAACGATCAGTATATGTTCCTCAGGCATCTTTTCACTCCATAGCATGTACCTTTTCCTCGGCCGTCACCCTCAGACATACCCTGTTTCTTCCGCCTCTCTTGGCTTCGTAGAGTGCTTCGTCTGCTTTTATGCAAAGTCCATCGGCTGATGTGCCATCATCGGGGAATACCGAAGCACCAAAGCTCGCTGTAACGCCTTTTATCTCGTACCTCTTGCCCTTGAAGGTGTGTTTCTCCAACGCTTCCCTCATGGCTTCAGGCCTGTGAGGATGCTCCCTTATGTCGAATTCAGGTATTATTATGACGAACTCTTCACCACCATATCTTGCCACTATATCCATCGGCCTCACATTGCTGTGAAGCACCTCCGCAAGACCTTTGAGAACCATGTCACCTTCATGATGACCGTAGGTGTCGTTCAACTTCTTGAAGTGATCCACATCGGTCATAAGGATCGAGAATTTCCTGCCTGTCCTCGAAGAGCGGTTTATCTCTTCTATGAGCCTTTTCCTGAAATATCTGTAGTTGTAAAGTCCTGTCATCTCATCCGTTATGGCCATCTGCTCTGTCTTTAGGTAAAGCTCTATGTTCTCTATGATAACGGCAGACTGCCCGGCAAGAAGCATAAGAAGTTCCAGATCATCCCTGTTATAAGCCTTCTCAAGTGAGTTACCTACAACTATAATGCTGTTAAGGCTCTCTCCTATGGAATGATGGGATACCATAGCATTGGCGATACCAAGCTTGGAGAGGATGTCTTCAACCTCCTGAGAAATAGGAAGCGTGGAATTCACATCCCTGTTGATCATCTGAGGACTGGATTTGGAATCTGTGAGGATGGCGAGTCTGAGAGCTGCTTTCACG
>CAZTBA010000463.1:0-4383 GCA_964611725.1 uncultured bacterium
CTGTGGCTGAGACAACGGAGATACTTCCATTCACTCCGTTCGAAGAGGAAAAGGAATGTGGTGAAAGGATCATTGCAGACTTAAACGCGCTCCTTCAACAGGCCCTGGAATACGATCAATTGGCAGGTGCGGCTCTATCCCGGCAGATCCGTGCGGCAAAGGATCGGTGGGCGGGTCTGACCGCACGCATGGCCCAGCCTGATGAGCATCCGGGCGATTTGATCGCCGATGTGGATCAACATCTGGATGCCATGAAACGTTTGCTGACATCCCAGCAGTTAGCATATGATCACCGTAAAGTCACCGGAAAACCTGTCGATGTGCTGCTCTGGAATCCGGATCACCCATGGAGCCCATGGTCTCCCAAAACTGATGTTCCACCAGACGGGCTCCTGTCTGAAATCCGCATGATCACGGAACGACGATCCCATGAGGCTACAGTAATTGCTATAGCCAATGTTACCGATGGACCATTGACCGTTAGAGTTTGGATGGATGCCTGGCAGGGTGGTCCTACACCTCACGGAGATGCTGTCGTAACGCTCCGGCAGCAGGTCTTCGTACCTACCGCTCGCGGCAACATGTCCCCCGATGCGTTGCCTGGGCTCGACGAGGCCGGCCTTCTGACAATTCCTGTCGGTCAGACCGTCCGCCTGTGGCTGGATTGGTCTACAGGTGATCTACCATCAGGCACATACACGACGATGCTGCATGTACGCTCGCTAACCATCGCCGGACAGGTATGGGATGTCCCGATCACCTGGGAGGTTCTGCCGCTGACACTTCCTGAGGATTCGCCGCTCCGGTTCCATGTGTGGGCCTACAATAACAGGCAAATATTCCCAGACATGGAAGAAGTGGTGTACAAGGATCTGCACGATCATTATGTCAACGTATTTGATCTTCCGATGCCAAGGGTTACCTACGATGCTGACGGGGAGATCGCGGACATAGATTGGTCCCTAACCGATCATGTGATCGATATTGTGAAGCCCGGGGCGTTTTTCCTGTGGAGTGGGAGGGACAACGTCGTGCAGCCTGCCCCGGGTTCCCCGCCAATGGGCTCGAAGGCCTGGGATCGGGCCTTCCGGATGTTTATATCACGGTGGGTGAAACACCTCGCTTCCCGTAGCTTGAGCTATGACGACCATGCCAACTATATTCTGGATGAACCGGGGATAAAGGGTGGTCGGTTGGTGGAAGAGTTCATCCGCATCGCACGCCTGTACAAGGCTGTCGATCCGTACATAAAGATATTCGCGAACCCTGCGGGTGGCGCCACTGTGGAGCACATCGGGGAACTCCTCGCCGTAGCGGATATATTCGACCCGATCTGGCATTACCCGGACGAGTACGTTCACCTTCGTTTGATCCTTGACAATGCATCGCCAGTTTGGACCTACAACTGTGGCGATGGTGTCAAGGATCTCAATATGATGGAGTACTACTGGTCGCTCATCTGGAAGGGGACAGCCCTGGGACTCACCGGTATCGGTTTCTGGTCGTATGCCGGTCGCGGAGTTGATCTCTGGCAGGGGCCGGTGCCGAGCGGATGTGACTGGGAGCTTGTCTACCAGGGAGACCACTCGATTGTTCCCAGTCGGCGCTGGCAGGGGGTTCGGTTGGGGGTCGAAGATTACATGCGACTCTGGATGCTGAACCAGGCAGCGGACCGGGCTCGGAAACGGGGAGATTCCGTGAAAGCCGATCGTCTGGCTAAGCGCCGTGAAGAGATAATCAAGACTGTAATAGATTCCAGGTTTGATGGGATGGTCGTCGCAAATGCACGGACTGAATTGCGGGACGTACTGATGAATGAACTGCATTGAATCTGAGATATATCTCCTCAATTGATCTCTTGACATAAAGGTAGTACACCCACTGTTTTTGTAATTGAACTTCGGCAGGAATTACAAAAAGCCAGTCAAGAGAAGAATCTTCGCCTCGGGCTTCGCCAATTTCACCTACACTTCATTTGAAAACCAGGCATTCGACTCAGAATGGTTGGATGGGCGGAAAAAGTCCATCAATCTCAATAGTGGAAAATCGAGGGCAAAAGAGAAGTTTCCGTTGATTTACGGAGGAAAGTGTGTTAATATCTGGGTAAAGGAATTTGAAAATGGCAGCGGATGTTACCATAAATTTGAATTTTGCCGTTGGTGTGACATATTTAACCATTAGTGTTACACTACTCAGCCAACGGTAGAGATTTAATATATTGTGTCTCTACAAAAGTGGATGGGTATAAATTCGATCAATTTGGCCATCCTTTGTCGAAAGGGTTCAGCAAATGAGATTTCATATTCTGGGTTATATGGTTGCTTACCTTGTGCTTGTGCAATCTGCGTGGGGAGATCTGAGTTTCGATGTAGAATGGCAGGTTAAAGGAAACCTGGGATTTTCAGGCCCGAACGAGATACGTGAGGCAGGCACCGGGAAGACGCTCGGGATCGTGATGTGTGAGGTGGGAAATGGGATTGTCTGTTTCAGTCCCGATGGCAGGCGAATCTGGGAATATGGGATGACACCTCCTGTGACGGCATCCCCAGCCGTAGCAGACGTCGATGGCGACGGAGTAGAGGATGTGGTGGCTGGCGACGGTAAGGGCAGGATTGTCCTTCTAAGCGCGGATGGAAAACTGAAATGGACTTCACGGGTGCCGGATCGAATCGAAGCGGATTCCTGTCCGACCATAGCTGACTTAGATGGCGATGGTCATCGCGAGATTCTTATAGGCGATGCCTCCGGTTGCACTTCCTGCTTCGATAATAAGGGAAAGCTGCTCTGGCGCTTTTGCGGTGATGGGGGACGGATGGGCCCGACACTGGTGGCAGACATCTATGATACACCCGGAAACGAGATCATTGTTACCTCAGGGGACGGGCATATCTACGCTCTAACAGCTCAGGGTATGTGGCTTTGGGACATCTACCGTGAGGACGATGTGTTCCCGAACACTGTTCCCCTGTTGGCAGATGTTGAAGGTGATGGGATCCCGGAGCTCTATATCGGCGGCGGACTTCATCATTTCTACCGGATCGATCTGAAGAAACATCGTATAGCTCTTGAGGAAAACGTTCACGTCCACATTAACAGCGCTATCTGTGCGACAGACATCGATGGTGATGGAAAAGACGAGGTGATTTTCGGGAACAAGGGCGGCGCCGTATGGCGATATGGAGACAAAGGATTCGTATGGAAGCGTGAGTTCCCCAATAACAGTATGAGCACCTCTCCAATAGTGACGAATCTCGACGATGACCCCGAACTGGAGATACTTTTCCTCTGTCGCACTCTCCAGGCCCTGGATGCGGACGGCTCTGTGCTGTTGGATACGAAGATACCTGGCGCGACCGACTCGCCGTCCCTTGCCGGGGATTTTGACAATGATGGGATGATGGATCTGATTATCGCTGGACCTGAGTCGTACGGGAGCGGCAACACATTGGCCTATACGAAGTGGAACGTTCCCTATCGAGATGACCCTCGGGCATGGACGGTTTTCGCCGGAAACAGAGCGCACACCTGCCGTGTGCCGGCTGCCAGAGACTATAAACCTCTATCGTCCCCGCTCAAGAAACAGGGATCCTCCAAAGCGACTTTCACGACTTACGGTGACATGGACCTCCTCAGCGGACAGAACCTGTGGCGGTTCGATGTCAATAACCCCGAAGGGGAGAGACTGGTTCTCCTGACCGATGTGGTCTATCCCGATGGTTCCCTGCACCATTTCACCAGTCACATTCATACTGACAGGAAGCGCGTCACTTTCCTGCTGGATGTGGAGGATCCGGGCACCTACAAAGTGAAACAAGAGTTACTAAATGCAGATCGCCTCACAGTTATATCCTCTAAGGAGATGGAGCTGTCCTTTGAAGGTTTAGACAGTGACAGGGCATACCTGAGTGATATCCTTGGGAGAGCCGCTGAAGTCATCAACGGCTGGCAGAAAAGTAATCCTGCTGTTGCCGCTCACATGCAGGGTGAACTTCTATCACTCAGGAGGCAGCTTGCTGCCAGCGACTGCGTTGATCCTGAATCTATATCTTCCCTGATAGAACCGGCGAGACGGCTCAGGGCCCTTGCCGTCGCTGGACAGAAGTTGGCCCCGACAGGCTCATTTTTCGCGTGGGAGTTCTGCCCCTGGGCATATTTCGATCCCCTCAAAACGCTGCCTACGCCGCAGGATCGCACTGAAAAGCTCTCTACCTCGCTTTGCGTTGGCGAATACGAATCGATCGCCCTGAACCTCACCAACCTGGTCTCACGGACACTCGAGGTGCGTGTGCTGGCCGGCAATCTCGTAGGTGAGAAGACCTTTCCCGCTCATGAGCACCTGCAATTCCGTCGAGCTGTCACCGTATCCACAATTCGGCGGGAATA
>CAZTBA010000464.1:0-4370 GCA_964611725.1 uncultured bacterium
ACCATGATGGGAGAATACACGTTGAGAGTGAACCTGATAAGGGCGCGAATTTCATAGTTGAAATTCCCGTAAAATGATTCTCCAATATCTATATCCCAATGGTTTGAGTTATATATATCCAGGTTGAAAGCTGTTTATATGCTCTCGGTGTCAGAGGGAGATTTGAGTGAGAATTTTGACAAGAGAGCATCACTACCTTATAGGTAAGCGATGAAGAGAGCGAATAGTAGAAGTTTTCTTTGATTATCCTTACAGACATAGACTTTTCCGATAGAAAGATGAGTTTTGAAGTCTCTAAACATCTCATCTATCCAGAATCTTTTTTCATAGAACTTCTGAATTCTTATTGGCTTAGAGATATTGTTGACCAGATACCATGGTTGGGGGGCATCTTGTGTTTGGACAATAAGGATGTTGACAGTAACCTTTCGATCTTGACGATATTCGACATTCCTGAGGTATCTTTTAGTTCCCTTCTTGTAAGGGATTTTCTGGATAAGGGTAGGCTTACCTTTATAATGGATCATCACTCCTTTCTTAACCCTTATTACGAAAAGGTGTCCTTCTTTTTTGAGATATTCAAAGAAGCTTGCTCTTCCAAATCCTCTATCAGCTATCACGACAAGACGCATCCCCAAAGGTAGACAACCTTTGAGCTCAGCGATAAAGTCTTCTTCAAGATCGTTCTGACTTGTCTCAAGATCAGACGGCCTTGCTAAGCGAAAAGATATTGGTAAAGCACGGCTTCTGAATGGAATAGCTCCTATAAGAACATTTATACCAGCCCAGCTTGTGTAATCTATGATGACCGGAAGATATCTCTTATGCTTATACTCTCTGGATACCTCATAAATCAAAGCTTCAAAACAACTTTCCAAAGATACCCTTATGTTCGTTAGAAACCTGTTTAGACGACGATACTTATACTTGGGCCTCTTAACGCAAATGGGAAGCTTCCTCGATATGGCTGATACTACAAGACATCTTGAAAGAAGAATTCCCCATACTAAAAGAGAAAGGTTTACTCTCTGGGTCTTACGAAGTTTTCCCTTGAACATTGAATCTATCCAACTGTATATTGTTTCTCGGCTTACATCTTTCATATTCCGGACCTCCTGGATTAAGGGCTTTTTCAACAACAACTAATGACTCCCTTAATATAATTCAGGAGGTCCTTCTTTCAAAACTGGGGAGGGGCCAGCCAAAAAGAAATCTTGACAGAAAGGGGTAATCCTTTTATAATACACTTGTAATTCATCAGCTTCTCCAAAGACCTCATCTGTTTCTGCATAGGTGGTGATGTATTTTCAAATCCATTAACCGCAACCATTCTTCATAAAGAACTATCAGCGGGGTTTTTTTATCCTGAATAAGGTTTGTGATTTAAGATCTCGAAAGGGCAAATCTCCCGAAAAGGAGTTTCGCAAAGCCCAGAGGATCTAAAGCTGAACTAAGCCATGATAGCCGAGCTGCCGAAGGATCAACAGGAGTAGCTCGGTTTTTCCTTTTTTTAGGCAAGCAGAAGGTAAAGGACGGGCTAAGTCAAAGGGGGGATCGGGTAGGATATCGAAACTCAAGCTAAGTATACTGGTTGAAAGAACTCAACAAGAAGGCAGGCGCCCTTCTCTTAGCCACTTATCAGCTCATAGGGGGTGAATAATGGAAACCACTGCTATTGAAAATCAAATGGTGTTCATGGGATTTCTATCCTGGCTGTGGTTGACAATCATAGCTGTTGCTGTCTCCTTGATCTGGTATTATGTGCTCAAAGTCAGGTCATGCGGAGGATATTGGATTGAGGTGATCGTCGCCTGGATGGGGGCATGGGTAGGCACTCCTGTTGCAGGCAACTGGGGTTTCTTAACTTTCAACCATATATGCATTATACCAGCGGTTCTCGGTTCTATCTTTGCAGTTATGTTATGTGCCAACTGTGAAAGGGTCCTGAAGAAAACCTTCTCTGTTAAAACAGAATAGTCTAGGAAGGGCACCTGTCTCCCTCTTATTGGTTCCCAAAGTTGATGGTGGAACTGCCAAATTTTAACTGTTGTGATTGGTGGGATGACTGTTGAGCAAAGAACCAGACATGCCTGTAGGAGATCTTTCAACAGAGGAGAGATCGCTCAGATGGTACCTTGAGGAGATTACAAAGGTTGAGCTTCTCTCCCGTGAGGAGGAGGCCGAGCTAGCAAGGAGGGTAAAAGGGGGGGATCACGAAGCCCTTGAGAGGCTCACGAAGGCCAACCTACGTTTTGTGGTGAGCGTTGCAAAACAGTATCAAGGGCTTCCCCTGTGTGATCTCATAAGTGAAGGGAACGTTGGGCTCATAAGGGCTGCTAAGAAGTTCGATGAGACCAAAGGTTTCAAATTCATATCCTATGCTGTCTGGTGGATAAAGCAGGCTATACTTCAGGCTCTGGGGGAGCAGTCGAGGATACTAAGGCTTCCGATGAACAGGGTTGGCGATCTTCACAAGATCGGGAAGACACTGAGAGGTCTTGAGCAGGAGTTTGGGAGGGAGCCGAGCATGGGAGAGATAGCCGATGAGCTTGAGATGTCCCTTTATGATATTATGAGCACCATTAAGGCATCCAGAAGGCACCTCTCTCTCGATGGCCCTCGCAACGGAGGCGAGGATGGATACAAGCTCCTCGACGTCCTTGAGGACCAACACCAGCCATCCCCAGACGAAGTCTTCATAGAAGATTCTCTTAAACGAGATGTGAGGCGTGTCCTCTCAACTCTTACGAAGAGAGAGGCAAAGGTGATAAGCCTCTATTTTGGGATAGACCAGGATAGGTCTTTCACACTTGAAGAGATAGGGGAGAAGTTCGGTTTGACCCGTGAGAGGGTTAGACAGATAAAAGAGAAAGCTATAAGGAGACTGAGACATGTCTCAAGGGGGAGGCTTCTGAGGGCATACTGGGAGGTGTAAGCTTTTGCTGAGATACGGGATTATATGGGAATATATTCGGTTGCTTGCCTATGGGATCATAATCTTACTGATGCTTGCGATAGCATATGCGATAGTAAGATACATAATATGAAAAGCAGACTCCAACTAAAAAGTTCACCCGATAAGGACGTATAAAGAGGGAGATGTAGGCGTTAGCATACTCAAAAAGCATATCGAAGCTTGCGATGTCTGAAAGGTGTCAACAGGAAAGTAAAAATGGTTCTCCCGCAAAGGTTGTGAAAATAGGGTCGTGGGTGAAGAGATATCGAGCTACCATAAGGGAAATCAAACCATAACATTCAAATGCAGGTTTCCCATCGGCTTACTGCTCACGAACTCCGATCTCTACGTTGATGGTATTTATCAACAAGAGGAAATACTTGTAGTTCTTCTGGTTTCCTCCGCAGAAGCAACTGGGAAAACAGGTCAATTGCTTGAAGTTTACCAAACGTCGAATGTATGGGAGAGCTAACTTCGACTTGCTCCGGATAAGAGTCCTCTACTCAATGAGGTACCGACTATTAACCTTTTCACAACCTTTGCGGGAGAACCCGTAAAAATACCCAGTTTTCCGGAAAGTAAAAGTATCCACCCCGGTTAGATTTTGGATTAAAGTTTACCTTTTTCAATCACCTCCTTTATTGGGTTAGAAACAGCTTTAGGAACAGTTCCGGCACGACGCTTATCCTTGAGTCGATACGACTCACCTTTGATATTTATAGTATGGGAGTGATGGAGTAAGCGATCGAGGATCGCTGAAGCGATGACATTATCACCGAAGATAGTTCCCCAATCACCATAAGATTTATTACCGGTAAGGATGATAGATCCTCTCTCATATCTCTTGGAGATCAGCTGGAAGAAGAAGTGGGATGCCTGCTGATCGAGAGGCAGGTAGCCGATTTCGTCAAGGATCAGCAGTTTGGGATGACATTCAGTTCAGCGATGGTCAGGAAGAGCACACGATAGCCAGCGTGTGCGGCTTTAATCCCAAGCCCGACAGCCAGATGTGTTTTCCCTACTCCTGGAGGACCCAGAAAAGAGAGGTTCTCCCCATCCTCGATGAAGCGGAGCTTGGCAAGCTCATTGATTTTCCGCTTATCAATGGGCAGAAGATAACTAAGTAGGTGGTCATAATGTTTTTGACATGTACTGGACAAATAGAGCATTCAACCTGTGGTTTGTTCCCACAAACCCCCTTGAGGCCGGACATATCTTTGCTAACTAAAAACCTTCAGAAGCCCGTTTTCCGCAATTTTTAGACGGAACCCTCGAAAATGGGTTTTCCTATGCTTCCAAGAGGGGTTTTGGGGCAATTTGAAGATGTTGGAACCCTATCTCAAATTCTTTTTGTCCTTCTACTTACTCGACTTTTGCAGCAATATAGCAACTTTCAAGAGTCTTAGCAAGGTCG
>CAZTBA010000465.1:0-4355 GCA_964611725.1 uncultured bacterium
GATATCCTTACTACTATGCGGTTACATCCTATGACATTGGAGACCTTGCGCTTGCTGGAATTCTCGAAAGTAGCCAGATTACAAACCGGACTTTCGTCAGCCCGAGCAGCTTGGCCAGTACCGACGAAGATAAGATCTATGTCTATCCGAATCCATATATAGTCGAAGCACCATGGGACTTCAATCCCGACAGGTACAATCCTGCTGATGAGCGGGTGAGGTTCAATAATATCCCTGGTGAATGTACCATAAGGATATATTCGCTCTCCGGTGACCTGATAAGGACCATAAAGCATGATAGCGGTTTGGGGAGTGAAGATTGGGACCTCATATCCGAGAACATTCAGAAAGCAGTCAGTGGGGTGTACATATATAACGTCAAGGGAGAAGGTGTCGACTACATAGGTAAATTCGTGATCGTAAGATAGTAACCGTTTCTCCCGGAGCGGGAACTCAAGGAGGTTAATATGAGAAGGGTGTTTCTTCTCTCAATAGTTATAACTCTGGTGATAGCAGGCTCAGCTTCAGCACAGGGCTTTGCCAAGGCTGGGACCGCCGGGCTGCAGTTTCTCAAGGTAGGCTTCGGTGGGAAAGCTGCTGCGATGGGTGAGTCCTTCGTGGCCCTGGCCGATGATGCCTCGGCTCTCTACTGGAACCCTGCAGGGATAGCAAGGATTGAAGGCTTGACCCTCCTCGGCTCCTACATTAATTGGCCGGCTGAAATAAATATCTCGAGCGCGGGTTTAACCTTCAACCTTGGTAGTGCGGGATCAGTGGGCCTGAGCCTCACAAGTATGAACACGGGCTATATGAACGTCCGTACTGTCTACATGCCCGAAGGGACCGGTGATGTCTTTACTGTCAGCGACTTCATGGTAGGGATCACTTATGCCAGGAACCTGACGGACCGATTCTCCTTTGGGGCAAGCGCTAAATATGTCCAGGAAAAGTTGGAGGAATATGACGACAACAGCGTGGGCTTCGATGTAGGTACCATCTACGACATAGGTTTCAAGAATTTGAAGCTGGGAATGTCGATTCTCAACTTTGGCCCGAACCTTAATTATCCTGTTGATGAGGATGGTGATGGAAAGTTCGATGAGGACCAGGAAGACCAGATGGATAACGACGGAGATGGGCTCATGGATGAGGATAAACCACAGGCAGATGTCCCCCTGCCGATGATGTTCAGGGTCGGACTGTCCATGGTTCCCTATACGAGCGACGAAGCCAAGCTGTCGACAGCCCTTGAGGCTGTCCATCCGAGTGATAACGTAGAAACGCTCCACTTCGGGGCCGAATATGCCTTCAAGGACCTTCTCTTCCTGAGAAGCGGCTATAAGGTAAACTCTGACTTGGGGGGTTGGACTTTTGGAGTGGGATTAAAGATGAAGGGGATAGGCGTTGACTATGCATACAGCGACATGAAGTACCTTGACAACGCCCAGAGAATCAGCTTTTCCCTTTCCTTTTGATTAGAAAGAGGAGGATCTTATGCTTAGAATTAAGTCAGGGTTTCTGACAGTATCAATTGCCCTGGTCTGGCTCCTCTCGATGTCAGGTTGCGCCAAAAAGCCAACCGAGTCCGAGATCCCCATGGCGGAGCCAGAGACTTCCATAACGAGCATAGTCATAAGCAGTGGTAAGACTATAGTTTATGCCAAGGGGGTAGACTCCGACGGCCTCGTCGAGGATTACAGTTTCAAGGTTGATGGGGGGGAGTGGACACCATGGCAGAAGTCTTCGGTCTATGAGCTTGAAATATCCTACTCGGCCTGGAGTGAGCAACATACGATCGAAGTCAGGTCGAGGGACAATGATGGTAACGTGGATGCAAGCCCGGCAAAACTTGCCTACTCGCCCAAGAGCATAGGAACATTCAATCAGACGCCGGAAACTTCCATCAACGCCCCTGTTTCAGGCGCTACGACGAGCACTGCCGTGGCGTTTTCCTGGGGTGGAGTGGATCCCGATGGGTCGATACTTGGCTACCTGTACAAGGTTGACGCAGGTGGCTGGCAGCAGGTCGGGGCCGATGTAAGGTCCGCCACGGTGTCGGGGCTTTCCGAAGGACCGCATGTTTTTACCGTCAAATCCAAGGATAACCTTGGGCTTGTTGACCCGACGCCTTCCTCTGTCAGCTTCACTGTCAGATCCGGCCTTCCCCCTGAACTTGCCATAACAGAGGGACCCACGGAGGGTGCCACCTTCTTCGTTGCGGCCGGAAGTACCTCCGAAATCCGTTTCGGTTGGGAGGCAAGAGTCGATTACTATTACGGGAAAGTCAGAGGTTACAGCTACAAGTTCCCGCAGGATGCGGAATGGCTCCCGGTAAGCGAAGACCTCCAGGGTGCTACATTCACCCTCGGGGCGAGTGACGAACCCTACACGATTTCGATTAGGGCCGTGGATGAAGCCGGCACTGAGGTCGAACAGGATGTCTCCTTCTACGTTGTTACCCCGACCATGGACCAGGGGATACTCCTCGTCAACGGAATACACTGGGGTTCTTATTCAGATGGATCGGCGACGGAATTTACTGGTGATCCCTGGGAGATGTACGAGGGAAGGGCGCTTTTCGGGAACCACGAAGTCGACTTCTGGGATGCGTTCGCAGGCGGACCTGCTGAGGGTTATCCCAGTACCCTCGGCGATCCCATAGGGACCGGTCCACTGAGCGGTGCTGTCCTCGGCAGATATTCCACTCTCATATGGGTTGCAAACTCATTTCAGGGAGACGACGAGGTATGGAATGCTTCGAAATCCCTTGTGAAATCCTATCTCAACGTCGGTGGCAACCTCATACTTGCCACGAGGAATGCCTGGGCATACGAAATTATGGATGACGATCTGACAGAGTACGGCTACATAGCTTCCACTGGTGAGACAGTAACCATAGGGAGCGGAGATTTGCTCGTTGCCAAGGTCGATGGGCTGGTCGATATGGGAGTCGGAAACGGTGAGACTTCCAGCAGCCTTGCTCAGTTCTGTGAGGTCGAGGACAGCCCATACGTTACGGTACTCTTCGAGTTCAGTGCCACCGGTGAGGTCGCCGGCCTCATAGCTGAGCCTCCGGAAGGTAAAGGGAAATTCGTCTTCATAGGAGGCAGACCCTACAGGTTCGATGTAGCGGCGTCTGCTGCAAACTACGATTATATCCTTACCCATTACCTTAATGAGCAGTGACATGGGCCAACGGATCAGATCTCGGTAGGGAAAGGAAGGTAAATATGTTGAATAGATCGGAAATCAAAATCAGTTTGGCAGTCCTTTTTCTGGGAGTGCTCTTCTGGTCCGGCTGTAGCGAGCTGGAGCCGACAGAGCCCGATGTTCCCAAATATACGCCTTCAAACCTCTCTCTTGAGATAACCGGGGGTCCGACCACCGATAGCCCTGTACCGTATGGATCGGTGGTGACGCTCAGGTGGAAGGCTTCCGGGGGACAGGGGAGCTATCAGTATAGCTACAAGCTCGATGCGGGAGCGGACTCCCCATGGGGCTCCTCGACAAGTGCGAGCTACTCTACAACCGACCTCGGCCCAGGGGATCACAAGTTCTATGTCAAGGTAAAAACCGACAAAGATTCCGAAACCCAACCGCTGGAACAGGCGTTTAAGATAGCCGAACGCGGTGTAACCCCTCCGGAGATTGAAATCACCTACCCGTGGCCCGGCTATAAAGCCGCTACCGGTTCGGACGTCCTTGTGAGCTGGAAGGTCACACCCAAAAGCCAGCCCGTCGGGCTTTCCGGAATAGCTTTGGCTGTGAATGACACCACCGGATGGAGATTCGATGCGGGACTCCCGATGAGTAAGATCGTGAGGAGCTTCGGCAACGGAACGCATACGATATACGTCGGGGCAAAGGACATGAATGGGAATATCGGGATCGCTACGGTCCAGATAGAGGTTACCGCTCCGACTATCCTCTATATAGATGAGGAAGTCTTAAACGCTGGTTACTCGAAGGATATCCTGCCCCTTACACCAGGTGGCGAGCTACAGCACGATTCCTTCTACAAGAAATTCGTGTTCGACGGTTTCGCCTACGAGGAATGGGATATTGCTGAGAAAGGGTATCCTGAGATGGGCCAGATACCTGCTTCCATAACCACGTTGCTCTGGGTTGGGAGCGGGGATTATAATAGCTCCTCGTGGGGCTGGAATATAGGCTGGGAGTTTACCTGGAGCGTTTACGATACGACTTATGCAAGCCCGTGGCCTGTTCCGAACTTCTTCAGTGAGGCTCAGGATGCCGGGATCAATATCTGGTTGATCAGCGAGAATTTCCTGGAAGAGGTCGATATAGGATTTGGCGGTTATATACTCCCGGGTGGATTTGTGGATGTGTACCTC
>CAZTBA010000466.1:0-4353 GCA_964611725.1 uncultured bacterium
GATCTGGCATTCGATAGCGAGTGGCTGGAGTCCCAAGTCTTCTGTTGCAGTGATACTGGAGCCTCTTCCCCCCGGTGCCCCCCATCAGGCATATGGGGGATAATATAGCTTCTGATGAGGCTGGAAAGATTTGCTTCATAGTGGCCACCATACATCCCTGCCTTTGGGATACCAGGGCATCGGATTTCCCTGGTATGAGTTTTGAACCCTAAGGAAGGGGAAAGGATCTCATTTGGAGCTTTCTGAGCACAGTATATTATTCTCTGTGTCCTCTGAAATGTAGCACTATTTCGTCTCTTAGAGGCGGTGGTACCTGCTGTGATTTTCTGATGGAAAGCCAAGCAGATCTACCCAAGGAGGGGGATATGCGATTTGCCATGCAGTTGACATTCTCCGATTTTCCCCACGCCTGGGGCATATCGGAACGGACCTGGGGTGAATCAGGGGTCAGAAGCCTCATTGACAGTGTATACGACACAGGTATTAGAACTCTTCTCTGGAGAACCCCTGGTTTTCCCAGCAAGGGTGAATTTGCAGAAGTCCGATATTTCGATGAAGAATTGGAGAAAAGCTCGGACATTGATTTTAGGTGGGAGACTCTGAAAATTGCTGTGGAATACGCTCACAGTAAGGGCATGGCAATCTGGTCCTGGTATGACCAGGAAGACAGCCATGGAGGATGTGGCGGACGTAGAAAACATGGCGAATTCATCCTCCATCATCCCGATCTGATTCGAAAGCCACGTCGGGGTGGATTATTCAATGAAATAGAGGTTCAGGAGCACAGAGATCCGAACTGCCCGCTGATTGGCCTTGGTACTCAAGGGAGTCTCTCCTATCGGGAGGTACAGGACTTCCGATTGTCGATTATCCGGGAAGTTGTCGAATACGGGATGGACGGGGTTTACATAGTAAATAAGGGCTCTATAGGCTATGAAGAACCGATTGTAGGAACATTTAGAAAGAAATATGGCCTTGATGCAAATGAGCTTCCCGAAGATGATAGCCGTTGGGTATCCCATCAAGGAGAAGTTCTTACGGAATATCTGAGACGGGTTAGGGACCTCCTTAATAGCTTTGGCAGGAGAATCGGATTGGCCTTAGAATCCCGTGGAACAAAAAAGAGCCTTCCCGGGCTTCTTCCATATGTGGCCAGCCAATCCAGGCTTCTCGTTGAGGAGAACATACTTGACTATCTGTCTGTCTGGACGTGCGAAGACGTACTGGCGCTCGGCAAGCTCCTGGATCAGGATCTATCTCATGTAGCACGCCGTTTCGAGGTCTTTACTATCCCTCCGATTGAGAGATGGTGGTTGTTCCAGGGAGCTGGCGTTATGAGGGATCTTGGTGTCTCACTTTTCTGTATCGATGAGGCTACCAATGTCGAACCGGATCGTTGGGGGTTGATCGAAGATCTGGTGAGCAGGTACGGAGACTGAATGGGATATATGAAGGGCATGCCCTGTCACTACGTTGGTTAATGATAACATATGAGGGGAAAACACCACCTTGTGAAATGCAAATTGGTATTATAAGGGTCAAGGGGAATAGGAGAAAGAGAGATTCCACAATAATTATTGCGTACGCTACTTTCTCTTTTAAGATTGCTGAGAGAACAGCCTCTATAGGCGAACCATTTGTGGACGGAGTATGTGAATGATAGCCTCCCGGGTGTAGAGGCCGAACATCTTCCTCATGGATGTTCTTTCAGGTCTGTGGGTGGAAACACCATCTCGAGTTGAATCAGACAGAATAGCCATGCTATAGTGTCAGTGGTCTGACTATGGCCTCCATATTTACCGACACTAACACTCAGTCCTTAGATTTTGCCTTTTGAGCCTGTCTATGCATCCTACAATAGCCCCGCATCTCTGTTAAGCTCTTCCTGATAGCCTTCAATCCTGCAATTCTCAACATCAGCGATCCTTATCTCTTTACCAAACCATGCCGATTCATAAAGCGCCATGCATATAGCCACATCCTTCATCCCTTCTTCACCGGTTACCTCTATCTCAGCCTTCCCCTGTATGGCGTCGAAAAACTCCTTGAGCTCGATCGACTCCGTGTTGATAATTCCACGGGGAAAGAGTCTCTCTTTTTCCTCATTGCTCAGACTTGCCATGAAGTCTGACTGGAGCTTCTCAGAAGGTATCTTCTCACCTCCCCTAAGGGTTATCTCGTAATTTCTCCAGTTGAGCGAACCTTTGTCGCCATATGTCACAATGAAGAATTCCTCTCCAGGTGCTGCTATCGTTTGGGTCCATTGAATGGTTACATCGTTTTCAAAAGTGATTATTGACATGGTTGTATCCTCAACAGTGGCCTCTATTGGGGGGCCTTCAAGCTTTTCACGATCCTTGTAGCGGAAAGGGTTGTATGTTTTGGATATTGCGTAGATCTTCTCAGCCTCACCCAAATAATAGCGGAAGAGATCAGCGCAGTGCACTCCACCATCAAGGATCCATCCGCCACCGGCCTGGCTCTTGATATCTCGCCATCCCCAGAACCCCAGCCTTTCTTCTATAGCCATCCAGAAAACCATCCTTGGCTTTCCGATTATACCTTCCTTGATCGCCCAATGGGTCGCCCTGTTCAATGGGGAACGGCGGTAGTTTTCAGCGGTCTGAAGTAGACAGCCGTTCTCCTTAGCTGTGTCGAGTATCTTATGACAGGCCCTCATCGTAAACGCAAATGGCTTCTCTATAGTTACATGCTTCCCCAATTCAAGACAGGGAACTGCCAGTTCGTGATGGTTCCTGTGCGGTGCACAGATATCAGCAGCATCGAAGGAGTCAGGTTCCTTCAAGAGCTCATCCAAATTCCCATAGACCTTTGGCCTTTTACCCTGGAAGGCTTCAGTTTCTGATGCTATCTTTTCAGCCTTATCAGGATCAATGTCCACGGCTGCTACTATCTCGAAATTGCGAATGCCCTTCTTCCAGAGTTCAACCATACCCCTTCTGTGGTTATTAGCCATGTTTCCACAGCCGACCATGGCAAGGCGGACTTTATCTTTCATCTCTACAGCTCCTTTGCTTTGACAGCAAACTCTATTGGCTTTCATACGAAGACTCTGGCATTCATTGTGTCAACAGGTCTCTGGCCTTTCCTGACTTGATCCAGATACGGCCTCCTGTTTCCACGGCAGCGCCAGGACTGACATTGCCGAATGCAAGCATTAGATCAGTACAGGGGTTTCCCCTGTTGCTGTGAAGAAAATAGGCATTATCAGCCATGACACCGACACAAAGACCTGCCTCCGAGTGTTCGCTTACCATAATCGGTTTATCGAGTTTGTTGCGGTTGAATCCCCAGAACTCACGATAAAACACATTGTCGAAGGATTGGCCACGGAGCGGGTAAGCCTGAAAATTGTTGGGAATTCCGGCATCCCTTCCAAGCTCAGAGAGTGACCTCACCCTGTGATCGGATAATACAAAGACCTTCTCATCTGCCCACCAGTCTGACTGCAGGAAACGGATACAGATAGCAGCAGCAGCTTTCTCTATAGCTTTATCACCGACATTCGTAAGCTTCATTTTGAATTCGAGGGATTTCCCTTCTATCTCGCCGGTAGTCCTCCAGGTAACAGTACTATCGATCGGTAACTGAATGCGGGCAATTTCCACAGTATTGCTGTTGATTTTGGTGCTCGGTCCGAATAGATCCTCCTCATTGACTACTTCTTGCACAAGTTTATTCTCATTCCTGACCCACGCTTCACCGACTGGATATAGGCTCGACACTCCTTTTTCACCTATAATCGCCTCAGGAAGTGACATCACTATGTCACCAATTTCGGGAGGTCCTGAGATCTGCAGGTAGCATGTCTTTTCTTCTACCTCATGCCAGGACTTAATCGGTCTGATTTGCATGGTATCTCCCTCCGCATCAGTCAACACTTACCTTCGAAATATTTGGAGTGACCAATTAGTTTCCACAAGTAATCGGCTGCCCAAATCAACGCCGCTAAAGACACCTTCATCACTCTGCAAATGAAGAGGCCTCACTGAATTCCAGATTGGCATACAGGGTTTTTCCCATCCCACTTTCTGAAATCAGGAACAGGAAGCCAGGTGCCACCACGATTTATCGATTCCTCGGAGATAAGACCCGGAACCGTGAAATCGAGAGCCTTGTATACATCTATAGGAGGATCTGTGTCCTTCAATATGCTACCCACAAAATCCCTCACCACCAGGAATTCGCCGGCTCCGCCATGCTCCATCTTGAGGACCGGATTCCTCCATATATCGGGGAGGAACTCCTCCTCAAACTCAAAAAGAGATTTCCATTCGTGGGGCTTGCAGTAATCGGCAAGCCATATCTTGTGATCATCACCGTAACCGCTGT
>CAZTBA010000467.1:0-4343 GCA_964611725.1 uncultured bacterium
ATCTTCTCCCTGCTCCACCCTTCAACCGGCTTGCCGAGGAGACACCCGGCACACCGACCGAGCCATGCCCCATATATCCTGTCGTAAAGCTCATCCCCGGAAAGCCCCACAGGAAGCTTTCTGGGTCCATCCGGTCTCCCATTCCTGATTTCCTCAAGCCCGGAGGGCTCTTCGAATGCGAAATCATCCCTTATAGGCAGGTCCTCAAGCTTTTTCCAGATTTCTTCAAGTCTTTTATCTCTCCCCTCAGGGCATTCGATCTCGAGAGCCTCCTGTAACTCCGACTCAATCTCCCCTATGTCACATCCTTCCTCCCTGCGCTGCATGATTTCGTCCCTGATGATATTCCCAGTGAGTTCCATATTCACCTCTGTATATAGATTTGAGTTATTGAATCACTAAGTCGTTTTTACAAAGCTCTTCTTCCCTGCTCCTAGGGCCTCACCTCCGCCCCCTCTCCGCAAGCGGAGAGGGGAGCTTTGACCTTTGCCCGCGGAAGAAACAAAGGTCAAGCCAAGAAAAGAGAGATAATTGCTATCAGCCAACTGCGAGTTTACTGTACTTCTCAAGCAGGCGAAGGTAACAACGATATTTTTCAATGGATACGCCTGGCGGTGTCTGGTGGTCGACGCTTGGGATGAAACCGCCGGTTCTCATTACGGGCAGCAGGCGTTCGAACTCGTCGCGCATCGCCTGCTCACCGTGAAACATGACCATTTTATCATAATGGCCTATCATCAGAAATTTTGGATGGACCTGTCGCAGCTTGGCCGCATCCACACCTGCCTGCCGTTCGAGGGGCAGAACGCCTTCGATACCCACTCCCGTCAGCCAGGGCACCATCTTGGTTACATCGCCGTCGCTGTCGATGAAGACGAAAGTGTCCATTTCTTTCAACACCGGGATCACCTGTCGATAATAGGGTGCGAGGAATTCATCGAACAACTCCTTTGAGATCATTGGGCCATGGTTGTAGGACATATCCTCGGCGAAGGTCATGAAAGTAGGTCGGCATACTTTCGAAAGCTGGTGGAGGGCGCGGATATTGTAGTCGGCGAGATCCTGATTAATCCTGTGCATCAGTTCCGGCTGGTCGTAGAAGGCGTAGAAGTGGTTCTCGATCCCGAAAAGCCCGCGGGGGAACCAGAAGAACCCATGCAGTGTAATCCAAATTACAACCTCTCCGCGCTGCTGTGCAACGGCCCACGGACGAATTCCGTCAAGATTCGATTTAAGCGGTGGATAGAGGTGCTGCTTTATAGCCTTGTACTCATCTGTGCTGTTTATAACCCCCTCTCCATACCGTTCCGGACTGGGGAAAGTACTTGCATGTGGGCTTAAACCGTGCTGCCAATAGGGGTCTAAGCCGAGATATTTGCGGATATCAAACGCATTACTGAGTGATTCCGGCAGACCCTCTGCCCTCCATTGCTCGATCGTCTTATCCCACCAACCGGCCCATTCGATGCATGGCAAACGGTCTACCGGCTGAAAGCTCATCAGTGCCCGAAAGCGTTCAACATGGTTCACGGATCGACCTCTCTTTCGTAGAAACCATCTGTTGTCACGAATTACTCGATAACTGTTCCATCCCCATCTATTCCGAGCATCAGGTAACCGGAAACTATGCCGTGTCTCTTCCACACTTCCCTCATCCCCTCAGCAATCGGCTCGAAATTTTCGCAGGCGAACGCAATAAGGGAGGGGCCGGCACCGCTTATACAGGCACCGAGCGCCCCCGCATCAAGTGCCGCTCTGAAAACATCCTTCATCCCTGTTATGAACTTTTCCCTGTAAGGCTGGTGAATCCTGTCATCCATCGCATAGCCTATCTTCTCGAAATCACCCGATGCGAGCGCAGCGATAAGGATGGAGGCGTGGCTCAGATTGTATATTACATCCGCCCTGCTGTAATTTGCCGGGAGTGCCTTCCTTGCCTCCTCGGTGGGGAGCTCAAAATCGGGTACAGCTACCACAGCTTTGAGGCCGACGGGAGGTGGGACCTTTATCCACTCGACATGTCCGCCGTGAAACGACGAGACTACGAACCCGCCGAAAAGCGCAGCGGCAGCATTATCACAGTGCCCCTCGAGCTCTGCCGCGATGTCAAGTATCTCATCCTTTGAAAGCTTTTCATCAAGGAGATGGTTCGCTCCAACGAGACCGGCAAGGGTTGCCGAGGCGCTGCTTCCGAGGCCCCTCGCCACAGGAGTGTTGTTCTCCACCTTTACCCGCAGTCCCTGTGGCTTTTCATGAAACATATCGAATATCCTGCAGAGCGCCCGGTAGACGTAACTCCTCTCGTCCGATGGGACCCCCCTTGTTTCGCTGCCCGTGACCTCGATCTCGATCCCGGCTACATCGGCCCTCTCCATTTCCACGAAATTGTAGAGGCCGAGGGATAGTCCAAGTACATCAAAACCCGGCCCGAGGTTCGCTGTCGTGGCCGGGACTCTAACTCTGATGCTGTCTCTCAAACTCTCCTCCTGTGAATGCCAATTCGAAATCTCCTATTAGACATAACCTACCGTACAAATTACATCTTCCAGAATATCCTTAAGATAGGCTTTACATTCCCGAGGCATGTTTCACGTTTCCCAAAATATATGGCTTCAAATCTGGTTTTATAGCTTCAGCAATTACCAGATCAACCTTACAC
Organism: uncultured bacterium; assembly: GCA_964611725.1. Taxonomy (GTDB): domain Bacteria; phylum Latescibacterota; class CAZTBA01; order CAZTBA01; family CAZTBA01; genus CAZTBA01. Next base: position 2,660 of record CAZTBA010000467.1, read on the forward strand.
TTAAACAGATCTTCTAAGAAGAATTTGAGGTCCATGTAATTATCGAATGTCTTCTTATCTTTCTCAAATTCAACCAAAATATCTATATCGCTTCCCATTTCTTGTTCATTTCTAATATAAGATCCAAATAATCCTATTCTGTCTATCCCATATTTTTTGTCTTTTCCATATTCTCTTCGATTTCTTCCATGATATCTTCGGAGGTCAGCATAGCTTAACATCCTCTATTGTAAAAGTCCTTATTTTCTCCTCCTGCGACGGGATCTCGTCAGGAGATCCACATCCCTGCCCCTGTTGGAAATAAGGGTTCTGAGTGCCTCTTGCGTCGTAGTTCCATCGTGTACGACAGATTTTGCGCCCGATGCCACAGCATACGGATCGTCCATTCCGGGGAAGAGAGCGCTGAGGCCAAGACATGCGCCGCGGACGTTCGCGCCGGAGCCCATGCCGCGCTCCACGGAAAGCATAAGCTCTATCGGGTTGCTCCCGGAGCGATCGTTGACTACGAGGATCGGGGAGGTTGTGGCCCTCGCGACTTCATCGAATTGATCGACGTACGGGACCCCGATCCAGGTGGGAAGTGAGGAGCTTCCGAGTCCGGAAGCAACTCCAACGGCCTTTACGAGATCCTCGTGTGAGCTTACGAGTTCGTATGCTTCCTCCTTCTTCTCAACGGGAAGCGGCACAACGAAAGCTGCCAGTCCAAGCTCGCCGCATCTCTCGATGGCCCTCGAGCAGTAATCCATCGTCCTTATAGTATAGCGGTCGTACCTGTCGGGGATGGAAAGCTTCAGCGTAAGCTTTGCGCCATCAAGTCCCATCCCCTTTATAGCATCCGCACTTCTGTAGAGGAAGGTAGGGTCATAGAGCTCGTAGACCGCGCCTCTGAGCCCTCCGGGGTTCATACTCCCCACCAGGACCTTTTCTGAGAGGAAATCGAGTCCGATATTTTCTTTGGCCCAGTGGTTTACTATGAACAGATCCTCGATAACATCGGGCGGGGCTATGACACCATCGGCACCATCAAGGGTGAGTATCCGCATGATCCGCCCTACGTACTCCTGGCGGTCGCCCGGGTTGGGTGTCCCTGAAGTGGCATATCCATCGTACCGGGAGGGGTGGTCCGCTGAAATAAGCAGTAGCTTACCATCGGACGCTATGTCTTCCCTCCTCTTTCTCGAATCAGCTTCCTCCCTTATAAGTCCTGCCTTCGAGACCCTCATATCCGTTACCGTGTCGAACATCCATTCTGGCATAAAGCTGCTCGTGCGGAAATAGTAGCTTCCGATCGAATACACGACATCCATCCTGTCCCTCGATGCCTCGAAAAGGGATATGGCGGTGCCGAGTATATCCTCCGGTATCTCATCCCCGTAAGGATGTACGCGCAAACTTACCGTGCCCGAATACCCGATCTCGGAGAGCGTCCTGACAAATTCCGCCAGCACCTCCTCCGCCACAGCACCTCTGGGGTGGCCAAGCTTCGGATGGCGGTTACCGTAGAGCGGGTCGCTTCTGTCGATGATGGAGTTTCCGATATGGATGTGGGAGAGGTATGGTCTGAGAGTCCTCAAAGTCCCAGGCTTCTCACCGTCGAACGAGATATCCTTTATAAGCATCATCTGTCCGAGATCATAGAGGAGTCCGAAGTTCTCCTTTTTATAGATCTCGCAAACTTCCCTTG
>CAZTBA010000468.1:0-4340 GCA_964611725.1 uncultured bacterium
CCACAGGGTAGCGGTCACGACCTCGCTGCGCGGCCATCCGTCAGGGTTGAATATTACGAAGGGGCGGTATCTGTCCGCTCCGGCATCGAGTGTAGATACTCCGCCGCCTTCACTCTCATGTCCGGCTCCGGCCCCGACGGCCGGCCCGAACCTCACCGATGTCCCGGAGAGCTCCCCCCTCAGGCTTTCCGTCTCTGCAGCCGAAAGAAGGCCCACAGTATTGACCCTGTCGGCAAGAGCTCGCAGGCTCTGAGCCTGGATCGATCCGGACCTGGCAGCGGTCTCCTGGAACAGTCCCTGGGCGTATTCGTAGGTTGCCCTGACACCTGATCCGGGAAGTATATCGTGGAACTGGCAGAATATGGTGTTTACCCAACCTTCATTGAACCTGTCAGCAGGGTAAGATTTGCCACAAACCAGCCAGGCTGCGACTGCGCTCATTTCCGCAGTGTAAAGGAGGTTCTCGCTGAAGCGGTTTATCCTCTTGATATTGGTTTCAGCAGTATAGCATCCGTCAAATTCGGGATAGAGGAGCTCCTTGCCTACCACAGGAAGTTCATCCCCGTGCTTTTCGATGGCCTCGTAGAATTCCCTGGTTGTCGACAGCTTGATGGTCGGGAATACAGGCCACCCCTTCATCTCGTAAGTCAGGGTCAGATCCTCACGGGTAGGCCCTCCTCCGTGGTCTCCTACACCGTACATGAACAGCCAATCTCTAAGGCCCGTCTCCTTGCAGAAATCGACCATGGAGACCGCGATCCCCGGATTTATCCTGCCGTTATACCAGAGCCTGTCCCAGAACAGCAAAACACGTGAGCCGTCCGGTGCCTGCCACCAGAAGACCTGAGGCTTTGGGAAGTTTCCGCCACGACACATATAGTAATGCTTCACGCCACCTCTGGCAAGGAAGGACGGTATGGTCTGGGCGTGGCCGAAGGTATCCGGTTCCCAGTCTATTGCTACATCCTCGGGTTCCAGACCAAAGTTCTCTTTCATAAAGTTCCGGGTGTAGAGGAGATGTCGGCAGAAGCTTTCACCCTGCGGGAGGTTCTTATCTCCCTCGACCCACATGCTTGCGGTTACTTCCCAGCGCCCCTCTTTAACGCGTTTCTTCACACGCTCGAAGAGTTCAGGAGCATGCTTTAAGGTGAGTGCGTAGACGCTCGCCTGGCTCTGGGAGTAGCAGAAATCCGGAAAGACATCCATGAGCTTATCTACTGTGGTGAAGGTATCGATAGTGACGCTAACGGTCTCCTGCCAGGGCCACATCCAGTTCATATCAATGTGGCCATGTCCGGCGCAGTATATAATGTACTGTTTAGCAGATTCCCCTATCGGCGCCATCACCTTCTCCGCCTCGCGGACTGCGGACTCGAGGGATTCTATCTTTCCGGACTCGATCTTACGGCGCACTATGTCGGCCGCCTTAACAATCAGCGCAGGCCACTCTTTCTGATCCGGGTAAAGCTCAGTGAACTTGCTGGCGAAGCTTACCTGTCCGGAGAAACGCTCGAACTCGCTGCGATATCCCTGGGACAACCTGCCCATGGAATGCCTCATATCAGCTAATAGAGAAGACAAGCCTTCAACTGCCATTGCATACCCCCTTAGGTTTTGGGCGTTCGCTATGTCGCTTTGTTCTGCACGCTCGATTGCGGATCCTGCCTATTGCCTTAACTCGGACTGCAGTCTATAAGAAAATGCCATTGCGAGCGATCGAAGAGAGCGAGCAACCTCCTAACTTATTCGAGGAAACCCCATCCTGCCGTTTTATGATGAAATTGCTTCGTTGCCGGCACTCTTCGCAATGACACAGATGTAACAGTCAACTCAGGTTACCTTACCCGGCTCATGGTCTGATAGGTTATTGATCCCTCCTGTGTGAGCGCAAAGATCACTATATTTACACCGAACTGGAGCTGTCTCGTAGGCTCAAAATTCGCATAGTTCGTCAAACCTGCCACAACCCTCCCCCAGTCGCTCCAGGCGTTGCAGAGCCATTTTTTACTTTCGATAACCACCAGCCTTCCATCAAGCGCAACGCCTTCGAGCTCGTATGGGAGCATCCCCTTATCGATTATCTGTTTGAAATCCCCCGCCACGGGCGGACCATCGTCGAAGTCGAAGAAACAGTGGTAAACCGGGTGATCGTGTGGAATAACCTCAAACACGTAATCCCTTCCCTCGGACACACCCTGGGTTTCAAGCGCTTTAACTATCATCTCGTGAAGGCTGCTCAGGCCGGGCTGCTCGCTCGAATGATAGCTTGCATCCGTCAGGAGGAACCCACCCGAGAGGAGGTATTCTCCGAGGTGGGAGGATTCACTGTCTGTGAGCTCAAACGGGAACCGTGTTACGGTGAGGACCAGCGGCACCCTCATGAGATCGCTCGAATCGAATGTCAGAACCTCCGCCACATCACACCTTATATCGGTATATCTATTGATGGCCTCCACCAGCTTGGCTATGGCCCTCGCGTGTCGCCCGATATCATCGTATACCATGGAATTTCTCATGGTGACAGATTGGGCCTGACAGAAGTGGAAAAATCCCCTTATCTTCTTCTTGTCATGTGGGTCCTGTATCACCATAGCGTAGTACTTTCCGGTGTCGAGCGCATCTATATCCAACATCTCCAGGTCCATATTGATCTCGATCTTCGGTTCCCTCTTCCCCTCTATTGCGGAGGAACCGATCGGCATTTCAAGGGAAGGCGGGACAAACGGCACCGTCCTTCCGATCTTAGATGTTGGCTTCGCAAGGTTATCCAGGACCCTGAGAGGGCTGGTAGCCGGGACCTCGCTTATGATGGCGCTCCGGATCTCGGTGACTACCATCCTCCTGCGCATTGCTCGGAGCTTCGGCTTCGGGTGCTTCCTGAGCTCAAGGGGCTTTATGAGTCGCGGCTCACGCTTTATGAATTTGGTGGAGAGGGGCTTTTCTGCCCTCCTCTCCTCACGCGTGAACCTGATCTGAGCAAGTGAGACATGCAGTATAAGAGAAAGAAAAACAGCCAACCCAATAAGCCTTCGTGAACGCGTAAGCAGTGTTGACAATGATAAATATGAGCTGGGGCATTCAAACCGGCTCATCCCTAAAATCCCCCCCTATCTGAGAGGAAAAGCCAGGATAAAATGCAATCAGCTTTCCTTAATATCCTTTCTATGCTGAACGCAAATGAGATCTGTGAATCCGGTGTAAGGTACTCGTTTCACGAAATCGGATTGCCTTTAGAATTCTGCTGTTTCCCGTAAGGACCCATATGTATAGTGATAATACACATAGGGATCAGTTCACGCAAGGACTTTTTCAGCTCTTCTGAGTATATCCCAGAACGCCCCTTTATAGCCCTGCTTTATGGCCTGAATGAGCCTGCTATTATCGTTGTAGTTATAGTCCTCTCCGATATCACTTGAACCACCGAAAAGAAAGCGGCTGTCGCCCGCTATAAGTCTCCTGATAAAATCATCTATGTCTTCCCCGAGGTCCGGGGAGAGATAGTAAAGAGGTCTCAGCATACTATCATCCAGTTCACCGAAAAAACCCCTTTCGGACGAGTGCATCATCTCCCCGAGAGCTTTCCCGAAATAAGTTTCAGGGTATATGCGCATTCCGAGGCTTATCCCCACACGGGAAGGGTTTACCTCCTTCATCAGATCTATCGTCTCCTTCAGTGTTTCCCTGTTTTCGCCTGGCCCCCCTAAGAGCAGGTCGAACATAAATGCGAAGCCGTACTTATGACAAAGCTTGGCGACCTCGCGGATATCCTCCGGCGTATGCTTCCGCCCGAGTTCCTTTAACATGAGCTTGTTCCCGCTATCGACGCCGAAATCTATACCAATGCATCCGGTCTTTCTCATCAGGAGCGCAAGCTCCTCCGAAAATCCGTACGGATTCGCGTAGGCATACCAGCTTATTCCGTCCCCGATCCCCTTTTCCACGATCGCCCTGCACACCTCCAGCGCATGGTCTTTGGGGACGTTGAACTCGCTATCACAGGTATGGAAGTGAATTATCCCTTTTTCCATCAGCCCGCCGAGCTCGGAAGCCACATCCTCCGGGGAACGGGTCCTCACCCCCCTGCCCTTGGCGACCGGATCGGCGCAGTATCGGCAGGGTTGGTCGCAGCCCCTTTTAGTCTCAAACCCCACCATCCCCCCTTCCCCGTAATACCTCAGGTTGTCCACGGCATCCCTCCGCGAGAGGCTTATCTTCCGGAGGTCGAGAGACGAAGGCGGGTTGGCTCTGTAGCTACCGCCATCCCTGTAGACAACCCCGGGGATTCCGGCGTAGCCCTTTCCTTCAGATATGGACTTTACGAGGAGCGGAAGGGCGAGTTC
>CAZTBA010000469.1:0-4333 GCA_964611725.1 uncultured bacterium
TTCGCTACCCGTGTTTGTCTACGAGGCAATTCGCTTTATTGAACCGGTTTTGCCGCTTATCCTGCTCATAGTTACACGCCCAAAGGCCATAGCGGTGCTGAAAAGCACAAGCCCAAAGGCTCCGCCCAGCTTCGAAAATCCGAGGTTTTTCTCCAAATAGGCTGGTATCCACTGGGCTGCCCCAAGCTCCGTCCCACCCCCGAGCAACATCGCGAAAAGAAAGAGGATGAAGATTGGTCGCCCTATGAGATCTGTCCTGAGAAATCGCTTGTTCTCGGGCGACGGGAGTTCGGGAAGAGGCGATATGAAGTATCCCAGCCCAATCAGAAGCGAGGGAACCATCCCGAAAAGATAGACATATCTCCAACTGAACCCCACCCTTAAGAGCAAGGATGCGAAAAGAACGCTCAGGACGGCTCCGATAGAGTAAAATGCGTGGCAGAAATTGATTGCTCTCGTCTTGTTTTCAGGGAGCAGAACACAGACGAGAGGATTTACAAGCACCTCGATTATGCCGCTGCCCATTCCCATCAGAAAAGCACCCAGGAGCAAAATTTCGAAGACAGGAGAAAGAGCACTTGTGAGAAGGCCCAGAATCTGTAAGAGGGAAGCGGAGACCAGGAATGGTTTTATGCCAAACCTGTCGGCGAGCGGGCCTGTGAGGATTATCGTAAGTGCGAAGCCCCAGAAAAGAAGGGAAAGCAGGAGACCTCCTTGCGTCTCACTTAAGTCGAAGCTTGTCTTTATAGAGGTAAGACATGTAGGGGGAGTGTTAACCATTACCGCTACGGCTATCATTGAAAGATAAGAACTCAAAAGCAGATATCTTTTCATGTCTGAAATTTTCGATGAATGTTAGAGTTGTCAGAAAACCTGTCAAACAACAAGAAATAAGATCTCCCTATATTTTCACTTGCTTCTTTCTGTGAGGAGACCCAAAGCGAAGCGTAAAGTTATTAAATAGATCGTACCATTTCAAGGACTTTTTACAGGAAGCCCGTATGAAACAATCGAAGTGTGGCTTTCAGATCAATCATTCATCTTGATATCACCCCGCCTATATATTATGTTGTCCGTCAGCTTTTAATAAGGTTGGTGTTAAGACAACCTCATTCTTTTCAGAGACGCCCCGCCAGGGCGTCTCTACATCGGGATGGCGGTAAAAACTGATGATAGCTTGGCTAAGGAGGAAACTGTGATCTCGAAAAGATGGGTTTTCAGCAGACTCATAGCAGCGTCTTTACTATCTTCTCTCATCCTGTCAGATGAGGGTAAAGCACTATCTTCGGAAATGGTGGAGGGAACAGTGGATCAGAAAGTAGAGCATCTCCGTGAGATTGCGGATCTATCCATAGAGGAATGGAGGTTCAAGAGGGGGGATTTTCCGGGTCCGGAACACCCGGACTTCGATGACTCGGGCTGGAAAATAGTGGGCACGGACTTCAAGTGGCTTCCCCCTGATTCCAAGGCGTGGTACAGGAAATGGATAGAGGTCCCTCCGAAGATCGGCGGACTCGATGTGACAGGATCGAAGATAGAACTTGTCTTCCATATAGATGACGATGGTGTTGTGTATATCAACGGGAAGCGCATCGAGGGTTTCCATAGTAGGAGCCAGCCCATCCTGCTCACGAAGACGGCTCAGCCCGGAGAACGGTTCCTGGTAGCCGTCCACAACATCAACCGGGCGGTTAGCGGTCAGTTGGAGACGGCAGAGTTGCATTCCGATAGAAGTGAAAAGGTGGTTGGGAAGGTCCGTGACTATCTGAAGAACTTCGATGCCATAGATGAACTTGTTTTTGTGGGCTCAGGGCAGTCAGAGATGTCCTGGGGATTGGAGAGATCCCTCAGCTTGATAGACCTGAATCTCCTTCAGGATGGTGAGGTGGATGCCTTCATCAGTACCCTGGAGAAGGCCAATCAGGAACTGTTATCGGATGTGCTTGAGATATCAAAGCGTAAGACGAGAAGGCAGTTGAGACTTGTCCGGGAGAAGCTATCTGAGCTTGACGACCCTCTGGAGAGGGCGGAGCAGCTTGGAATCGATGTGTCCTATCCGAGGGTATCTCAGACGGTAGTCCGCAATTTCATAGTCTTCGCTGGTGAGGATATGGACTCAGGTGAGACTGACAAGGTGATAAGGGCGGCAAGCATCGCAGACTACCTTCTGTCCTCGTGCAATCGAGGGATAGAAGAAGCTGATGAATTTCTCGGAGATCCGTCGAAGGCTTTGAAGGTTCCGAAGTATCTCACAGGCGATGTGGAGATCAGGGATGGAGCCTTCTATCAGCATGATCAGCCTCTTTTCTTCACTGGCTTTGGTCATTTCGATCAGGTGAGGAAGGACATACCCATATTCCCGGATTACGGATTCAACATCATACAGGTCCTTATAAGCGCCAGCCAGATCCTGATAACGCCGGACAGCGTGAATACGGGGGTGATAGATAAGCTGGTTGAGACTCTGGATAGGGCTGCCCAGCACAACATAGCCGTGAATGTCCTGCTTGGGCCCGGAGGCAATTTCCCAAGGTGGGCCTTTGAGAAATATCCAGAGGTTCGGACCAAGCCCCTGGGTTTTATTGACTTCAACATCGACCATCCGTATACCCGAGAGATTATGCGACGCTACTTAGAAGAGCTCATCCCGAGAATTGCCGGCCATCCGGCATTGTTTTCCTATGACCTGACGAACGAGCCTACCTATACTGACGACAGCAAATACTCCCTGGAGGGATTTCGGAATTGGCTGAGGGAGAAACATGGCACTGTCGAAAGACTGAACAAAGCATATGGTTCAGACTACAGGAACTTTGAGGATGTTAAGATTCCCACGGAGAAGGATCCTCGACCTGTATGGTACGAATGGTGCCTCTACAATCAGGATCGCTTCTTTGCCTTTCATGATTGGATGAAAGATGTTATTCGGGAGATGGATCCGAAGACACCAATCCATATGAAAGTGCAGGGGACGGTGTTTGATTCCCAGAGATATTTTCAGGTTGGCATCAACCACGAGGATTCCGCCAAGCTGGATCGTATCAGCGGTAACGACAACTATTCATATTACCAGCCGGATCCCGATGAGGAGTATGCGGAGGGATGGCTGAGACAGTCGATGTATTGTAACCTTCAGAGGTCCGTCGCGCCGGATAACCCCATATTCAACTCCGAGAACCATCCCATCCGGGATGCAGATCCCATGTGGGTAAGCAGCGACCATATGGGCACAATGCTCTGGCAGGGAGCCATACACGGTCAGGGTGCTACCACCACATGGATATGGGATCGGAGTCAGGGTGGATGCACAGCCAACAACATCCTGACGCGTCCCAACTGTGTGGAAGCATTCGGTCGGGCAGCTCTGGATCTGCTCAGGTTGGGTGATTACCTTGTAGCCTTGCAGCGGGCCAAAGGTGAGGTGGCCCTCCTGTTCTCGCCTTCCTCCATCCCACTCTTCGATGCCTACCTCGATGAGATGAGAAACGCCTACGAGGGGTTATACTTCCTCGATACCCCCATAGGCTTCGTGTCTGAGGGACAGATAGCAAAGGGAGAGCTTTCCCAGTATAAGCTGCTCATCGCTCCCCGTGCGGCCTATGTGAGCGATCGTACTGTTGCTCGGATAGTGAGTTTTGTCAGGAATGGCGGGACGCTTCTGATGGTGGGAGATACCTTTAAGTATGACGAATATGGGAATGAGCGTGGGAGAAGCGATCTCTTCCCTGATGGTCAAAGACCCGAAGGTAATGGAGTGTGGGAGCTTGGAGATGGGAAGGTGGTGTATGTGTCGGATCCCATGGAACCCAGGGGTTATGCAGAGCTCCTTGATGGTTGGATAGACAAGGCCGGGATTGTGCGGAAGGTGCGAGCAGCAGACGACTACAACCACAGGTTATGGGGGGTGCATTCACTTGTGGTTGAGGTTGAGGGGGGGTATCTGATCTATCTGGTTAACCTGTTGGGCAGGCCGAGGACTGCCCATCTGATTGCTGAGGAGCCACTCGGTGAGGCGACTGATCTCATCAGTGGGAGGGTAAGCGGCTCTCTCTTTGAATTATCTCCTCTGCAGCCTATGATCCTGTTGGTCGATAAGCTGCGAGATTAATGAACTTTGAAAAAATCGTTCGGGCAACGATTTATAGGAGACGGCGAAGCAAGTTCAGCATGGCAATTCGCCAGATCCGCTACAGTGGTTGATAAGAAGCAGGTTCTCCTGGCGTCACCCTGAATTCATTTCAGGATCTCTTTGAATCCGCAATGTTACCTGATTGTCTTATTAACAGGAGTTACGCAGTTAACAATAGATATGTTTTGACCTTTCCTTTTAGAG
>CAZTBA010000470.1:0-4332 GCA_964611725.1 uncultured bacterium
TCTTGAAAACTCTACCTGTTCCTTCTATTAGAAACACTTAAAAGGGAGACTACCCTATTTAGAAGGGCTGCTAATTCCTCGCCTCCGACATCCCTCGGCATCTTCATATCGCAATGACCTCATCTTTAACCATATGGAGCCTTATCATCTGAGGCATATCCTCTTCCTCAAAATGACACCTCACGGCATCCCTCAAAGCCTCTTTCAGCTCTTGTAAGGTCTCCCCTTCGGTATAGATAGAATGTCCAAGGGCTTTTGCTTCGTAGCCTCCTTCTGGCGATTCTTCGATAAGGAATATGATCTCTTTAGCCATCTGTGTTTGCCTCCATATTTAAATCTATATCTTTTACTCTAACCTGTCCGCTCATTAGCAGGTGCAGTATAGTCTTGAACAATTTCTGTAAAGTTGATTTCCGTTTTTCCTCTATCTTGATTTTGCGGTCCACTGTTCTGAGAACGTACGCGATTTCTTGTTGCTCAGAAGGAAATGGGAGTAAAAAGATTAGACTAGCTAAGGCTCTAGCATTTAATCCTTTTTTCAATTGACCCTCTCTGTTTCTATAAACCTGAGCCCAGTACTGATCGGATTGAGTGTAGTAGTAAAGAAACTCTGCATTTATGTCTTTAGCTGAAGGCTTAAATCTTATTAAGTATGAAGCGAAAACACCGTTTATCTCTCTATCAATATAAGTAGTTTTCCCAGTTGTTGCTCCGATCCTTGCGAAAAGGATATCTCCTATGGTCAGATTATATTTCCCGTAATCACCTTGATAAATTTCACAATACGGAACATTTTCCCAATCTACCTGCCCTCCATCTTTTATATCAGTGATTCGAAGAAACTTCATCCCCGTGTCTTCTTCTATGGCTGAAGCAGTATATCCATACTGCAATTTACCTAACTCTCCAAGCCTCACCACACCCCAATGCGCAGGCATCCTTCCGATTTCCGTCTCCTTGAGTTCAGCATCAGCCAGACCATCAGTGAAGAGCTTATGCATCAGCGACTTTTTCAGTTCCCTTGCCGATCTAATGATCTTGTCCTGCTGCTCGATGGCATGCTGGATGGTGGAGAGAACATGGGCAATGGCACGCTGTTCGGGGAGAGGGGGAAGGGGGATAGAAATGTATTCCAAATCTTCTCTGGATATTCCCTTGATTGTGGTTCCGCGTGTGCGTAAATGAAACAGCGTTTGTATTCCGTCCGTCATAAGAGCGTAAGCGAGAAACTCTAAAATCCCCTTTTCCTTATCAACAATGACTCCAGTCAAGTCTTGGCTAATAGCTACATCTATCAAGTTTATGGCTACCTTGCCAACGCCTACACGCGTTCCTATAACAAGGTTATTTCTGGGAACCATATTTGATGAACTGTTTTCTAATCCTTCAGGGGTTATTCTCTTTGCTCCCTGTGTTAAATAGATATTGTCAATGTGAGCACTCGTTGTCCAGGGAATACTTCCATTCCAGTATTCAGGGATCTTTGTGGATGGTGTACCACCACTAAAAAAACTAATTCCCACTTCCTTAAGTCTCACCACCTCCCACTCCTCAGGCAATGGACCGAGAGGAGTATCTTTGAACTTGTTCTGAATGTCTATTGTCTCTCTATCCATTACTGAACCTCTCATAACCCAACTTGGCCAGAATTTCGTTCAGTTCAGTATCAATAGCTCGGCGTTCTTCCTCCACCTCTGCCAGTTCCACAATCGCTTCTTCAACGGGTAGATATTCCTCCTCGCTGCTAACTGCTACATATCGTGACGGGCTCAGGTTATAATCGTTTCGAGCCGCTTCCTCGGTAGTGATGATTTTACTAAGGCTCTCGATCTCCTTCCAATCCAGATACGCCGCAGCTACGCGAGTTATATGCTCACCCGCCAGATAGTTCTTGGGACGACCCTTCGAACATTCCCTGGAAGCATTGATAAGCAGGATCTCACCTGGGTGCCGCTTTGACCTGCTGACAACGAGGATAATGCCAGGAGCACTCGTGTTGTAGAAGAGGTTTTCAGGCAGGAGAATCACACACTCCACCAGATCGTTATCTACGAACTCCCTGCGGACATCCCTCTCCTTGTTGCTCCCAGTGTTGCCGCTACCCCGTGAGACTGCGCCTGTGTCTAGCACTACAGCCATCTTTCCGTTATCCTTGAGCGATGCAAACATGTGCTGTATCCAGCCCCAGTCAGCGCTGCTCTGTGGCGGGATGCCGTAGATGAACCGCTTGAAAGTATCCGCTTCATATACATCGGTAGCAAACTTCTGGTTCCACATTGGATTTGCCGTCACTGTATCAAATTTACGAAGGCTACCATCAACCGTAAAGCGTGGAGCCTTCATCGTGTCACCTAAGGCGATCTCAGCGTCCATATCGTGGATAAAGGCATTCATCTTGGCCATAGCAAAAGTAGTGGCAAGGATCTCCTGCCCAAAGATCTTAAGCGGACGGTTGAGGCTGCCACCTGTTTTCTCTATAAGCCGAAGCTCCGCCTTGATAAGCAATCCACCCGAGCCACAGGCAGGGTCATAGATCTCCTCCCCTTCTTCAGGGTCGAGTATATGCGCCATCAGTATAGCGACCTCCCCTGGTGTATAGAACTCTCCCGCACTCTGTCCAGATCCCTCGGCAAACTTTCTGAGAAGATACTCGTATGCCCTACCCAATATATCAGGCTCCACATCCTCCAATCCGAGGCGATGTTTGTTGAGGATCTCCATAAGTCCTGCAAGATTCCCGTCATCCAGAATACGTTGCCCTGCGGCAGTGGCATTGAAGTCCACGATGTCAATTACGCCTTGCAGCTTGGGATTCTCCCTGGTGATAGCACGCAGAGCCTGGGTAAGGCGCTCACCCAGATCTACAGGGCTTCTGCGGACATCATTCCACTGTGTGCCATCAGGAAGGTAAAAGCGCACAAGCTTGCGATCTTCACGTGCAAGTTCTACTGCCATCTCCCTATCGCCAAACTCCTCCGTAAGCCGACCGATCTCGTCATCGAACACATCTGAGAGCCGTTTGAAGAAGAGAAGCGGTAGAATATAGTCCTTGTATTTGGGTGCGTCCAGGGGACCACGAATGCTACAAGCTGCATCCCAAAGCCAGCTCTCAAGGGTGTTGATGTCCATGACTATATTTCCTCCTAAACATCTCCAAGCCACCAATCTTGGACCAAACAACTGAGTTGCAGGTCTTTCTCCCATAGGCGACTGTTAGCTGCTACTTTCCCCCGCTAAACGTTTCAGAAATCCCTTAATATCCTCGGCTTCTTCCATAGAGTATGTGTTCCATGACGGATTAGTCTCCTCCAATCTCAGAAGATCCTTGAAACTTTGCCTATTGTATATCAGCCTCATGTAAAGCTTGCCATCAACGGTTTTGTATTCAGGCTTAACGTATACAGGCAACGTTTGATAGCGAGCCCAATAGTATGTATCATAGAGAGCACCAACTTCATTTTCGTAAAGCATGAGATAGTGTACAGTGAAACTACCATCTGACATGAAGGCAACTTTGTCTACGAATCCCAAATCAATTGTATCGCCAGGTGCTATCTCTTTCAGCTTGAAGTAGTCTTCGGTAGGCAAAAGTCTAAAACGGTTCTCTCTAGTTTTGTCATCAAGCAGATATTCTCGGATGTTGTCGCTTCCAGAAGTTGTGTCACAAACAAAGCGGGCACACATCTTAGCTAACCAATTGCCTCTATTGGTCACTTTTAGCTTGGATCGTATTGTTAGAACACAGGGTATGTCAACTATACCTTGACCAATATCTATTGAATCAGAATCAGCAATCAAATCAGAGGAGCTTAATTCACCACTTCGAAGTTCAAAAGATTCAATAACGGGCTCGTGAACGACTATTAGTTTAGGTCTGTGTTCTATTGCTTGATAATTATAACTAAGCTCTTCGATTTTCCTGTCTTGGCAGCAATCGCGAAAGAAAGATATAATTACAAAAGCGAGAGCAGTGAAAGCTATCAAGTTAGCAGCTTTCTGCTCGCCCCAACTGATTTTCATAGTATCCTTCCGAACTCAGTTCCTCAAATGTTCATGAAGCACGGGATATGGAGAAAGCAAATCTTGGCCATCTTCCCCACCACCTATGACACTCTATGGAATTTAGGGTAAAAAGAGGTTTGGGGCAATAGATTTTCCCAAGTCATACTGCTCTGGCATATTCTCTTCAACGACTCCCCATACCTATTCTTCCATGAGCCTTTGGACCTTTTCATAAATCATTTGTGCTTCATTAACAACCGAGTTCTTCTCCCTCAAAAACTCGGTGATTTTGGGGGTCTTTAGAGCCCGTTCTCTAGCTGAATTACAGAT
>CAZTBA010000471.1:0-4327 GCA_964611725.1 uncultured bacterium
GCTATTATACTCTCCTATTACCTGTATTTACTGCATCCAGCATGCAACGCTCTCAATTGAGGTGAACATTGCATAAAAGCCCGCTCCGGTTCTAAGCTACCAGCATGATAGAAACGGCTGAATACTCTAAAGAATCGTTCGATGGCATTGGTGATGGCTGGAAGAATGCGACTGACCACCGAGGCTAATAGACAAGAAAGAGATGCTCGCGCCTGATCAAACCACACATTTATCTATCGCGAATGCCCTGGAATAATCACTTAAGAGGTGGGGGGATCGCGAAAAACGGGGGCCTTCCCTTATGCAACGACTTGCTGTCAGGAATTCGCCAATCTATATCTCTGTTTTGAAAAAGAGTCCCCCTTTGGGTGAAAGCGCGAGAAAGTCACCTCTGGAAAACTCCGTAGCAGGGATTTCTTTCACGTCGTCCGAATGGTTTAGATAAACCATGTAAGTTCCCGATCTATCGCTGAAACCGAAGGAAACTATATCCCCATTCTGTGAAAGCGGTTCCGTAATCTCGAAACTCCCGCCAACAAAGGAGGTCCACATCGGGCCAAATCCTCCGGCAAGCTCGAGCAGCTTGCACCCTCCGTCCATTGCCAGATTGAAGGATCTCTCCGGATCAAACCTTATCGAAAACTCCTCCCCCTCAAAGACAACGGTCCCCTTGCCGATCCCCGCTCTCGCCGAAAGCCCACTCCCGATCACCCTCCTTGTGAGCCCAATTCCCTTCTGGCAATTCTCTACGACAACAGTCGAGCAGGGCGAAAAGATCCAGGAAGTGTAAAGCCCTTCCTGATAGAAGGTGAGAATATCTAGGTCACCCCGGTTCACCCGAAAGCTATCATCAAGCGTCATATCTATTTCCGCCGAACTTTTCCCATCGAAGAGAGTGGTCGAGACGGCATCTCTGAGAGGATATACGACCGGGGGACTGTCCTTCCAGGCCCAGATCTGAAGACCCTTAAGCGGAAGGCAGGCCTTAAGGACTATAGCTGTCCTGTAGTTCTTTTTACCCACAAGCGCGTATACCGATTTCTCCGAGAGAAACATATCGAGATAACTCCTGAGCCTTGCGGGGAGCGGCTTACCCTCAAGCCGCGGATCGGAATAAGCAGCCGCTGCCAGAATCGGCCATCCGCCCATTGAGATCGAGACACCTCTGAGCCTTATTATCTCCAGCATTTTCTCTGCAAGGGCAGCATAATACGGTCTCCGGTACGAATAATATTCGAGTGCGCCAAGAAAATACTGGAGTCGCCCACTGCTATCCCTCCGCCCCCTGGTGGACATTCCCTCGATCGGGAGGCCATCATCAGTATACATCTTCACAAACCAATCGAGCGACCGCATAAGGGCCCTGTCCGGGGAGTGATCTCCTGACATTACCCTGTAGAGGAAAATATAGAGAAACGAGATTGCCGAATAGCCGTGGTCCGGGCCCTGTCCCTCCAGGACCTCTCCCGAACGCTGGAAGATTCTGCTTATCTGCCTCCATCCATCCTTTGCCGCATTCAGATATCTTTCATCTCCTGTAACCCTGAACGATAGCGCCATCGCCCCCACCCATACACAACCGCGGTTCGTAAACGAATGATAGTCACAGAAAAGCAGGAAATCCATCCCGCGCCTGAGCATCCCGAGATACCTCCCGTGCTCAGACGGGAGCAGGCTATCTTCTATACCTTTAAAGGCCAGGATAAGGGGCACAAGCCTCCAGGACATTTCGTGCGCGCCGTAGACTGTGCTGAAGCGGACCGGACAGAAGATGAACTCACCGGTCTTGTCCTGGTGGGCGAGGAATGTCTCGAAGCCGCTTTTAACGCACTCGAGCAACCTCTGATCTCCGTGATAATCCGAACCCTCGAGTCCGTAGGCCTGGCCGAAAATCCCTATGAGGTCACCAGAGTTTCTTCCGAGCCTGTAGAATCGGCTGTACTTTGGATCATCTACGAATTTCTTCCTTTCCTCCCTCGGAAGCGCCGCTATCGACCAATCCCAGTCATCCTTCCTGAAATCATCCGGTATCAACCCTCTTATCAGGCCGGTCCTCACATCGAAGTTATCCATAAAACCTTCGACCTGGCTATCAAAATGCCCCAGGTAACCGCCTGCTCTCCCTTCCAGGTTTTTTAGCTCGAACAATCACCCCTCCATTCGTCAAGGCCCAAGATTTTCTGAGACGTCCCACATGAAGATTAAGGATTTATCCGTGCAAGAATTTACGGACGATTGGTTTTATGAGATGCCGAAACAAGTTCGGCATGACAGTTTGCCAGATCCGCTACAGCAGTGTACCAGAAACGCCGCCTCCTAGCGTCATCCTGAACTTGTTTCAGGATCTCTTTAAATCTACAAGCTGGCCCGATTATTTTGCTAATATTCATCCGGGGCGTCTCAGATGGTTTCCATAAGTTATTGAAAAACTGGGAGAAACAACTCAAGAGATTGTCTTGATAGTAAGATACTATCTCAGCCTGTTTTTGGCAAGTTCTATTTAGTTCGGTCTTTTTTGATGGGCTTCAGACACTATTTGGACACCAGGTTTCCTCGTACCTTCTTATTCTCCCGGTCAAATCTTCCATACTTCTGCAACTGTCCAAAAAACAACAAAAGGGAGGGGCAAGCTATCAATAAGCAGGGCTAATGATCCGACGTGTTTAAAGGGAAAAGGGCTTGACAAGATTTACCTGCTTCTTTATACTAACTTTCGGATTGAGGGAAGGTTCTTAGAACTATCTATCCAACTTCGGCCGTCGCTTAGAAGAGCTTCAATCTTAAGGAAGGGAGGCTTCTGTGCATTTCAGGAAACCCTGTCAGTGGAAACTGTGCAGGGTCTTTGTGTTTTTCAGATGGAGAAGGCAAAGCTGGATCTTAATATAGCTGGGATGGGTAGACTTGCCTTTCCTCAACTGGGTATCTTATATTCTACTTGACAGGAATGCCACGTTGGATTAGTAATTTGCCACAATCGCTCTCTATTTACACCGGTACGTTAAGTATCCGAAGTTATCCAGTTCTTCACATTATTCTTCTTGCAGTGTTATGCAGTTAGCATATAGTATTGTTTGTGAAAAAACCCTTGCGAGTTAATGTAAGAAACTATAATTTGAATAATATGTGGAAAACTACAGAGTAACTTGTTAGAACTATGTTTTGCCAAACAAAGTTTTTTGGAATTCCTGAAGAAACTGCATTTATAGGGAGAATCAAAATGTCGTTGCGTTTTCATGAAATCGCCGAAACATATCATCGTATCCTGAATCCATTCACTGAAGACCAATTAATGCTGTTAGGTGAAATCTGCCATTTACATCCTGGTATGAAACAACTTGACCTTGCTTGCGGAAAGGCAGAAATGCTGTGTCGTTGGGTACAGCAGTATGGTATTAGCGGTGTAGGTGTGGATATCAGCTCTGTGTTCCTGGATGCAGCAAAAAAACGGGCGGCAGAATTGGGCGTTACTGAAAGGTTAAGTTTTGTCCAGGGTGATGCAGGAAAATATCCTCAGGCGACACATGACTTTGACGTGGTCAGCTGCATCGGTGCAACCTGGATTGGTAACGGTTTAGCCGGTACTCTGCAATTGATGACACCAGCTCTTAAACCAGGTGGTCTGCTGCTGATAGGCGAACCATACTGGATAGAACCGCCCCCGGAAACAGCTTATGCGGCTATGGGCGTCGGTAAGGATGATTATGTGTCCTTAGATAGCACGTTAGATCGGTTTGAATCAGTTGGGATGCGATTAGTAGAGATGGTGCTGGCAAATCATTTTGGCTGGGATCGATACGAAGCACCACGATGGATGGCTGTGGATGATTTTTTGTGCTCTAACCCCGATGATCCCGATGCTCCAGCACTGAAGGAGTGGATAAGCAACAACCGTCGTGTCTATCTCAAGTATGGCCGGCGTTATTTGGGTTGGGGCGTGTTTGTACTACGGCTTTTGCATTAACGGTTTTGTAAATCAAAAATATGTGGACTCAAGTTCTAACATCAGCATTCACCGGACGCTGATCGCGCCGGTGATGCAGTCGTTAGCTGTACAAACCCAAACCTGAAAGGAAAGGAGAGCAGAGATGAATGAAAACAGCAAGTGCCCAGTAACGGGCGCAACTAACAAACCCATTGCTGGCGGTGGCACATCGAACCGGGACTGGTGGCCGAACCAGTTGAACCTCAAGATTCTTCATCAGCACTCGCACATGAGCAATCCGATGGGCGAGGCGTTCAACTACGCTGAGGAATTCAAGAAACTCGACCTGAAGGCCCTGAAGAAGGACCTCTATGCGCTGATGACCGACTCGCAGGACTGGTGGCC
>CAZTBA010000472.1:0-4311 GCA_964611725.1 uncultured bacterium
CCGATAAAGGGAGAGACCAGCACGAAAGCCTTTCCGGCAATGCCCGCAAGTGCGCTGGCCATAGTTGACAACATGGAGGGAAGTCCTGCTTTGTTGACATCCGAGTTAAGCATCAGCTGCACCATAGCGATACCTGTAAAGAGTGCGATGGCCGCACCGTAGACCTGTCTGAAGGAGGAAAGCCAGGAACTTCTTATCTGACGGGCGTTCATTCCATGGATTACATGGGTAACAAGTGCTATCAGCATGAAGGGTATAATCCCAGGAAGGTACGCCCATCTGAACTCATAAGTGTTTTCAACTCCCAACAGACGGGGAAAGGTGATCTTGGCGGAAGAGAGAATTCCCTGTAGCCCAAATTCAGGTATACGAGTAATCACAAGGATAACGGCTATCAGGATATATGGCAGCCAGGCCCTGACCAGTGACATATCCGATTGTGTGGTTTCTTCGATATGAACCTGGGCCTTCCATTGGGAGGGCCAGACTGACTGTTCAGGGAAATCCCACGGTTGTTTCGGAACAAGGAAACCCTTTCTTGCTGCAAGGATTACGATTATAAGCCCGGTCAACCCTCCTATGATAGATGGGAGCTCCGGGCTCAGATAAAGGGCACTGAAATAGTATGGCACCGTGAAAGCGATCCCGCCAAGGATCGCAAATGGGGCTGCTCTCAGGGCCGGTCTGATCGATCTTTCTTCGCCAAACGCCCTTGTAAGGATCGCAAGGGCAAGTAGTGGCAAAAAGGTTCCGACAAGCATATGTGTTAAAGCCGTATACCTCGCGAGTGCATTTGAGAACGCCCTCGCATCAATGCCGGCACTGTTGAGATTATCTGCCACCGTGCTTACGGCGGCAAGAAAAGGTATCCCCACAGCCCCGAAAGCGACAGGGGTCGAATTCATTATGAGGGTGATGGTCGCTGCGGCGAGCGGGGGAAAACCCAGCCCCACGAGTAACGGTGCTGCCAATGCGGCCGGGGTCCCAAAACCCGCCGCTCCTTCTATGAACGCACCGAACATCCAGGCAATGATGATAACCTGCACCCGTCTGTCAGTGGTTACATTTTTGAGACCATTACTGATAGTCAACATAGCCCCGGATTGCCTCAGGGTATTCAGAATTACAACGGCACCGAAGATGATTATAATGATATCAAGGGCCTTGAACAGTCCGAAAATGGAGTAACCGATAACATGCGTTAAATCCATCCGCCAGAATGTTAATCCTATAACTGCTGCGAGAAGCCAACCCAGCGGAAGGGCTTTCCTGGAGTCCAAATTGAAACCGGCCATAAGGACAATTACCACAAGAATAGGCAGAAAGGCTATGATCGCGTGCATATCCAATACTCTTTTTTCATTATATGCTGTAATTAAGAAGCTACCACCGGAGGTTTGAGACAGCTCTCAAAAGCCTACTTTCAGCACCCGGGGCCGGCCTCCAAGAAGGCCATCTTAGTCCCGATTACGGCGTCAGGTTCACATTCGTTGCGGGAAACCGCTGTCATGGAGTTCTTAGCTGGTGAAGATAAAGCCTCCGAGATACATGCGTCAAGAGAAAAACCTTGCTTTCCTTGTCCAATTATCATATTTTTTTGTGGGAAAGGAGGCCTCCTATGGAATCAAAAATGAAAGTTCTCGTTGTAGACGATGAGGAATATGTAAGGGAACTCTGTTTGGATTTCCTTTCGGAGAAAGGTTTTGAGGTATATACCCTCGACAGAGGGGACAGTGCTATGAGTTTCATAGAGAGAACTCCGGTAGATATCATAATCCTGGACATAATGCTACCTGGGATATCAGGGTTGGAGCTACTGGGCGAGATCAAGTCCACCTACCCGGATTTAGATGTGCTCATGATAACCGGCTATTCTTCAATAGAGTCGGCAGTTCAGATGATAAAGCTCGGTGCTTACGATTATCTTCCGAAGCCACTTGATCTCGTTAAGCTTGGGAACATTTTAGGCCACATCAGGGACAAGAAGGCCCTCGAAGACAAAGCTCAGAGGCTTGAGTGGCAGTCTGAGGGTGGGGATTTCCACGGTATTGTGGGCAGGAGTCGCCCGATGCTCGAGGTATTTTCCATAATAAAATCTCTTGCCAGGCATTCCATAAACGTTCTGGTGATGGGTGAAACAGGAACCGGGAAGGAGCTTGTAGCCAATGTCATACACGAGCTCAGTCCGCGGAGGGACAAGCCCTTTGTCCCATGCAATTGTTCCGCCCTTGTGGACACCTTACTTGAAAGCGAGCTTTTTGGCCATGTCAAGGGGGCATTTACTGGAGCGATGAGGACAAAGCGCGGTCTTTTCAGCATTGCCGACGGTGGAACGATATTTCTCGATGAGATAGGTGAGCTGCCCACGACGACTCAGGTGAAACTGTTGAGGGTGATAGAAGGGGGAGAGGTTCAGCCTATAGGCTCAGAGGAGATAATCAAGGTTGATGTGAGGGTGCTGGCTGCCACCAACAGAGATCTTCGGAGTGCTGTCGATGAGGATAGATTCAGGAGGGATCTCTATCATCGCCTGAATGTCTCCTCGATCTACCTTCCTCCGCTCAGAGAGAGGAAGGAGGATATACCTCTCCTATGCGAGCACTTCCTGAGATCCTTGGACCAACGGCTTGGCAAAAATGTAGTGGGCTTATCACCTCGGGTTATGTCAATCTTAGAAAACTATCATTGGCCTGGCAATGTCAGGGAGCTCAGAAATGCTCTCGAGAGGGCAACTGCCGTAGCAGATGGCAAATACATAGAGTTGAATAACCTTCCCCCGAACTTAAGGGAGGATACAGAAGTCGTCACAACCCCCGTTACCTCCGTTAAGCATGAAGGAGGTATGAGCCTTGAGAATATGGAGATGGAACACATAAGGTCAGTTCTCATAAGGACTTCTGGCAACAAAGCGAAGGCTGCTCAGATACTTGGGATAAGCAGGCGTTCCCTCTACAGAAAGATCGAAAAATACCAGATAGATATTTAGCCTCGGATATGCAGCCGCACAGGTTTTCCGACGTCACCCCCAGCGCGTGACATATTGTCACATGTAGCATATCTACTTCTTTCGTTATAATCTACTGATAATTAAAAACTTATGATTAAGAAACTTCTCCCTCTTGTGACATAAACGCACATAAATTGATATTTCTCGCCTCAGCTTCTCCTCAAATAAGCCTTTCAAAAACAGGGTCATATATATTAGAATCCCATTTTGGCACGTCTTTTGCATTACAGATCAGGTGGAGGCAAACGCGATCCACATCTTTGAGGAGGTATGAATGGGACTTGAAAGGGGAGTTCTTGTAGTCGATGGCGATCCCGAAGATATAAGCAGCCTCAGATTAATACTTGGCAACAAAGGGTTTGATCTCGTGATGACTGACAGCAGTTGGGTTGCACTTGAACTTGCCAGGATCTATCAGTTCAAAGCAGCTATAATAGACGCCAAGCTGAAAGATGGTCAGGGGATTAACATATTGAGAGAGATCCTCTCCGTAAGGCCCGATATAAAGGTGATATTCACCTCTTCAGAGGATTCCTTTGAGGTTGAGGCTGCTGCCCGAAGGCATGGTGTCGTCTATTATTGTTTGAAGCCGTATGATCATGGAGAGATAAAGGCAGCAGTGGAGGCAGCTTTCAGAGCCTGGGAAATTGCTTCGGGAGAAACCTATAGGGCATAGAATTGGCATCCGATATTTTGGAGATCCTGTCCTATGAGAGATGTCTTCTTGTTGGAGCGTGCCCTTGCATATATAGAGGAACTTGAGGGGAACAGGTGTTAAGCTTTTGGATGTCAGGAGGAGGGTCAGTATGGGATTTAAGAGTTTGCTTTCTATAAGATCCCAGGGGTTTCTGAAGAAGGTGGGGATAATATATGCTCTTGTTTCGCTTGTTCCGATACTTATTCTCACCTACATAATCGTCAATCTTGTTGGTGAAAAGCCTATTTCCACAGAGACAATCTTTCTTGTGGGCTCAGCGATGCTGCTTTCCCTTCTTGGGTACAAGCTTCTTCAGGAGGTGTCAAAGGTACTTCTTGATCTAAGGGAAAATGCGAAGAAAGCTGTTCCCGAGGGGAAGATATCCGGAGGTGAGCTATCTTCTGAGGATGAGATAGGCGAGATAGGTAGCTCATTGGACAATCTTTCATCTATGCTCAGGGAGAAGATGCGAGAAGCAGAGGAATATGAAGGAAAGATAAAGCAGATAAATACTCAGATAACCAGGAAGGTTGATTCTCTGGTATCGCTCTGCAAGATGGCAAACCACCTGAGTTCGGTGCACGTTTTCCAGAGGGCTGGTGAAGGC
>CAZTBA010000473.1:0-4311 GCA_964611725.1 uncultured bacterium
ACCACCGGCCTTTCCGAAATGAGTTTCCAGGTGGTGGTCATAGTAGCATTCCAGGTGCTCTACGGCTATGTTTACTACAGACTGGGGCTTATAATTGTCTCTTTTATGATCGGCCTCTCGCTCGGGAGCTGGACGGTAAACAGGGTTATGGGAAATTTCAAGGATGACCTCAAGGCCTACACCTGGACCCAGCTTTCGATCTTCATCTACCCCCTCATTCTCCCATTGATATTCTACGGTTTGTCACAGTTCAAGGGCAACCCGGGCTTCTATGCCGGTCTCGGGGTAGCATTCTCTTTCCTCCCGGTTGTAGCCGGATTTATAGGAGGTTTTCAATTCCCCCTGGCCGGGAAGATATGCCTGGCAAAAGGTGGTGAAGTCGGAAGGACGGCCGGGCTGCTCTACGGCGTGGATCTTCTCGGCTCGTGCTTCGGTGCGATCCTTGTGAGCACTGTGCTTGTGCCGATAATAGGGATAATTCCTTCCTGCCTTATAACGGCAGCACTGAACCTGTCCGGGCTTGTCCTACTCCTGGCCTACAGGACGAAACACCGGGAGCCATGAGAAATACTCACTTCAGTTGATTATGAGACTATTTCCTCTGTCCGTAAAAGATAGCCACGAGATAAGTGCTCAGCGATTAGCTGTTAGCTTTCAGCTTTTTTGTCTTGCTGCTGATAGCTGACAGCCTATTTCGATTAGTATCATTTTCAGGCAAAAAAACACAGGTATTAAACTCAAATTGATATAAATCAATTACTTGTGATAAACTTTTCCTGTGGCTTAGAGCCCGAGCTTATCACTTATCTCCTGCGTAGCCTTAAGGCTTATCCCCATGAACTCGTCGAGGCTCAGACCTGCCTCCTCACACTCGGCTATTACCTCCCTCCTCACGGCCCTGGCAAAGGCCTTTTCCTTCATCCTTTTCTTTATCGATTTTACCTTAACACCGGCAAGCTTTTTATCCGGGCGAACGAGCGCTGCGGCGACGATGAGTCCGGTGATTGTCTCGGCTGCCGCCAGGAGGTGCTCGATCCTGTCCTTCCTTTCGAAACCGAGTTCTTCGGCATTGTGTGATTTGATGGCTGATATCACCTCTTCGCTCACTCCGTGCTCTCTCAATATCTTTTCGGCCATAAGCGTGTGATCGGACGGTGAATCTTTGGTCTGTTCGAAATCGATATCGTGGAGTAACCCTGCTATCCCCCACAATTCCTCGTTCTCATCGAGCCTTATGGCGAGTTGCCTCATTATGGCTTCGGTGGCAAGGCAATGCTTGACAAGATTCTCGTTTTTGAGGTTATCTTCCAGGAGCCTGATAGCCTCTTCCCTCGTGATGCCGATGTCGGACATGTCCTCTCCTTTCCATGAGATCATGGAGCTGCCTTTGCGCAAGACAGATACCCGGGTTTCAGGGATACGGTTTATTTCCGACTCCAAACGCGAATGAATAGCCAGTGAGCTTGCCCGGTAGTAGTTCACCCGCCTTCGATGCTCAATATTTTCGTTTTCTACCGGGTGAAGACACCATTTGTCGCATCCCGGCAGCCGTTAAAGTTCGGTATTTGTAACGAAAAATATTCATTTTACCCATCTTACGCAAGCCAGATTTTCATTGACAAAAAGGTCTCAGATGGTATATTAGCTTTGACATCCCCTAAGGATTTTAAGAAGTTATATGCTCCCGGACGAAGACCTTTCGGTTCGGGCAGTCGATCTTTGTTCCTGACAGGTGCCGAAGAGCTTGGGGACCCTAAAAGTGTCTCGATCGTATGATTCAAGACATATCTTATCCCTTTTTAGAGGGGAAAGGATGGGTGTTAGAGATGAAACTTAACAAACTTGCTCTGGGACTTTCAGGCGGAATAGTATGGGGCTTGGTGATCTTTATAGCCACTCTCTGGATCGTGGGTATAGAGGGCGGGAAGACTCTTGTGCTCCTGGAAAAGTTTTATTGGGGCTATTCTGTATCTATAGCGGGGGCGTTTATCGGACTCGCATATGGTTTCGTGGATGGTTTCATCGCAGGCTGGTTGACAGCCCTCCTTTACAATCTCTTTTCACGGGAAAAGGTTGCAGTATCTGAGACTTGATCACATCGGACGATTTGTAGCTTAGGAAGGATTGGGCTATAGAGGGGTTTGTTTTCCATGATCTGCAGAAGAGGATGAAGAGCGATTCCGTCGATCTCCCCTTTCCGGACTGGAGAGGAAATAACGAGGTTGTAGCAGTGCTCTCACCTCACGATGAAGACGCTATCCTCGGTGCGGGTTACCTTTTACATGATAGCGGTCGAGTATATGGGATAGGATCCTTATATTACGTTTACATGGGTTTTACCAGACTTAGATCGGAGGTGGTAACATGGCTCAGCTTGGAGTTGCGGTGATCGGAAGCGGATGGGTATCTGGTGAGCATATCGCAGCATATGAGAGAAATCCCCATACCGAGGTCAAAGTCCTCTGTGGGAGGACCGAGGAAGGGGTCGGTGGCAAGATGAAGGAGTGTGGTATAAGCTGTGACATCTATACCGATTACGATAAGGTGCTTGAGAGGAAGGACATAGACATAATCTCAATATGCACTCCCAACCATCTCCATGCAGAAGAAGCAATCAAAGCGGCAGAGGCTAAAAAGCATATCCTCATGGAGAAACCTATAGCACTGAACATGGAGGAGCTTAACTCCGTAAGGTATGCCGTCGAAAAGGCCGGGGTTAAAACGTTGACCAGCTTCGTTCTGAGATGGAACCCGCTTTTCGGGATAATAAGATCGCTCATAGATAGCGGGGAGATAGGGGATATATTTTACGGCGAAGTCGATTATTTCCACGGGATTGGTCCGTGGTATAAGCAATATGCCTGGAACGTGAAGAAGGATATCGGGGTAAGCTCACTCATTTCCGCAGGCTGCCATGCTGTCGACGGACTACTGTGGTTTATAGGAGATGATGTCGTTGAGGTTTCGGCTTATTCCGTGAAAGGTGGTGCGGAAGAACTAAAGGAATATGAGTACGATCCGACGCAAGTGACGATATTCAAATTCAAAAATGGCGCTATTGGAAAAGTTGCCTCCTCTATAGAATGCAAGATGCCGTATGTATTTAACGTATTTCTGCTTGGGAAAAATGGCACAATCAGAAATAACCAGCTCTATTCGGACAGGCTTTCCGGGCAGACAGCCTGGGCCATGATTCCCACAATCCTTCCGGACAGCGGCGATGTCACGCATCATCCTTTCGAAGGGGAAATAGACCATTTTGTGGACTGCATACTGAACGACATGGATACGCTTGTGGATATGAAAAATGCCTTCAGGACACATGAGGTGATATTCGCAGCCGACAGGTCTGCCGCTCAGGAGAAACCGGTCAAAATTTAGCGGGGAAAGTCGGGTAATTTTTACGGAGCCTTTATTGTCTGTTTCTAAAACCTCACTTCTATCCCCTCTCCGCAAGCGGAGAGGGGAGCTTTAAATCTTGCCTAATAGATGGGGATTAGACTGGGAAGAGCAGGCATCGAGAAGGCACAGAAGTATTTCGAAGGTTACCTAAAAGTTGAAAGTGGGGAATTGCCTTTCTGATTTAAGTCATTGAGTTATCAAGCTATTGGGTACAGTTTAGGACTCTGGCTGGTTTCTTCCATCTCGCTTTCTTACCTTTGCCTTTTAGCTTTCTTCTGACTTTTTGGATCTCATAAGCTTATTCGTTATGGAGCCTTCCTGAAGGAGGGCGAAAACTATGACGTTTACGCCGAACTGAAGTTGCCTTTCCTCCCTGAGCCCTTTCTGGGTTCTCCCCCAAATGACGCTGTAGCCTTTGTTAGATATAATAGCTACGAGTCTACCTTCAAGGTATATTCCCTCGAGGTATGGGGCCCTGTATCTCGCCCTGGTGTCCAACCCTGTCGGGGGACTGTCGAAATTGAAGAAGGAGCGATATATGGGGTGGTCATCCGGGAGACGTTCGAAGGACGCATATTTACCGAGTGCTTTTCTCAGAAGATCGCGTATGGCCATGTCCACCGGCCCTCTCCTCTCAGCCCTGGCATCGTCTATAAAGAGGAGTCCACCATCGCGCATATACCTGCCGAGATTCTGGATCTCATTATCACGGAGTTGAAATCTCATTGTCGGAGCTAAGAGGACGAGAGGGGATTTGAACAGCTCTTTTGAATCGAGGGTCTGTATCGGTTTTATATCGGTTTCTATATTGGTGTAGGTGTTCATCGCCTCGGCTAAGTTCTGCAGGGCCATCTGGCCTGGCAACGGTCCTGACCCCGATCCCGTCATCGACTTGGAATAGAACGGAAC
>CAZTBA010000474.1:0-4309 GCA_964611725.1 uncultured bacterium
CTGGATGGTCCTTACTCCCCGCAACCTCCCGTTCGAACACGCGGAGAACCTCGTTGGGGACGGGCTCAACATCTCCCTGCAGCTTGCCCAGCTCGCAAGGAGGATACCATATGTGGATCAGACGAGGGTTGGCCTTATGGGGGGGAGCGCAGGGGGATATCAGACGCTTATCGCATGCGCGGAGATTTTCCCTGTGACCGCAGCGATTGCGATCGCTCCTCTTTTAAACCTGACATATAACCTCCTCTACATGACGGGAGGGGCGCGCTTCAACGGAGGCCTTGAATCTGAGCAGATAACCGCCCCTGAAGTAATTCCCACAAATCCTCTGGCACATGAAATGGCCAGGCGTCTGGGTAAGGATAAAGCGGGTGACGAGAACTGGATGGCGGCATCGCCCGTTCACCTCGTTGATCTCATAACTAACCCTGTCCTCATAACCTGCAGCACAGCGGATAGGTTCGTCCCCGTAGATCAGTTTGGTGAAGAGTTCATAAAGGAACCGGCTCCGGGTGATTTCCCGGAGGACTTCACGTTCGATCTCGAAGCGTTCACACCTGAGGGCGAGGCAAGGGTGAGACTTATGGATGTGCTCCCAAAAGGTGATACCGAAGTGTTCATAGTGAAAGTTCCGGAGGACGCACCACTCCAGCCCAAAGATCCTCCTGATGAATCCGACGAGCCCGAAGAAAAGTCAGAGCCGCCGTTTATCGCTCCCCGATTCAGCAAAGAAGCACGCTTTTCGCTCATGGTCTACGATGAAGGGGCACCGACTCCCCGTAGCACTCATCTGAAATACCAGCACAAAGGACGGTTCAGCGATTTCTTCGTCTACCAATTCTCCAGGGAGGACAGGCTCCCCGTATCGATGCTGACATACTCCAAGCTCGTCAGGCTTATGGAGAGGATAGCCGGCAAGGAAAAGATCAGGATTTATGACCGAAGCGGAGACGAGGAGCGCCCGATGTACCGCAGGAACAGGATTCCCTTAGAGAGGTGGGATGTCGTGTCCGGACTTGATATATTCACCGATGGTGGTAAGGATAAGGACAAGCTGGAGCACCTGAAAAAGCTCTATTCGAAGCTCCCCGACGATCTCAGGAACCTCGACCTTTGGGAGGAGCCCGAGGAGGAAGGTGGACCGAGGAAACATGTGGCAAGATTTGAAGATGAGCCGATCGCCGGCATGCTCTACCACAGGGCAGCGGTTCTGCACTCGTTCGGCGATGGTGAGCTCTCAAATGAACTTGGCAGGGAGCTTTTGGAGAATTGGAAGGGCACAGCTTATGCGGAGTATTACCTGAGATCATTGTGAATCAAGAGATCTTCCCTCGCCGGGCGGAACAGGTTTATTTTCGTCTGAGATGCCGACTATATCTACAAAATAGACAGAGTGGCAACCAGATAGCCAAGCTTCTATGGACTGGGAAGAGGTCGGGATTGAGGAGATCACTCTGTCGATATGAAGCCTTAGTGAAAAAAGAGTTTTGGAATGAGTAAGTTTATTGTTTTATCAAAAACAGGAGGTATATCTGAAGCTTTTACGAAAAAAGCTTTCATATACGGGGCTTTTCTCAGCATTGCTATAGGTGTGGGACCTCACTATGGATGGATGATTGTTCAGGGTTCCTGGCTCCTCTCAAATTTTGCCAACGATGCGGCTATCTTCCTGTTTTTTGCACTAGTTGGTTTTGTCAACGTGGCGATAAAGTTACTGCAGCGAAGTACCAAACTTTCCTGGATCGGTTTTGCCCTAAGCCTTGCATTGATAACATTTCCGGCTTCGTGGAATTTGGAGTGGAGATTCTTCTCTGGGATTCTCCTATTTGTTTTTGGATTGGTTATTCTGGCAACATACAAAGGTTGGCAGCTTAGCTTATCCCGGGAAGAGCTTCTGGTTGTTTATGTGATGATGATAGTAGCGGCAGCACTACCGATTTTTGGGGTAAATACTTTATTGGCCATTATACCAGGTGTTTACTACTATGCTACCCCAGAGAACCAATGGGAGAATCTCCTGCAGCCGTATATTTCGGAATGGTTGGTGCCGCGTGACTCTGAAGCGATCCGTCATTTCTATGAAGGTGGCCCATCAGGCTATGGGATTCCATGGAAAATATGGGTAGGTCCGATCTTGTTTTGGGCTCTGCTTTTGGCGTCACTTTACCTGGTAGTGATCTGCTTGATGGTTATTTTTCGCAAACAATGGGTCAGACATGAGAAGCTAAGCTATCCTCTGGCACAGATTCCGGTTGAGATGACAGAGGGATTGTCTCCCGGGTCTCTCTTTAGCAGTTTTTTCAAGAACAAGATTATGTGGATAGGTTTTGCTATCCCCTTTTGCATCGGATTTATCAATGGATTGCATGCCTATTTTCCTGCTGTTCCCCCAATCAGGCTTGCAGTCCATATACCCTTGTTTCGCAATACGGTCTATTATCATATTATCCTTGGTTTCTTGTCGCTCTCGCTGGGTTATCTTGTTCCGACTGATATCTCCTTTGGAATCTGGTTTCTGAACTTTTTGACCATGATTGAGGTGGGAATGTTAAGGATGTTGGGCATTTCAGGTGTTGAGAGCCTTGACTATATGAGCAGTGGTTGGACCGATTCGATACGTGCGCACCAGAATATGGGGGCAATGATCACATTAGTAGTTATGACATTCTGGCTGGCAAGGAGACATCTTAAGGGCGTTCTCATTAAAGCTTTTAGGGGTGATCCGGGAATCGATGATTCTGAAGAAATGATATCCTACCGTACGGCTGTCTTTGGTGTTTTAATAGGATTTATAATCATGTTGATCTGGATTTGGAGTGCCGGATTGCCTTTCTGGGCAGCTTTGGTGTTTCTACTTAGTTTTTTGGTGATACTTTTCGGGCAGGCCCGTATCGTTTCTCAAGGGGGAATAATACATGCATTTCCCCCTATTAGTCCGGGTAGCTTTATGGTTTCGGGATTCGGTAGTTCAGCTCTGGGGAATAGGGGATTGGCTTCCCTTGTGCTTATGTATGCGTGGGCTGGTGATACCCGGTCCACTGTTATGACTTCCTGTGCCCATGGGCTTAAGATATCCGAGAATATCCCCGGCTCAAAGCGTCCTTTGGTGCCGGCGTTGGCAATCGCTATAGTGGTCACGTGTGTAAGCGCAGGATTTTTCATTCTTAAGGTGGCTTACGATATGGGAGGTTTAAACCTGGGCTATGGGTCATTGTATTTCTATTGGGGTGCTATGCTGCCACCACAGTTTATTGCCAGCCGTGTCAGCAATCCCACAGGTGTCAATTGGGGTGGGTGGATGTGGACGGGGATAGGGGCATTTCTCATGTGGATTTTGATGTTTGCACGGCAAAGGCTTATGTGGTGGCCTGTGCACCCGATATCCCTTCCGGCGAGCGGTATCGCGGGTCACTGGAGCTTCGGCATGCTCATCGCATGTATTGTAAAGACTGTGATACTCAAATATGGCGGAGCGAGGTCTTATCGGAAGCTTAAGCCATTCTTCATCGGTCTGGCTGTGGGATATATAGTAGCAGTTTGCATGTGGCTTGTGGTCGATTCTATTACGGGCATGAGGGGGAATTGGCTCACAACGGTGTAAGTCTGTCAAGGAAGTTGAAGCGCATCCCAGAGATTGAGCACTTGGCGAAACAGCAAATAGAGGTTATATTTTTCGAAGAAAGGAAGGTGCAAAATGTCGACTGCATAGGCCCGCGAGATGTCTTAGCAGGTCGTTTCTTTGAGCAATTCCACCGGAAGGCCGTAAAGTTTCGACAACTTAAGGGTGAATGCTTGCCGGCCTGAGGAAGCTAACTGCTCAATTGTCATAGACCTGTATAGATGATGCAGTGCAGAATTCAAGACCAAGGCGGCATTGGCATCCCCTTCTGGGGATGCCTCCCAGGCTGCTGCCGGGGATACCGGCTCCCTGAGAGCACACGGCTTGCACACCGAGTCGCCGGAGAGATGGAACTCCCAAAGGCAGGTCCGGAACAGCTTTCACTCCTGTGACGACCCATTTTCAAAGGAAAGGACTTTTTTATGGATGAGATATGGAGAACTTCCACACCTTTTACGTACATAATCGACTACGGATCTGACCACGTCAATAACCCGGACTACATGAAGCGGCTTGCGGAAGCACCACCTTTTCTGCTGCACATCGGACATGATGTACCGTTTACGATCATGTATGGTCCGATGCCTGGCTACAACATAGGTGATGTCGATGCCATATCGGAAGTGCCTGGTCCTGAAGATACCAGGAAGAGAATAGAGGAGATAGAGAATTATGTCGGAGAACTCCACT